>NZ_CP013232.1:3110960-3422056 GCF_001584145.1 Collimonas fungivorans | reverse complement strand
GACAGCGCTACCGTGCCCATGACGAGTTTGCCGCCGGTCAGCGGCGGCAGTGGTTGCGATGGCGGCCGCGCAGGCATCGCTGGTTTTGGGGAACTCATGAAGGCATTCCGGTAAAGGTTCGCATGGCGGATGCCGCCACCGTTACGATGGCGGCATCCTGCAGGGCAGGCAGCAGCTTAGTGTGCCGCAGCTGCATTGTTATTGGCGGCGATGATGCTGGCGATGCGCGCATCTGCTTCCTGGCCGCTCTTGTCGAAGACATCGGTAGTGTAAGCCGGCGCGGTGCGCGCAGTGCCCGCGGTCAGCGAGGTGCCTTCGGTCTGGGCGACGTCGACCGTGACGTTCATCGAGACGCCGATCCGCAGCGGATGGGTTTCCAGATCTTTCGGATCCAGCGAAATACGCACCGGAATTCGCTGCACGATCTTGATCCAGTTGCCGCTGGCGTTTTGCGCCGGCAGCAAAGCGAAGGCCGAGCCGGAGCCGGCTGACAGGCCGACCACTGTGCCGTGGTATTCAATCTTGGAGCCATATACGTCGGAATCCAAAGTTACCGGCTGGCCGATGCGCATGTTCTTGATCTGCACTTCCTTGAAGTTGGCGTCAACCCACAAGGCGTTCAGCGGCACGATCGACAGCAGCGGCGTGCCGGCGGCGACGCGCTGGCCGACCTGCACCGAACGCTTGGCAACGTAGCCGGTGGTTGGCGCGAGCAGGGTGGTGCGGGCCAGGTTGATGTAAGCATTGCGCACCTGGGCCGCGGCATTCTGCACATTCGGATGCTGTTCGACCGTGGTGTGGTCAGTCAATACCCGGTTCGACGCCAGTTGTTCGCGTGCGGCTTGCAGCGCAGCTTCCGCTCCCTGTACCGCGACCTTGGCGTGATCCAGTTCTTCCTTGGATACGGCGCCGGTGCTGATCAGCTGCTGGCGGCGCGCCAGGTCGGCGCGGGCGCGTTCCAGCTCAGAGGTGCGCGCGGTGACGTTGGAAACCAGGGCATTGTTGTTGACGAACAGCGTGCGCACCTGGCGTACGGTTTGCGCCAGCTGGGCTTCCGCCTGGTCCAGTGCAACCTTGGCGTCGGCCTTGTCGAGTTCGACCAGCGGCTTGCCGGCCTGCACCAGTTCGGTATCGTCGGTGTTGATCGCCAATACCGTGCCGCCGACCTGCGGCGTTACTTGCACCACGTTGCCGCCGACATAGGCGTCGTCGGTGTTTTCGTAATGGCGGGCATAGATGAACCACCAGATGCCATAGGCGATCAGGACGATGATAAGGGCGATAGTGACGCCGATCAGCAGGCTGCGACGCTTGCCGTTGCCATTGGCGGCCGCTGGCGCCGGAGCGGCGGCAGCTGGAGACTGATTTTCTGGAGTTTGATTTGGTGTGGTCATGATGCGGGTTTCGCAATAAGTGAACGGTTTATCTGGGGAATCAGTTAGCGGCGTTTGCTTGCGGGCTGGCGGTGCTTGCACTTGCTTCGGCCGGATTGAGTCCCTCGGCCGAAGCGTCAAAGCCGCCGCCCAGCGACTTGATCAGGTTGACGCGCAGGTCGGCCCGGCGCGCACGCGTGTCGAGTTCAAGCTTGCGCTGCGCCAGCCAGGAAATCTGCGTGCTCACTACCTGCAGCATGTTGGCGGTGCCGACCTGTTGCCGCTGTTCGGCCAGTTTCATACCGCGTTCGGCGGCCTCTACCGCCGCCTGCTGGTTCTTGTCCTGGGTTTCGGCAGCCTGCAGCGACTGCACACTGTCCGCCACTTCATGGAAAGCGTCATTCAGCGCCTGGTTATAGGTCGCCACGGCGCCGTCATAGGCAGCGACCCGGCCCTTGAGCTGGGCGCGCAGGGCGCCGCCTTCAAAGATCGGCAAGTGGATTGCCGGGCCGATGCCGACCACCTTGCTGCTGTGGTTCAGGAACTGCGAAAAGCTGAGGCTGGAAAAACCAGCCATGGCCGTCAGGTTGATATCCGGATAGAACTCGGTCTTGGCGACCTTGATGTCGCTTTGCGCGGCTTCCACCTGCCAGCGTGCGGCGACCACATCCGGCCGTCGTCCGAGCAGGCCGAGCGGCAGCTGGTCGGGCAAGGCGATGGTGGCGTCGGCCGGCAATGCCGGCGGTGCGATTTTCAAGCCGCGGTCAGGGCCCTGGCCCATCAGTGCCGCGATCTGGTTGCGGGTCAGCGCGATCGCTTCCTGCCATTGCGCCTGTTCGGCGCGCAGGCCGGCCACTTGTTGCCGGCTCTGCTGGTTGTCGCTCTGGGTGTCGAGGCCGGCGGCGAAGCGCTGCTGGGTCAGCTTGTCCAGCTTGTCGCGCAGCACCAGCTGCTGGTTGGTCAGGTCCAGCTGGGAGTATTGCCGTCCCAGCTGCAGCCAGGCTTTCGAGATGCCGGCGGTCAGCGCCAGGCGCGCCGCATAGTGTTCGGCTTCCGCCGCCTTGCTTTGCGAAATGGCCGAGCGCAGCTGCGCGCTGTGCTTGCCCCAGAAATCCAGGTCGTAGGAAAAATTCAGCGCGGTTTCATAATCCGTCACATACATGCCGCCGAACGGGGGCGGATAAATGCTGTTCTCGGAAAACCGTTCGCGGGTGGCCGACAGGCTGGCGCCGACTTGCGGCTTGCTGGTGGCGCCAGCCGCCTCCACCATGGCGCGCGCGGCGCCGATGCGGGCGGCGGCGGCTTGCAGGTTAGGATTGCCCGCCAGCGCTTCATCCACCAGCTGCTGCAGCTGGCTGCCGCCGATGGTGCTGACCCAGGAACCGGCCGGCCATAAACCGCCTTGTCCCGGCAGGGAAGAGGCAGAGGCGTAGTCGTCCGGATTGTTGGTGTTGGCGGTGCTGTGGATGCCGCTGAAATTGGCGCACGCCGCCAGCAATAGTACGGCGGCGCTGATCACAAGGCGCTGGGTGCCAAGTTTCGGCAGGCTGCGTCGGGCTGGAGATGGATGAGAGTTCATGTCGGTGTTGATTTGACGGATTGGTTTAGCGGCCACAGATAGGAAGACTACCGGGAACAGCTGCTTGTTTAAAAGTAATATTGAATAAATTAATCTTGCATAGTCAATGTGTTTTCTCCGGTGCTGCATTGCTTTCCAGCAACCGCCTGAGCATCGATTTCAAAAAGCCGATCTCTTCTGCGCTGAACTCTGAAAAATGCTTGTTCAGCACGCCGCAAAACGCTTGCGGCACCACTTTCGACAACTCTATGCCGCTCGCAGTCAGGTGCAGTTTCATCAAACGCCGGTCATTTGCACATGGCTCGCGCTTGATCAGGTCACGCGCCACCAGGCGATCGATCATGCGCTTGGTGGATGCCGCATCGGTATACGTCTCGCGGGCCAGGTCAGCGGCCGTCGAATATTTTCCTGTTGACAACATCAAGAGAATGGCGCCTTGCGCGTGGGTAATTCCGTGCGGCATCAAAGCTTCGTCTGAGCTTCTGATCATCATGGCACGCGAGCGCGCCAACAGATAGCCTATGCTTTCTTCAATCTGGTAAGTGTCCAGAGTGAATAATGGGGGTCGGTTACTCACGGTTTTCTCAACTTGTCTGCTTAATTGCTGCTTGATTGCTGCTTAATTGCTACTTGAATATTCATTGCCTAGGCAAGAATATACTGCAAAATAAAGTTTCTTGCTGGCGGCACTTTAGAATTGTTGCTCAGGTCCCGGCGCGGCACAGGAGGGCAACTGCAGCAACACTGCAAGGCCGCGCTGCTGTTCGCCGGCGCCGAGCGTCACGCTGCCTTGCGCTGCCATCACGATTTCCTTGACGATCGCCAGGCCGAGGCCAGTGCCATCCTGTCCCGGAGCGGCGTTGCGGAAAAAACGTTCGAACACGCGGTCGCGCACTTCGGCCGGAATGCCCGGACCGTTGTCGCTGACACTGATCTCGACTTGCCCATGGCCGGCGCCGATGGCCACGGTCACTGTGCCGTCCACGGGGGTATAGCGGATGGCGTTGTCGACCAGGTTCATCATCATGGCGCTGAACAAGGCTTCGTTTCCCATCACCCATGCATGCTGCAAGGTTGTCTCGAGCCCGAGGTCGATGTTCTTGCGCTGCGCCAGGTCGACGATTTCTTCCAGCACCGCGGCCGACACCGCCAGCAGGTCTACCGGCTGCCGCAGGAAGGCGGTGGTGTTGGAGGCTTCCGCCTGCGACAGCAGCAAGAGCTTGTTGGTCAGCTCGTTCATGTTATTGCTGCTTTCGTGCATCGCCTGCAGCACCTGCAGCACTTCGGTGCGCCTGTTTTCATCGCCCAGGCGGCGCGCAAACTGGATTTGCGAATCGAGCAGGGTGAGCGGCGTACGCAACTGGTGGGCGGCGTCGGCGATAAAGCGCTTTTGCGCCGACACCTGCGTGTTCAGGCGTTGGATGGTCTGGTTGATGGCTTCGACGATGGGCCGCAGCTCCAGCTGCAGCTGGCCGGCCTTGATCGGCGACAGCGAGGTTGCATCGCGCGCAGCCAGCTGGTTTTTCAAATGCATCAGCGGCCGCAGTTCCATGCTCAAGCCGATCACTACCAAAGCGGCAGCCAGCAGCAGCATGGCGATCTGGCGGTGCAGGGCAGGGCGCCACAGGTCGGCCAGCATCTGGTCGCGGGCGCCGGTGGTCTGGCCCACCAGCACGGCGATCTTGCGCAGCTGGCCGGCGTTGTACAAGGTGCGCACCTGGCTCACCACGCGCAGTATCTGGCCGTGGTAATCGATGGTGCTGAACGCTGGTGTGCTCAAGGGAAAACGCAGCGCTTGCGGGAAATCAGGACGGCCGGCCAGCAGGCTGTCGTTGTCGGTAATCACCTGGTAGTACACCTGGTCCTGCATGGGCGAGACCAGCAGTTCCAGCGCTGCCGGCGGAATGCTGGCATGCGGCACGCCGTCCAGCCAATGGATCTCGCCGGCGATCACTTGCGCCGACGCCAGCAGCGCATGGTCCTGGATCAGGTCCGCCGTCTGGCGCGCGCTGCGGTACGACAGCGTAGCGCTGATGGCGACAAACACCGCCAGCGGAATCAGTAGCCACAGCAGCAAGCGCAGGCGTAGGCTGATGATCAATTAGCGTCTTTCTGCTTGAGCAGGTAACCGAGTCCGCGCAAGGTCATGATGGCGGCCTGGCAGTGCTCCAGTTTCTTGCGCAGCCGGTGGATGTAGATTTCAATGGCGTCGGCGCTGGGTTCGTCGTCGAGGCCGAACACGCCGTCCATCAAGGCGGTCTTGGAGACGGTCTTGCCTTGTTTCAGCATCAGGATTTCGAGCACATCGTGTTCGCGCCCGGGCAGCGCCAGCAGCTGGCCGGCGATAGAGAACTGCCGGGTGTTGCTGTCGTAGCGCAGGTCGGCGCAATGCATTTCCGCCGCCTTGTCCGGCGTCTGGCGGCGGATCAGGGCCTTGATCCGCGCGACCAGTTCACGCACTTCGAACGGCTTGACCAGGTAGTCGTCGGCGCCGGCGCCGAGGCAGTCGACTTTTTCGTCAACCGAGCCGCTGGCGGTGAGGATCATGACTGGCACGTTGTTGTGCCGCTCGCGCAGCCGGCGCAAAACCGCCTTGCCGTTCATCTTCGGCAGCTGCAGATCCAGCAGGACCACATCGTAGCTTTCGCTTTGCAGCAGGCGGTCGGCGGCTTCGCCGTCGCTGGCGAGATCGATGGTGAATTTGTCTTCCTTCAGAATCTTGCTGAGCCATAGCGCCAGCGGCGGATTGTCTTCGATCAGGAGTAGTTTCATGGATGTGGCTGCTTATATGACACTTCATGTTGCACTGCAAGTTAAATAAGGCGGATTTGGAAAGCTGGATGAAAGTTAGCGCATCCTAGAATACGCCCAAGACTGGAACAATGGCATGCTGTCCTGCGGATCCGGTCATTATCCCAAAAAAACAAACGGAGACAACTCAATGCATACCCTCATCCGCGGTTCCCTGCTTTCCGCCGTGCTGCTTGGCAGCGGCGTGCTTGGCGCGAGCCAGGCCATGGCAGCCGATTCGGGAAAAATCACCATCATGGTCGGCGGCATCACCAAGATGATCTACCTGCCGGCCAAGCTGACCGAGCAGCTGGGTTATTTCAAGGAAGAGGGCCTGGATGTCGAACTGCAGTCGCAGCCGGCTGGCGTGGATGCGGAAAATGAACTGCTGGCTGGCGCGGTGCAGGCGGTAGTCGGCTTCTACGACCACTCCATCGATTTGCAAAGCAAGGGCAAGGAAGTCACGGCGATCACGGTTTTCGGCCAGGTCCCGGGCGAAGTCGAAATGGTGTCGACCAAAGCTGCCGCCACCATCAAGAGCATGGCTGACGTCAAAGGCAAGACGCTGGGCGTGACCGGCCTCGGCTCATCGACCAATTTCCTGACGCAATACCTGGCGGCCAAGGCCGGCATCACTTCCAGCCAGTACTCGGTGCTGCCGGTGGGCGCCGACAATACATTCATCGTCGCCATCAAGCAAGGCCGCATCGACGCCGGCATGACCACCGAACCGACCGTGTCGCAGCTGCTGAAAACCGGCGAAGCTTCAGTGCTGGTCGACATGCGTACTGTCGAAGGCACGGTCAAGGCGCTGGGCGGTCTGTACCCGGCGTCAAGCCTGTATGTCCAAGGCCCGTGGCTGAAGGCGCACAAGGCCGAAGCCGCCAAGCTGGCGCATGCTTTTGTCAAGACGCTGAAATTCATCAATACCCATAGCGCTGCCGAAATCGCCGACAAGATGCCGAAGGATTACTACGGCAATAACAAGCCGATGTACGTGCAGGCTTTGCAGAATTCACTGCCGATGTTTTCGGCGGATGGGAAAATGCCGCCAGGCGGCCCGGAAACCGTGCTGCAGGTGCTGTCGGGTTTCAATCCTAACGTCAAGGGCAAGCACATCGACCTTGCCAAGACCTATACCAACGAGTTTGTCAGCCAAGCCAAGTAAGGCCGAAGCTTAACCATCATGCAGGTCGGAAGCGCAGCTTCCGAGTGGGGAGACTCGCGTCCAGCGAACCGCTCCGACCCGCACAGCAAAGGAATTCAAAATGACTCAAGCAGCATATGTCTCGCCCTCGGTAATGCCCTCGGCAGCCACGCCGGCGCCCCAGGTGTTACGCGACACGCCCGCCATCGAACTGCGCAATGTTTCTTGCCGCTTCATCTCCCCCGACGGCAAGGCCACCGTGGCCTTGCGCGATTTCAGCATGAGCGTGGCGCGCGGCGAATTCGTGGCCGTTGTGGGACCGACCGGCTGCGGCAAATCGACCACGCTGAGCATGATCACCGGCCTGCTCAAGCCGACCGTGGGCGAGGTGCGCATCATGGGCGAGCCGGTCAGCGGCATCGATCCGCGCATCGGCTTTGTATTCCAGAACGATGCAGTATTCCCTTGGCGCAGCGTGATCGACAACGTAGCGGCGGGGCCGCTGTTCCGCGGCAAGCCGAAAGACGCTGCGTATGCGCTGGCGGAGGAATGGATACGCCGGGTCGGCCTCGATAAATTCGCCAGCCATTACCCGCATCAACTGTCCGGCGGCATGCGCAAGCGCGTCGCGCTGGCGCAGACATTCATCAACAGCCCTGAAATCCTGCTGATGGACGAGCCGTTCAGCGCGCTCGACATGCAGACCCGCACCCTGATGCAGGATGAGCTGCTGCAGCTGTGGTCGTCGCAAGCCGGTTCGGTGGTATTCGTCACCCATGACCTGGAAGAAGCGATTGCACTGGCCGACAAAGTCTATGTGCTGACTGCGCGCCCGGCCACCTTGAAGAGCGTGTACGAGATCGACCTGCCGCGGCCGCGCGTAATGTCCGAGGTGCGTTATGAACAGCGTTTCATCGACATCTCGCGCAAGATCTGGGCCGACCTGCGCGAAGAAGTGCACATCAGCTAATTACAGGCAGACATCCATTTACATACCCTCGCCTATGAAGATATGGATATCACATAAGCGAAAGGAAAAAGGCAATATATGAGTCAAGTACCGAATCAAGCACAAACAATCGACAAACTCAGCGCGGCCAGCCTGGCCACTGTCGAACAAGAAGCACAACGCAAAATCAAGCAACGCTACTGGCTGGTGATATCCCTGCGCGTCGCCATCCTTATCCTGACCCTGGGCGGCTGGGAACTGGCGGCCAGGCTGCAATGGATAGACCCGTTCTTCTTTTCGCAGCCGTCGCTGATCGTGGTGCAGATCTATGACTGGATCGTGGAAGGCACGTCGCAAGGACCGTTGTGGACACAGGTGCTGGTGACCTTGGAGGAAACGGTGCTCGGCTTCCTGATCGGCTCGGTCGCCGGTGTCATCTGCGGCATCCTGCTGGGTCGTAATAAATTGCTATCGGATGTCTTCAGCATTTACATCCAGGTCGCCAATTCGATTCCACGGGTAGTGCTGGGCTCGATTTTCGTGATCGCGCTGGGCCTGGGCATGGCTTCCAAGGTTGCTCTGGCGGTGGTGATGGTGTTCTTTGTCGTGTTCGGCAATGCTTTCCAGGGCGTGCGCGAAGCTGACCGTTACATGATTGCCAACGCCCAGATCCTCGGCGCCTCGCCGCGCCAGGTGACGATGTCGGTGGTGATTCCTTCGGCGCTGAGCTGGATCCTGGCCAGCCTGCACGTCAGTTTCGGTTTTGCCCTGGTGGGCGCCGTGGTAGGTGAATTCCTCGGTTCCAAGCAAGGCATCGGCTTGCTGATTTCCACCGCCCAAGGCGCTTTCAACGCCAGCGGCGTGTTTGCGGCGATGATCGTGTTGGCAGTGGTGGCCCTGGCAGCGGATTATTTGCTGACGACACTGGAAAAACGTTTGCTTAAATGGCGTCCTGTGGCATTCTAGTTTCTAGCTGAAGTTTAGTGACTTAAGGTTGCGGCGCATTGTTTTAATGCGCCGTTTTTTTATGTCCTAAATTCTTCCCGTCGACAGCCATGTCGCCCAGTCGGCCCGGCCGTTTTTCAACGCCGTAGCAGCCGCCTTGTGATGGTCGTAGCTGATGTTGAGATGGCTGACATCCCAGCCATGGGCGGTTTTTTCGCAGATGGCGTAGCGGGCGTGCGGACTGCCGTTTTCGATGGCGTGGAAGCAGGGCTGGTCGTCGTCATAAGCCTGCAGGCCGACGCTGCCGGGATTGACCACCAGGCGTTCGCCGGAGATCGCATAGGCGCGCGGCTTGTGCGTATGGCCGCAGATGATCAGGCTGTGGCCGATGCCCGCCGCGCGGGCCTCGATGTCGGCCGCCGCTGCCATGCGGCAGCCTTGCTGGCCGACCTGTTCCAGGAAATACACCAGGTCGTCGGCCGGCGTGCCGTGGCACATGAAAATCTGATCCGAAACAGCCAGGGTCGTAGGTAAGCCCCTGATCCAGTCGCGTTGCGCCGGTGTCGTATGCTCGAATGCAAACTGGTCGGTCGGATGTCCCGGGCGCCGTTCGCAGTCCAGCAGGTGGCGTTCGTGGTTGCCGCGGATGGTGGGCAGCTGCAGCGACATCAGCAGGTCCGCAGTGGCCGAAGGCTCCAGCGGGCCGGACAGGATGTCGCCGGCGTTGACCACCAGGTCGGCTCCCTGTTTCCTGATGTCCGCCAGGACGGCTTCCAGCGCCCAGATGTTGGCGTGGATGTCGGAGAGGATGGCGAGTTTCATTGGCGGCTTTCTTCACGGAAGATGGCGGGATATCACATCATTAAATCGCATTTTTAAATAAAACGGGTGCAATTCAACCGAAATTGAATTGCACCCGTTCTGCCATCCGGCAAGCGCATCGCTGCGCCGTCCTTCAGGTCATCTTATTACAGCACATCGCTGGCATGGTCTGCCAGGCGCGAGCGTTCGCCGCGCGCCAGCGTCACATGGCCGCTGTGCGACCAGCCCTTGAAACGATCGACTACATACGTCAGGCCGCTCGAGCCCTCGGTCAGGTACGGCGTATCGATCTGGGCGATATTGCCGAGGCAGATGATCTTGGTGCCCGGACCGGCGCGGGTGACCAGGGTTTTCATTTGCTTCGGCGTCAGGTTTTGCGCTTCGTCGATGATCAGGAACTTGTTGACGAAAGTACGGCCCCGCATGAAGTTGAGCGACTTGATCTTGATGCGTGAACGAATCAGGTCCTGGGTGGCGGCGCGACCCCATTCGCCGGCATCCGAATCGGACTTGTTGAGCACTTCCAGGTTGTCGTCGAAGGCGCCCATCCACGGCCCCATCTTCTCTTCCTCGGTACCCGGCAGGAAACCGATATCTTCACCGACCGGCACCGTGACGCGGGTCACGATGATTTCGTTGTAGGTCTTGGTTTCCAGCACTTGCGCCAGGCCGGCCGCCAGCGCCAGCAGGGTTTTGCCGGTACCGGCCTGGCCCAGCAGGGTGACGAAGTCGCAATCCGGATTCATCAGCAGGTTGAGGGCAAAGTTCTGCTCGCGGTTGCGCGCAGTGATGCCCCACACGCTGTTCTTGGCGTGGCCATAGTCGCGCAAGGTTTGCAGCACCGCGGTCTTGCCGTTGATCTGCGTGACTTGTCCGTAGAACGCCGGTTCGCCGTTTTTCGGTTCGATGAAAACGAACTGGTTGACCAGCAGCGTCGGCACCAGCGGTCCGCTCAGGCGATAGTAGGTATAGCCGGTGCCGTGCTTGTTCTCTTGCCAGGATTCGATGCCCTTGCCGTGCTTGATCCAGAAATCGTCCGGCAATTGCTGGATGCCGGAATACAGCAGGTCGGTGTCTTCCAGCACATGGTCGTTGAAGTAGTCTTCGGCCGGCAGGCCCATGGCGCGCGCCTTGATGCGCATGTTGATGTCTTTCGACACCAGCACTACCGGGCGGCCCGGGGTTTCGGCTTCCAGGCCGCGCACCACGCCGAGGATCTGGTTGTCGGCCTTGCCTACCGGCAGGCCTTCAGGCAGGTCGGCGTTCTGCAGCTTGGTCTGGAAGAACAGGCGGCCCTTGGCGTCCTTGTTGCCGAGCTTCGACAATGGAATGCCGTGGTCGATCTGGTCGTCGACGATATCGCCCACCAATGCATCCAGCGAACGCGATACCTGGCGTGCATTGCGTGCGACTTCCGACATGCCCTTCTTGTGGTTGTCGAGTTCCTCCAGCGTCACCATCGGCAGGTAGATGTCGTGTTCCTCGAAACGGAACAGGGAGGTCGGGTCGTGCATCAGCACATTGGTGTCCAGCACGAACAGCTTGGTCGTGCCGGATTTGTCGGCGGCGCGGCTGGTGCTTGATTTCGGCCGGGTGTCCGCCGGTTTTGCAGGTTTGTCGGCAACGGCACGCGAATTTTCCGCGGGGCCTTGTCGGTCTTACGGCTTTCTACAGGTTTGTTGCGAGCTTGTGGAGCAACTTCCTTGTTACGGGTAATCGGTTCAACGACGGCAATACGTGGTTTGACGGCTTTGCCGGCTTCCGCTTTCGGATAATCTTGAACGGAGAGTAAAGCAGCGGGTTTGGTCGGTAATTTTGGTAAGGGCATCAGAACCTCGCTTTAAAGATGAAAAAAGTGTTCGCTTTGGTGATAACACGAACCGGACCAAACGGGTGAAGCTACGGCAGGTACGACTTAAATATATTTAAAAAACATCACGAATGAAGCGGCCTGGCGAACAAAACACAAATTAAAAAGTAAAAAAGCCGTTTGGGAAGGCCCTCAGGCCTTTTCCGCAAACGGCTTCCAGAATGATTTTTTTTGAATTCAATGACTTACAAACTCCAATACTTCTTCAACGTGCACTGGCACCTTCACTCCACGCCATTCTTTCACCAATGTGCCGGCGCCGTCAATCACAAACGTGCTGCGCTCGATGCCGCGTACTTGCTTGCCGTACATATTTTTCATTTTCATGACATTGAACATGGCGCACAGCGTTTCGTCGGGATCGGCGATCAGCTCGAAGGGCAGCCCCAGTTTAGCCTTGAAACCTTCGTGGGAGCGGATGCTGTCGCGGCTGATGCCGAATATCAAGGTGTTTTTCTGCTGGAATTCCTGGTGCAGGTCGCGGAACTGCATGGCTTCCGTGGTGCAGCCAGGCGTGTTGTCCTTGGGGTAAAAATACAACACTATGTTTTTTCCATGATAGTCCGACAACTTGAATGCCTGCCCGCCGGTCATGGCTGCAGAGAAGTCGGGCACCGTCATGTTGAGGATGGAAGGATAGGAATTATCGGCCACTGTATTGTCCTGTTCATTGAATAATGATGAATCGGTCGCCAATCAGGGTTCTGCTATATACGCTGATCAGCTGCTGCCTGCCTGCATGATCATCTCGCCCGACCGTCCCGGCAACTCCGCCCATGCGAGAGGGACGGTGGGTAATTGCCGGTCTTTGACCTGTCGGTAATAGTCTTCCATCGCGACCAGATCATAGCCCTGCGCTTTCCAGCCCTGCAGCAACTGCTCGAATATGGGGGCGAGTTTTTGACCTTCAAGCTCTGCGTGCAGAGTAAATACATGATCGCGCGGCGTTGCCGTCAACGCCAGGATATGGGCGGCGATATTCGCAGGCGTCAGCTCAACGCCGCCGAAACTCCGGCCCAGCAGTTCATCCAGCGTCGGCAGGGTGGTCGGCAACTGTATGCATGCCAGCGTCTTGCCGTTGACCTGCAGGCGATGCGGGCCGGCGGCCTGGTCGGCCAGCGCGCCGTCGTCCGCCAGCATGGCGCGGCCGTCCGAGGCATAGGCGATGCCGAATTTCTCCAGCTGCTCGAAAGCGTAAGGATTCATTTGCCAGCCGGCGGCGCCGTGGGTTTGCGGCGCCTGGCCGAAAATCCGGGTGAAGCGGTCGAAGGAACGCTGCATCTGCTGGCTGGTCCAGTCGGCGCCGCGCTGCCGTACATGGTCTTGCCAGACGCGATGATCCCAGGTGTGGACGCCGCATTCGAATCCGGCGTCGCGCACCGCCTGCATGTAGCTCGCGCAGGTCTTGCCGATATCCGGCGCCGGCAGCAGCACGCCGTACATCAGGGTCTTGAGGCCGTAATGTTCGACTACCGAGGTGCGCGATACTTTCTGGAAGAAGCCGGGGCGAAACACCTGCTTCAGGGCCCAGCCGGTATGATCGTGACCGAGCGAAAACAGGAACGTGGCGCGCGCCTGGTATTTGCTCAGCAGGCGCACCAGGTTCGGTACTCCTTCACGGGTGCCGCGATAAGTGTCGGCGTCGATTTTTAAGGTGAGGAGGGGCAAGTTGTCTGGTCTGGCAGTAGTAGGAAAAACAGAGTCCGCGCAACACACGAAACAGCGTCGTAGCTTGCGCGGGCAGCAGCGTCGATCTTAGTCCGTCTATTAATCCATCAAAGCGCGTGCTTCGGCCACCTGGCCGCGGTACGCATCAAAAATATTGCGCAGGGTGTCGGCCATGGTGGTGGTCGGCTTCCAGTTCAGCTCGTCGCAGGTATTGGTGATCTTCGGCACGCGGTTCTGCACGTCCTGGTAACCCTTGCCGTAGTAGGCTGCGGAAGTGGTCTCGACCAGCTTGACCTTCTTCGCCGAGTCGGCGTACTCAGGATATTCCGCAGCCAGTTTCAGCATCATGTCTGCCAGGTCGCGGATCGAGTAGTTGTTGACCGGGTTGCCGATGTTGTAGATCTTGCCGCTGGCGATGCCGTCCTTGTTGGCGATGATCTTGATCAAGGCGTCGATGCCGTCGTCGATATAAGTGAAGGCACGTTTTTGCTGGCCGCCGTCGACCAGCGAGATATTCTCGCCGCGCACGATATGGCCGAAGAACTGGGTCACCACGCGCGAGCTGCCTTCCTTCGGCGTATGGATCGAATCGAGGCCGGCGCCGATCCAGTTGAACGGACGGAACAGGGTGAAGTTCAAGCCTTCTTCCATGCCGTAGCCCCAGATCACGCGATCCATCAGCTGCTTGGCGCAGGAGTAGATCCAGCGCGGCTTGTTGATCGGGCCGCAGATCAGTTCGGATTGCTCCGGGTCGAATTCTTCGTCATGGCACATGCCATACACTTCCGAGGTCGACGGGAACACCAGGTGCTTGCCGTATTTGGCGGCGGAACGCACGATAGGCAGGTTGGCTTCGAAGTCCAGTTCGAATACGCGCAGCGGCTGCTTGACGTAGGTCGACGGCGTGGCGATCGCCACCAGCGGCAGGATCACGTCGCATTTCTTGACGTGGTACTCGACCCATTCCTTGTTGATGGTGATGTCGCCTTCGAAGAAGTGCATGCGCGACTTGTATTCTTCGTTGTCCAGCAGGTCGCGGATGCGGTCGGTCATCATGTCCATGCCGTAGACGTGCCAGTCGGTGGTTTCCAGGATCCGCTTGGACAGGTGGTGGCCGATGAAACCGTTGACGCCGAGGATGAGGACTTTTTTCATAGTGATCTATTGTTGTTGGATTGGCATTCCGCAAAACGGAATTTCAAGCGCTGCAGTTCTTGCCGGGCAGGGCGCGGTAAACAAACTGAAACCGCCCCGCCTGCGAAAGCAGCCGGTTTTATAAAAGGATGTTGTTTAATGCTTCTGGCGTGACGGTTTGGCCGTCCGCCAGCAACTCGTTGATCAACAGCGCGCGGCCATCGCCGCAGACGCCAACAATGCGATTATCCACTACCGCCAAGCCCCGAGGCAAATTTGCCGGCAGGTTTTCCACCAGTTTGGCCGATAAATAAGCTTTTCCGACGATAAAAGTGCGCTCTTTGACAATAGTCCAGGCGCCGGGATAGGGCGGCGCCACTGCGCGGTACAGGTTATAGACCTCGTGCGCCGGCCGGTTCCAGTCGATTTTGCCGTCTTCGGGCTTGCGTCCGCCGAAATAACTGCCTTGCGACAGATCGTTCGGCAAGCGGGGAATGTTGCCTGTCAGCATGGCCGGCAGTGCATTCCACAGCGTCTGTTCGGCGGCGACCACCACCTTGCCGAATACTTCGTAGGCGGTATCGTCGGGCAGGATCGGCACCGAAGTCTGCGCCACGATGGCGCCGGCGTCCGGCTTGGCCGCCATTTCGTGCAGGGTGGCGCCGGTCTCTGTTTCACCGTGCAGCACCGCCCAGTTGATCGGCACCCGGCCGCGGTATTTCGGCAGCAGCGAACCGTGCATGTTGTAAGCGCCGTGCTTTGCCAGCGCCAGCAGGGCAACCGGCAGCATGTGGCGGTAATAGAAACTGAAGATGAAATCCGGCTGCAGGGCGGCGACCTGGGCCCGCAGCTCGGGCGCAGCTGGATCGGTGGGAGCGATGCTGGCAATACCATGCTGCTTGCATAGCGCCGACACCGATTCGAACCAGATGGTTTCCTGCGGATTGTCTTCGTGGGTAACCACCAGCGCGATATCGACGCCGCGCGCCAGCAGCACTTTCAGGCAGCGCACGCCAACGTTGTGATAGGCAAAAACGACGGCTTTCATGACGCCTGCTTATCGTCCGCCGACGACTGTTCCAGCATGGCTTGCACCACATAGCGCGGCCGCGCCCGCACCTGCTGATAGATGCGGCCGACATATTCGCCGACCAGGCCGATGCCGAACAGGATCATGCCCATCAGGAAGAAGGCGAACGCGAACAGGGTGAACACACCTTGCACCTCGGCGCCGAACAGGAAACGGCGCGCCACCAGGATGAAAAACAGCGCGGCCGAAGCGAAGGACAGCACGATGCCTATCAGCGAGAACAGCTGCAAGGGCATGATGGAAAAGCCGGTGACCAGGTCGAAATTCAGGCGGATCAGGCTATACAGCGAGTACTTTGATTCGCCGGCCGAGCGTTCTTCGTGCTCGACCACGATTTCAGTCTCTTTGCGGGCAAAGGTGTACGCCAGCGCCGGTACGAAGGTGTTGACCTCCTGGCACTGGTTGATCAGGTCGACCACGTTGCGACCATAGGCGCGCAGCATGTTGCCCTGATCGGTCATCCTGATGCCGGTGATTTTCTCGCGCAGCAGGTTCATGGCCTTGGAGGCGACGGTGCGCCAGGCCGAATCCTGGCGCTTGCGGCGGATCGAGCCGACGTAGTCGTAGCCTTCGCGCATCTTGGCCACCAGGTTGCCGATTTCTTCCGGCGGGTTCTGCAGGTCGGCGTCGAGCGTCACGACGATGTCGCCGCGGGTGGCTTCAAAACCGGCCAGTATCGCCATGTGCTGGCCGAAATTGCCGTTGAACAGGACCACGCGGGTGACGTCTGGACGCAGCCGGAACTGTTCCGCCAGTATCGCGGCCGACTTGTCGCGGCTGCCGTCGTTGACGTACAGGATTTCATAGCTGATGCCAAGTGCGTCGAGCGCCGGGTAGAGGCGGTCGAACAGTTTGGCAAGGCCCGATTCCTCGTTGTATACCGGGATGACGACGGAAAGTTCTGGTTTCATCAAGCGATCGTTCAATTTATTGAAGCACGGATTTTACCGCGGACACTGCACGTTCGACATCGTTCTTCGTCATGACGTTGAACATCGGCAGCGAGACGATCAGGCGGCCGACCTTTTCGGCGACCGGAAACATGCCTTCCTTGAAGCCGCGCGCGCGATACATGCTGAGCAGGTGGATGGCCGGGTAGTGATAGCCGATGCCGATGCCGCGTTCCTGCATCTGCTCCATGAAAGTGGCGCGCGCCGGCTTGCCGTCCTGGCGCTCCGGCAGCACCAGCTGGAACATGTGCCAGTTGCTGTTGGCGAAGTCGGCGACCGGCAGCTGGGCGCCATGTTTCGCTTCGAAATCGCTGCCGAAGCAGGTGAAATAATACTGCGCCAGCTCGCGCCGATGGGCGGTAATCGCCTCAATATGGGCAAACTGGCCGAGGCCGATGGCGGCGGCGACGTCGGTCATGTTGAATTTGCCGCCGAGGACGTCGACATCGAGGCCGTCGAAGCCGCTGCGGGTGACGCCTTGCAGGCGGTATTTTTCCGCCAGGCGCGCTTCTTCGGCATTGTTCAGCACCAGGCAGCCGCCCTCGGATGAAGTGATGTTCTTGTTGGCCTGGAAGCTGAACGAGGCAAAGTCGCCGAAGGCGCCGATGCGCTGGCCTTTCCAGCTCGATCCCAGGGCTTGCGCCGCATCTTCCACCACGCGCAGGTTATGTTTCTTGGCCAGCGCATACAGGCGATCCATGTCGACCGGCAGGCCCGACAGGTAGACCGGGATGATGGCCTTGGTGCGCGGCGTGATGGCGGCTTCGACCTGGGCCAGGTCGATATTGCGGGTGACCGGATCGATGTCGGCGAACACCGGCGTGGCGCCGGTTTCAATGATCACATTGGCGGTGGCGACCCAGGAAATCGGCGTGGTGATGACTTCATCGCCGGCGCCGATGCCGGCGATGCGCAGGGCGATCTCCATGGTGCAGGTGCCGGAATTGAAGGTGCGCACCGGACGGCCGCCGAAATACTCGGACAATTGCGCTTCGAATGCCTGCACCTTGGGGCCGCTGGTGATCCAGCCGGAGCGCAAGACGTCGCCAACCGCTGCGATCGTGGCTTCGTCGATGGTGGGTTTGGCAAACGGCAGGAAAGGTTGTTGGCTCATGTTGGTTTTGAAATCCGATATAAGTTTGACGGAAAGTCGTGAAGCACTGAACGATAGCGTATGGACAAGGATCTAGCTGCGCGTCAGTAATACTACGCCGACGATGATGATGCCGATTGCCAGCAGGCGCTGCATCGAAACCGCTTCTCCCAGGAAGTACCAGGCGCCGACGGCGCTGATGATATAGCCCATCGACAGCATCGGATAGGCGATCGTGACGTCGACCCGCGACAAGCCGATGATCCAGACCCCTACCGAGATGACATAACAAGCCAGGCCGCCCAGGATCGGCAACTGGGTCGCCAGCTTGATGCCGGTGGCAAACCAGTTCTGCGGCGTCAGGTGGATCACGCCGACCGCATTGGTGCCGGCCTTCAGCAGCAGCTGCGCGACGGCGTTAAGGCAGACGCCGCCGAGGATGAAGGCAAAAGTGGTGATATTCATATATGTGGCGGGTTACGGTGCAGTTGTTGTGGATGCTGCAGCCGAAGCAGCCGGGGCCGCTTCACTTGCCGCGGCGGCTGGCGCTGCGGCGGCAATGCCCTGGTTGGTCACCACCACGCGGCGCGGATCCTGGCCGATGACCCGCATCGGCACGCCGCGCTGCTCCAGCTCACGGTAGTTTTCCGGACGGATGATGGCGATATCCTTCTTGCCGGCAGCGTGGTCGGCGGTCCATTTGACGACAAACGCATCGATGGTCGGAATCCATAGCTGCGGCTGCTGGCCGATGCCGAATTCCAGCTCATCCATATGCTGCACCATGGTCATCGTGCGGCGCAGGTAGAACGGCAGCGCCTGCTCATATTTGCCGACCACGTACAGCGTGGTTTCCGGCGTGATTTCGGCATTGATGGCCGGCACCAGGTCGATCCCTGCCGAATAGCGTCCTTGCGGATCGTGGCCGTACATCAGCAGCTGGCCGCCGATGAAACCGCTGGCGGCGAGCGCGACAATGGCCCATTCGCGCTGCCGGCGCACCAGCAGCAAGGCGGCGACGGCGCCGATGAAAGCCACCGCCGAAGCGGCGAACACCCAAGCCACATGGGCTTGCATCAATGGCAGGCTGTAAGCATCCTTGGCCAGGTTCGGGATCTTGTGCGACAGGACCAGGCCGATCACGGCCGGCACCAGCAGCAACAGCGCCGAAGCCTGCACCGACTTGTTGCTGGCGTTATCCAGGTGGCAGGCAATCAGCAGCGCCAGCGCCGGGAAGATCGGCAGGATGTACGACGGCAGCTTGGAATCGGAAATGCTGAAGAACACGAAAATGAACACGCTCCAGATCAGCAGCATCTTTTTCGGCTGGAAGCCTGACGCCGCGCTGTGTTCGCGCGCGCCGTTCCACAAGCTTTGCAACAGGACGCCGAGCCAAGGCACGATCCCCAATACCAGGATTGGAATGAAATAATAAGGCGGGCCATAGCGGTTATGGATCTTGCTGGTGAAGCGCTGGAATTGTTCGTGGATGAAGAAAAATTGCGGGAATTCCGGATTCTTCAGCGAGATCAGCACGAACCAGGGCGTGGTGATCAGGAAGAAGAGGATCAGGCCGAGCACTAGGTGCAAACGTTTCCAGATCGACCAGTCGCGCGAAAACAGGGTGTACAGGATCAGTACCGCGCCCGGCAGGACCAGGCCGATCAGGCCTTTTGACAATACCGCCAGCGCCATGCCGGCCCAGCACAGCAGCATCCAGTTGCGCTGTTCGGCGTGGCTGATGTCGCTGCGCTGCGCCAGCAGCAGGGCGCACAGGGAAATCGTCATCATGCCGGACAAGCCCATGTCCAGCGTATTGATGTGGCCGAGGCCGGCCCACAGGAAGCTGGAGCCGAGCACCAGCGCTGCGTAGAAGCCGATGCGCGGCGAGAACAGGCGGGCGCCGGTGAATGCGACCAAAACCACGCCGAGCAAGCCGCACAAGCCGGTCCATAGACGCGCCTGCCATTCGCCGAGGCCGAACAGCTCGAAGGTGAGGGCGTTCATCCAGGTTTGCAGCGGCGGCTTTTCGAAGTATTTGAGGCCGTTCAGGCGCAAGGTGATCCAGTCGCCGGTGGCGACCATTTCGCGCGCCATTTCGGCGTAGCGGCCTTCATCGGTAGGCACCAGCGTGCGGGCCCCGAGCATGTAAAACCAGACGATGCAGAACAGCAGGAACAACAGCCAGACGAAAGTTTTTGATTTATGCAGTTCACGCATCTTGGGCGGTTTCCTTGTCGGTATTGAAAATCAGGGCCAGGGCGACTTTGCGCCCCTCGGCCATCAGGATGTTGTAGGTGCGGCAGGCGGCCTTGTTGTCCATGCATTCGACGCCGATGCGGCGCGCGGTCAGCACGCTGGTCAGCTTCGGATGGACAAAACGCTGGCGCGCGCCGGTGCCGAGGATGACAACGTCGGGCCGGGTGCTGTCTATATGAGCGAAATGTTCCGCATGGAGGGCGTCGAAGTCGCGCACCGGCCATGGCACCGGCGCTGCTTCCGGCAGCACCAGCAGGCTATGCTCGTAGCGCACGGCGTTGATTTCCACGCCCTTGTCGTCGTAGGCCGTGACTGTCTGATACTGTTGGGTCGGGGTGGTATGTAGCTTCATTGCATTATCTTTACACGTTGAGGGGTTGATCCTATCCACCAATACTTAGCTAAACCAAAGGATAGACCGCAGACGATGTGCAAATTCCCGGAAAATGGAAAATAAAGTGCTGCATTGTAGCGTTTTCCGCCCAGGAACTTGCGGTATTGATTGATAAAACCTCACGCTTTCGGCAGAATGGGTGGTTCGGGCGGTGAATTGTGCACCGCCAAAAAGCTGTCTGAAAAGTCGTGGAATAGCGTGGAGCGCCCTTACAAGGGGTTGTTGCAGGCATTTGTTGCGGCGCACTGACCCCCGTGTGACGATAACCCAATTTTCCAGACAGCTTTTTAACGCTGGATAATGTTGCGTAAAATACAAGGGATTGTGCTGTGCGACCGATTCAAAAATCGAAAAAACTGGATGATGTCTGTTACGACATCCGCGGCCCCGTGCTGGAAAAAGCGCGGCAAATGGAAGAGGAAGGTCACAAAATCATCAAGCTGAACATCGGCAACCTGGCGGTGTTCGGTTTCGAGCCGCCCGATGAAATCGTGCAGGACATGATCCTCAACATGGGCAACGCCTCCGGTTATACCGATTCCAAGGGCATGTTCGCGCCGCGCAAGTCGGTGATGCATTATTGCCAGCAAAAAAAGATTCAGGGCGTCACGATCGACGATATCTACCTGGGCAACGGCGCTTCCGAGCTGATAGTGATGAGCATGAACGCCTTGCTCAACACCGGCGATGAAGTACTGGTGCCGGCGCCCGACTATCCGCTGTGGACCGCCGCGGTCAGCCTGTCCGGCGGCACGCCGCGCCATTACGTCTGCGACGAGCAGGCCGGCTGGTTCCCCGATATCGAAGACATCAAGAAGAAAATCAACAGCAATACCCGGGCGATCGTCGTCATCAACCCCAACAATCCGACCGGCGCCCTGTACCCGGTGGAACTGCTGCAGCAGCTGGTCGACCTGGCGCGCCAGCACCAGCTGATCATCTTCGCCGACGAAATCTACGACAAGGTGCTGTACGACGGCGAGACCCATACTTCGCTGGCGGCGCTGGCCGACGACGTGCTGTTCATCACCTTCAACGGCTTGTCGAAAAACTATCGTTCCTGCGGCTACCGCGCCGGCTGGATGGTGGTGTCGGGCGAGAAAAAACACGCCAAGGGATATATCGAGGGCTTGAACATGCTGGCGTCGATGCGCCTGTGCGCCAATGCGCCGGGCCAGTATGCGATCCAGACCGCGCTCGGCGGCTACCAGAGCATCAACGACCTGGTCGCGCCGGGCGGTCGCCTGGCGCGCCAGCGCGACATGGCGCACAAGCTGCTGACCGACATCCCGGGCGTCACCTGCGTCAAGCCGAAGGCGGCGCTGTACATGTTTCCGCGGCTGGACCCGAAGATGTACCCGATTACCGACGACCAGGACTTCGCCTACGAATTGCTGGCGGAGCAGCGCGTGCTGATCGTCCAGGGCACCGGCTTCAACTGCCCGACGCCGGACCATTTCCGCGTGGTGTTCCTGCCGAACACCGACGACCTGGCGGATTCGATGGGACGCATCGCCAGTTTCCTCGAAGGGTACCGCCGGCGCCACGGTAAGGTTTGACCCGGCCTGAAGCGGAAGTTTTTTATTAAACCCGCCGGGCCGGCTTGGCAGCCAGCCCGGTATCAGCAGATTTTTTTACAGACAGCAGAGATCATGAAATCCATCAAGGTAGGTTTGCTTGGCATAGGTACGGTCGGTTCCGGCACGTTCAACGTATTGAAGCGCAATCAGCAAGAGATTGCAGCGCGCGCAGGGAGAGCTATTGAAATTACCATGGTGGCCGATCTCGATGTCGAGCGCGCCAGGCTGCTGACCAATGGCGAAGTGACCGTGGTCAACGACGCCAAGCTGGTGGTCAACAATCCCGATATCGATATCGTCATCGAGCTGATCGGCGGCTATGGCATCGCCAAGGACCTGGTGCTGCAGGCGATCGCCAACGGCAAGCATGTGGTCACCGCCAACAAGGCGCTGATCGCCACCCATGGCAACGAGATTTTCAAGGCGGCGCAAGAGAAGGGCGTGATCGTTGCATTCGAAGCGGCGGTGGCCGGCGGCATTCCTATCATCAAAGCCTTGCGCGAAGGCCTGACCGCCAACAGCATCCAGTGGATCGCCGGCATCATCAACGGCACCACCAACTTCATCCTGTCCGAAATGCGCGACAAGGGCCTGGACTTCGACGTCGTGCTGAAAGAAGCGCAGCGCCTGGGTTACGCTGAAGCCGATCCGACCTTCGATATCGAAGGCGTGGACGCTGCCCACAAGCTGACCATCATGGCCTCGATCGCGTTCGGCATCCCGGTGCAGTTCAGCAAGGCGCATGTGGAAGGCATCACCAAGCTGCAGGCGACCGATATCCGCTACGCCGAACAGCTCGGCTACCGCATCAAGCTGCTCGGCATCACCAAGCGCACCGCCGGCGGCATCGAGCTGCGCGTGCATCCGACCCTGATCCCGAGCAAACGCCTGATCGCCAATGTCGAAGGCGCCATGAATGCCGTGCTGGTGCGCGGCGACGCGGTCGGCGATACGCTGTATTACGGCAAGGGCGCCGGCGCCGAGCCGACTGCCTCGGCTGTGATCGCCGACCTGGTCGACATCACGCGCCTGGCCACCGCCGATCCCGAGCATCGGGTGCCGCACCTGGCGTTCCAGCCGAACGCCATGGCCGATACGCCGATCCTGCCGATGGCAGAAATCACCACCAGCTATTACCTGCGCATGCACGTGGCCGACCAGCCGGGCGTGCTGGCGGATGTCACGCGGATCCTCGCCGATTCGTCGATTTCGATAGACGCCATGCTGCAAAAAGAACCGGCCGCGGGCGAGACCCGCACCGACATCATCATGCTGACGCACCAGACCCAGGAAAAGAATGTGGAAGCGGCGATAGTCAAGATCGAGTCGCTGGAAACCGTGGTCGGCAGCGTCACCAAGATCCGGCTGGAAGAACTGGGTTAATCGAAGTGCCGCTTCGCCTGTCGGCCAGGCTGGCCGATGGCGAAGCGTTTCCAAGGAGAGTGTATGCGTAAGATGCTGATGGCCCTGTGCCTGCTAGTACCTGCTGCAGCGTTTGCTCAGGTTGATCCATGTCTGTCGCAGAGCAATACCGTCGAAATGAATACCTGCGCCAAGACCGCTTTCGACAAGGACGAAAAGACCTTGAACGAAACCTATCAGCAGCTGGTCAAGCAGATCACCAAGCCGGACCAGGATGGCGTGCGCTACGGCGAAGTGAAGAAGAAGCTGATCGAAGCGCAGCGCGCCTGGGTCAGTTTCCGCAAGAAGGATTGCGACGCCGTGTATACCTACAATGAGAGCGGGACCATCCGCGATATCGAATTCCTCGGCTGCATGCGCGCCCATACCGAACAGCGCACCAAGGAACTCAAGAATTTCATCGTCGAAAAATAATCCGCTCACCTCGAATTGTCGATCGGGGCAATGCGATGCAAAAAAGCCGCGGCAGATCGCACTCTGCCGCGGCTTTTTTATCCGTCCTGCATCTCATCGGCGGGCGTAGGGTGGGCATGCTTTTGTGCCCACCCTGCCATCGCAAGAATGTTTTTCACCCATAGAAATGCATCAAAAAATGTTCATCGGCATGTTCAGGACCAGCCGGTAGATGGTGTTGCCGGCGTCCGAGTATTGCGTATCGGCCCGATGGTGCATCAAGGTCAGGTTGATGCTGCTGCCTTTCAGCTTGCCAGCCTGGATCACATAGGTCGGAATCATGCCGATCTCCCAATGCTTGCCGCGCACCGGCGCGCCGTTCTTCCAGTACAGCCCATACAGGCCGCCGGCCGGATCGGCATTGGCGGCCGCGCTGGCCGAGGCATCCGCGCCCCAGCCCCGTACACCCCAGCTCATGATTTTCAAACCGGGCAGGCCATAGCTGCCGAGGTCGACCGTGTGCCGCAGCTGCAGCGATTGTTCGCCGGGAGCGTTGTAATCGACGTTCATCGAATTGCTGAGAAAGTCGCCGGCGCCTTCGCCGACGTAGTCGAAGAACTGCTTGCCCTGGATTTTCTGGTAGGCCAGCAGCACCGTATGCGCCTTGTGCTGGGCGCTTAGGGCGACGCTGTAGGCATTACTGTTGATGTTTCCTTGCCGGCTGCTGCCCTGGTTGCGCGTGGCGTAGTAATTCAGCTGGCCGGTCCAGCGCAGTGTATTGGCGTCGCCGATGCTGTGCGAGAAGGCGGAGTAGTACTGGTCCCAGACGTTTTCGGCGCGGCTGGCGTACAGCGAGACCTTGGTGTCCGGGCTGTAGGCATAGTCGCCGCCGAGATAGCTGAAGCGACCTAGCTGGATGCCGCCATAGGCCGTGCGCAAGGGCTGCAAGCGGGTTTGTCCGCGTGGCTGGCTCCTGGTAAAGCTGCCGGCAGCCAAGCTGAGGCCGGCAATTTCGCTGCTGATCACGGAGGTGCCGAGGAAGGTCGGCGGCAGGGCACGGTTGTCATGCGGTTCCAGAAAAGCGTTATGGACGATTTGCGCGCCGTATTTCACTACCGTGTTCGAGACCCGGGCCTTCAGGTCGTACAAGCCGAAGTAGGTCCATGCCTGCCGATTGCTGCCGCCGCCGGCGGGATCCACGTGCACCATGTTGCCGGCGCCGTTGCCGCCATTCAGTTTCAGTGCGCTGAACAGGCCGGCATCCGCGCCCAGTCCGATGGCGCCGGTGCTAAAGCCCGATTCAAAATTCAGCTGGCTGCCCAGTACCGAAGCGTTGCGGGTATTGGCGCCCTGGGTTTCCAGGTGGTCGGTGTAACTGCGCAGCAGCCAGTTGAGATGGCTATCGGCGATCAGGCCCTTGCTGTCGGCCTGTTGCGAGCGGGTGGCGGGTTGCGTGGCTGCCGCATGGCCCTGCTCGATAGCGTCGCCGTCGATGATGCCGTGTTCGCCGTGTTCTTCTGCTTTGCTGTACGGGCTGGCGTGGGCAGCGGGTTTGGCTGCATCGGCACTCGCTGCATGGGCGCTGATGGTTGCAGCGGCTGTCAGCGGCGCCAGATAGCGCACTACGGCAAGGATATTCAAGCTGGCTCCTCCCGCCCTGGCTGTTGCAAGTGCGCGCGGCGGAATTATGTATTTATCATGGGTTCGAGCCGCCGATGCTACGTAAGGGCATTTGTTATTGCAATATTGGCAATTAACTTTGTGCGTAGGATTAGGCTGGAAAGAGGGGAGTTTTTTCCGGGAAGGATGGAAGGCTGCAGAAACCCTGTTTCTGCAGCGGCAAGGCGGGGAGTGGTGCTGCTTTATTCCAGGTTTTGCACCTGTTCGCGCATCTGGTCGATCAGCAGCTTGAGCTCCATGGAAGCATCGGCCAATTCCTTGATCGCTGCTTTCGAGCCCACCGTGTTCGCTTCGCGATTGAGTTCCTGCATCATGAAATCCAGGCGCTTGCCGACCTGGCCGCCCTTTTTCAGGATGTGGCGGGTTTCATTGAGATGGGCAGCGAGGCGCGACAGCTCTTCGGCAATATCGATGCGGATGCCGTACAGCGTGACTTCCTGGCGGATCCGGTCCAGCGCTTCTTCGCGCGACAGGCTGGAGTTGCCGCTATCCTGCTGCGCCAGGCCGAGCGCTTCCTGCATGCGCTCTATGGCTTTTTGCTGGAATTGCGCCACCACTTGCGGCACCAGCGGCGTGATCCTTTGCACGATGGCGTCCATGGCGTCGATACGGGAAATCAAGGTGGCTTGCAGCGCGGCGCCTTCGCGCGCGCGCGAATCGACAAATGCTTCCAGCGTGGCGCTCATGGTGGACTGGATGTCGGCTTGCAGCGTATCCTGGCTGATCACCGCTTCCTCGATCACGCCTGGCCAGCGCAGCAGTTCATTGACCGTGAGCGGCGCCGCTTCGATGAATTGCTGGCGCACCGCGCTCTGCAGATCGGCCAGGGAGGCCAGCAGCGTGGTGTTCAGCGCTTGCGATGCGCCGGAAGCGGTCTTGCGGCCGAAACTCAGCCGGCATTCGACCTTGCCGCGCGCAACGCGGCCGATGATGGCTTCGCGCAGCGCCGGTTCGAGCGAACGCAAGTCGTCATTGATGCGGAACTGCAGGTCGAGAAAGCGCGAATTGACGCTCTTGATTTCGATGGTAATCGTGCCTGCGGCCGTCTCGCGGTTGTTGACGGCGTAGCCTGTCATGCTGCAGATAGTCAAGATGCTGTCCTTTGTTTCTGGTTTGCAAGGGTTTTTCTTTACAATTCAGCGATTTATCAAGACAATCCTTACACCATTGACTAAGCATTGACTAAGGTAGGATCGCATGGCCGCGCAAAACAATGCACCATTGCCTGACGGGCTAAAAATTGCTGGATACCGCATTGTAAAGAAGATTGCTTCTGGCGGGTTCAGTATTGTCTATCTGGCATACGACGAGGATGGCAACGCAGTCGCCATCAAGGAGTATCTGCCGAGTTCGTTGGCTTTACGCCAATGGGGAGAACTGGCGCCGGCCATTTCGCCGGAAAACCTGCCGACCTTCCGTATCGGCCTCAAATGCTTTTTCGAAGAAGGCCGCGCTCTGGCGCGTATCGCCCATCCGAACGTGGTGAGCGTGATCAACTTCTTCCGCGCCAATGAAACCGTGTACATGGTGATGGCCTACGAATCGGGGCGCTCGCTGCAGGAGCATATCCTGCGCCGCCGCGATAAAGGCGAAAAGCCATTGGTGTCGGAAAAATTCATCCGCAAGATGTTCCGCCACGTGATGAACGGCTTGCGCGAAGTGCATACCCATAAATTGCTGCACCTCGACCTGAAGCCGGCCAATATCTACCTGCGCGCCGACGGCACGCCGATCCTGCTGGACTTCGGCGCCGCACGCCAGACCCTGCGCTCCGACTCGCCCAAGCTGTACCCGATGTACACGCCAGGTTTCGCCCCGGCCGAATTGTATGAGCGTAATGGCAACCTGGGGCCATGGACCGACATCTACAGCATCGGCGCTTCGATCTTCGCCTGCATGGTCGGCGCGCCGCCGCAGCCGGTCGACCAGCGCAAGGTCAACGACAAGATGGAAGGGCATTTCCGCAAGCTGGAAGGCCTGTATTCGCCGGAACTGATCCAGGTGGTGCGCTGGTGCCTGATGATCGATCCGCTGCAGCGGCCGCAAAGCGTGTTCGCGGTGCAGCGCGCCCTGATGGAGCCGGTGCAGGAGGAAGAGGTCAGCGTGCGTGACATGGTCACGCGCAAGATACGCAACGTCTTTTTCACGCATATCCAGTTCCGCCGCAAGGTCGAGAGCAACCCGGATACGACCATCCAGGAAAATACGCAGTGACCAGGTAACCAACAAGTAAAAAAACGCGCCGCTTCACCGCCCCAGCTTTAGCTGTACTTTTAGCAAGAATCAGACATAGTCATGCGATTTTCAGTTTATCAAGAAAGCCATATCGGCGGCCGCAAAGTCAACCAGGACCGGATGGGTTACAGTTTCACGCGTGACGCCTTGCTGCTGTTGCTGACCGACGGCATGGGCGGCCA
This sequence comes from Collimonas fungivorans, assembly GCF_001584145.1. Lineage (NCBI taxonomy): Bacteria > Pseudomonadati > Pseudomonadota > Betaproteobacteria > Burkholderiales > Oxalobacteraceae > Collimonas > Collimonas fungivorans. Next base: position 3,394,501 of record NZ_CP013232.1, on the reverse strand, counting down.
CCTGCACGGCGAGATCGCCGCCAACATCGCGATGCAGACCATCGGCTCGCTGTTCCAGAAGAATGCCCAGCCCTACATCAAGAAGCCGGAGCGTTTTCTGGAAGATGCTTTTTATGCCGCGCACATGGAGATCCACCGTTACCGGGAAGTGCACAAGCTGTCGGAAACTCCGCGCACCACGGTGGTAGCCTGCCTGATCCAGCACAACAGCGCATTCTGGGCGCACTGCGGCGATTCGCGCCTGTACTGGATGCGCAATGGCCAGATCCTGGCGCGCACCCGCGACCACTCGCGCATCGAAAGCCTGATTGCGCAAGGCAAGGCCGATCCCTCCGAACGCGCCACCCATCCCGACCGCAACAAGCTGTTCAACTGTCTCGGCGCGACCAACATGCCGATCGTCGAGCTGTCGCGCCGCGTCAGCCTGCAGGCGGGCGACGTCATGCTGCTGTGCTCGGACGGCCTGTGGTCGATGCTGCCCGACCATGTGCTGGCGCAACGGCTGCAAACCAGCACGATCGTGCGGGCGGTGCCGGAGCTGGTCAACAATGCGCTTGGGATTGCCGGCAAAACCAGCGATAATGTTACCGCTTTGGCAATGGCCTGGGGCGCCGACCCGAACCTCGACGATCCTTCCAGCTCGATCGTCACCCATACCTTGCCGATCGGCAGCCTGACCACCACCATCCAGGCGCCGCGCCTTGGCGCGACAGACACGCCAGACGGTTTCAGCGACGCCGACATTGAACAGGCGATTGCGGAAATCCGCGGCGCTATAGAGAAGAATATTTAAGGAACTACATGTCAACCATTACCCGTCCTAGCGGACGCGCCGCCGATGCCTTGCGCACCGTGCGCCTGACCCGCAACTACACCAAGCACGCCGAAGGTTCGGTGCTGGTTGAGTTCGGCGATACCAAAGTCATCTGTACCGCCAGCCTGGAAGAAAAAGTCCCCGGTTTCCTGAAGGGCAAAGGGCAAGGCTGGCTGACCGCCGAATACGGCATGCTGCCGCGTTCCACCAATACCCGCATGGACCGCGAAGCGGCGCGCGGCAAACAATCCGGCCGCACCCAGGAAATCCAGCGCCTGATCGGCCGCTCGCTGCGCGCGGCGTTCGACCTGCAGGCTTTCGGCGAACGTACCTTGCACCTTGACTGCGACGTGATCCAGGCCGACGGCGGCACCCGCACGGCGTCCATCACCGGCGCCATGGTCGCCGCTTACGATGCGTTTGCACGGCTGCTGGAAAGCAAGGCGATTGCGGCGATTCCCCTCAAGCATTTTGTCGCGGCGATTTCGGTCGGCGTCTACCAGGGCACGCCAGTTCTGGACCTGGATTATGTCGAAGATTCCGGCTGCGACACCGACATGAATGTGGTGATGACCGATACCGGCCATTTCATCGAAGTGCAGGGCACCGCGGAAGGCGTCGCCTTCGATCGTCCGACGCTGAACAGCTTGCTGGATCTGGCGCAAAGCGGGATCGGCGAACTGATCCAGCTGCAGAAACAGGCTTTGGGCCTGGCTGACTGACATCCCGCCGCCGGCAAAATCCAGAGATTGAATATCCGCTGCGGACGCACATCGTCAATGATGTGCGTCCGCAAGCGATATAATCCTGTCCATGTATATCGATTCCCACTGCCATATCAATTTTCCGGAGCTGTCCGCCAGGATGCCGGAAGTACTCGCCAAGATGGCGCAAAACCAGGTGACCCATGCCTTGTGCGTATCGGTGGATTTGCCCGATTTCCCGCAAGTGCTGGAACTGGCCGAGACCTATCCGCATATCTACGCTTCGGTGGGCGTGCATCCTGATTATGAAGACACGCCGGAACCCAGTGTCGACGACCTGGTCCGCCTGTCCGACCATCCGAAAATCATAGCCATCGGCGAAACCGGCCTCGACTATTACCGCCTGCAGGGCGACCTGGAGTGGCAGCGCGAGCGTTTCCGCCGCCACATCCGGGCTTCGCGCGCGACCGGCAAGCCGTTGATCATCCACACCCGCGCCGCTTCCGCCGACACCATCCGCATCATGCAAGAAGAGGGCGCCGGCACCGATGCCGGCGGCGCCGGCGGCGTGATGCACTGTTTTACCGAATCGCTGGAAGTGGCCGAAGCGGCCATGGCGATGGGTTTTTATATTTCGTTTTCCGGCATCGTCACTTTCAAGAGCGCCAAGGAATTGCAGGCGGTGGCGCTGGCGGTGCCCTTGAGCAGCACCTTGATCGAAACCGATTCGCCGTATCTGGCGCCGGTGCCGCACCGTGGCAAGATGAACGAGCCGGGCTGGGTCATGCATGTCGGCGAATTCCTGGCCAACCTCAAGGGTGTGCCGGCGGCCGAGGTAGCGCAGCAGACCACCGACAATTTTTTCAATCTGTTTAAACTGGCAAAGGATCAGGCGCATGTTTAACCGCGTTTTCAACCGCATTTTCAACAACTTAACTGGTCGCCGCGACAGCCGTTCGCGGTTTTCGGCAATGCTGTTGCTGTTGGCGCTGGCATGCCTGCCGTCGTTGAGCCAGGCCAGCAACCTCGACGACTATGTCAAGGCAGTCAAGCTGGACGACGAGCGCGGCATGAAAAAATTGCTGGCCGCCGGCGTCAGTCCGAACCTGGAGGAGAAACAGCGCGGCGACACCGGCCTGATCCTGGCCTTGCACGAAGATTCCAAGAAGGTCTTTAATGTTTTGCTCAATGCCAAAGGCACTGATCTCAACCTGCGTGCGCGCAACGGCGACACTGCTTTGATGGTCGCCTCCTACAAGGGCGATGTAGCGGCGGTGAAGGCCTTGCTGGACAAGGAAGCCGAGCCCAACAATACCGGCTGGACTGCGCTGCATTACGCGGCGGCGATCGGCAATAATGAAATCGTGCAGATGCTGCTGGATGCGTCGGCTTATATCGATGCCGGCTCGCCCAACAATACGACGCCGATCATGATGGCCGCGCGCGGCGGCAAGATCGAGACCGTCAAGCTGCTGCTCGATAGCGGCGCCGATGTCACCCTGAAAAACGATGTCGGCATGACGGCCATCGACCTGGCCAAAAAATTCGATCACAACGACATCGCCGACGGCTTGACCAGCCGCCTCAAGAAGGCCGGCAAACTGTAGTCTTCAAGTATCTGTCTTCAAGTCAGGATGTGGGGTCCCGCATCCTTGATATCTTTGGTGCCGGTCAGCGCCATGTTGACATCCAGTTCCTGCTGCAGGATCTGCAGCATCCTGGTGACGCCGGCTTCTCCCATCGCACCCAGGCTGTACAGGAAAGCGCGGCCGATCATGGTGCCCTTGGCGCCCAGGGCCACCGCTTTCAGCACGTCCTGGCCGCTGCGGATGCCGCCGTCGAACCAGACTTCGACCTGATCTCCCACTGCCTCGACAATCGCCGGCAGCGCCGAGATCGACGATACCGCGCCGTCCAGCTGGCGGCCGCCATGGTTGCTGACGACGATGGCGTCGGCGCCGGTGGTGGCGGCGATCTTGGCGTCTTCCACATCCAGGATCCCTTTCAGGATCAGCTTGCCGCCCCATTGTTCCTTGATCCAGGCAATGTCGTCCCAGCACAGGGTCGGGTCGAACTGGCTGGCGGTCCATTTGCTCAGGGTCATGATGCCGTCGGCGCCGGAGACGTGGCCGGCAAGGTTGCCGAAGGACTTGCGGCCGCCTAGCGCGCGCAAGGCCCAGCCGGGTTTGGTGGCGAGATCAAGCAGGTTGGCCAGGGTCATTTTCGGCGGCACCGACATGCCGTTTTTCAGGTCCTTGTGGCGCTGGCCGAGAATCTGCAGATCCAGCGTCAGCACCAGGGCCGAACATCTGGCAGCCTTGGCGCGGTCGATCAGCGACTTGATGAAGCCGCGGTCGCGCATGACGTACAGCTGGAACCAGAACGGCTTGGTGGTGACGCTGGCGACATCTTCGATAGAACAGATGCTCATGGTCGACAGGGTAAACGGGATGCCGAATTTTTCGGCGGCGATGGCGCCCAGCATTTCACCGTTGGCCCATTGCATGCCGGTCAGGCCGGTTGGGGCAATCGCCACCGGCATTGTCACGTCATGGCCGATCATGGTGCTGCGGGTGGAGCGCTGGTCGACATTGATGGCTACCCGCTGGCGCAGGTGGATGGCAGCCAGGTCGCTGCTGTTGGCGCGGTAGGTGGATTCGGTGTATGAACCGCTGTCGGCATAGTCGTAAAACGCTTTTGGCACGCGCTTCTTGGCCAGCAGGCGCAGGTCTTCGACGCAGGTGATTACAGACATTGGGGTTCTCCGCTAGATGTTTTTATGTGTAGCTGTTGCCACTATCTTAGATGAAAACAATGCATGCACAGTGCAATTCGATTGACGTCTGGCATGAAGCTTTTTCACCTGGCCGGCGCCTGTCGTACCTGCGCCAGCAATTCCCGCGCCGCCTGCCTGCCGCTGCGCACTGCCGATTCCAGCGTCGCCGGATAGTCGCTGGCGGTGTAGTCGCCTGCCAGCAGCAACTTGTCCAGGCCGGTATCGTTGGCCGGCCGCACCAGCCCCGGGATGCAGGCGAAAGTGGCGCGCTTCTCTGAAATGACCTGGGTCCAGGACGGCGACGCCAGCTGCGGTTGCCTGAAGGCCGCGGCCAGCTGGGCGGCGACCGCTTGCGCCAGCGCCTCATGGCCGGCTTGTATGGCGTCGGAGGAGGTGCTGATGACGACCGCCAGCAGGCCGGCCTGGGCTGGATCGAGCTGGCCGCGGTCGAACACGAACTGGCCCCAGGCTGCGCTGCCGCCGGCATTTTCGGGGTCGTCCAGCAAGGCGAAGAACGGCCGCGGCAGGCGCGTATCGCCGGCGTATTGCAGGTAACAGGTGGTGATCGGTTCGTAGTCGAAGCTGCGCAAGGTTGTCAGCAGCGCAGCATCGGCGCTGCCGTCCAGCAGCATAGCCGCGGTTTCAGGTGGCGTAGCGATGACGACTGCGTCGAAATCCATGCTGGCCTCGCCGCTTTGCAGCTGCCATCGTCCGTTTCGTTCATTGCTGCGCTGCAATTGCCTGACGCTGTGGCCGGACTCGACGTTGCCGCCGCGTTCTTCAATGAAGGCAGCCGCCTGCTGCGGGAACAGGTTGCTGAGGTCGGTGCGCGGCAGCAGCATGTCCGAGGCGCTCCTGCGTGCGCCCAGGCTGTCGCGCAGCACCGCCAGGAAAACCTGGGCCGAAGCCTGGGCCGGCGGCGTATTCAGCGCAGCGATGCAGAGCGGACGCCACATCAGCCGGATCAGCCGCTCGGTCTGGTCGAACCGTTCCAGCAGCGTGCTGACGCTGCAATCGTCATGCAGCTGCCAGCCCATCCAGCGCGCCGCCGAAGAAAAGCGCGCCAGCGCCAGCTTGTCCTGGCGATCGAGGCCGTCGGTCCGCAGCAATGCCGCCAGCAGATGCAAAGGCGCCGGCAGGCGCGGCGCCACAAAAGTCATGCCGCCGCTGCCGGCCGGATAGCACATCTGCAGAGGCAGTCGCAGCATGGCGCTGGCCGGATCGATGCCGACCTTGCGCATCATTTGCAAGGTCTGGCTGTAGGCGCCGAGCAGGATGTGCTGGCCGTTGTCCAGTATGGTTTCGTTGATGTCGACGCGCCGGGCCCGGCCGCCGAGCTGGCGGCTGGCTTCGAACAAGGTCACCTGATGGCCGGCCTCGGTCAGTTCCACGGCGGCGCTGCAGCCGGCCCAGCCGGCGCCGATTACCGCGACTTGTTGCGCTTCCATAGCCATGTCAGCGCGAGGCAAAGAGCCGTGAAGCGAGGGAGTCAGCCGCGCACATAGGTCTTCCATGCCAGCCACAGCTTGCGGATCGGCGTCAGCGAAATGCGCTGGTTCAGCACATGGAAGCCGTCGCGTTCGATCTCGTCCAGCAGGGCGCGGTAGATGGCAGCCATCATCAGGCCGGGACGCTGGGCGCGCCGGTCTTCTTTGGGCAGCAGGGCAAACGCATCGTCGTAAGCCTGTTGCGCGCGCGCTACCTGGAAGCGCATCAGGTTCACAAAATTCTCGCTATAACGCGCGTTCAGGATATCGGCGGCGGTGACGTTGAACTGCTGCAGTTCGTTGACCGGCAGGTAGATGCGGCCCTTGCGGCCGTCTTCGCCGACATCGCGGATGATATTGGTGAGCTGGAATGCAAGGCCGAGCTGTTCGGCGAACTGCAAGGTCTGCGGCTGGCTGACACCGAAGATGCTGGCCGACAGGATGCCGACCACGCCGGCCACATGCCAGCAGTATTGCTTCAAACCGGGGTAGTCCAGGTAACGGGTCTGGTTAAGGTCCATTTCCATGCCGTCGATGATCGCTTGCAGGTGCTTGCCGTCCAGTCCATAAGTCTGCAAGTGGGGCTGCAGCGCCTGGGTCACCGGATGGGATGGATTGCCGGCCAGCATGGCGGCGATTTCCTTGCGCCACCACATCAGCTTGGTGCGCGCCACGCTTTCATCGGTGCAGTCGTCGACCGTATCGTCCACTTCGCGGCAGAAGGCGTACAGCGCAGTGATGGCGCGCCGCCGTTCCGCCGGCAGGAACAGGAAGCTGTAATAAAAACTGGAGCCGCTCTGGGCGGCTTTTTGCTGGCAGTAGTCGTCTGGGGACATGAATGTGGGAAGCGGCTTAAAAAACGATTTGCCCGAAGTATACGTAAGAATACGAATGAGCGGCGTTGTGGTTTGCTGATTTTTGTTAGCTTATCTCATGCACAAGGCCCGCCAGGCAAGCAACAGCCAGTCGGTTTTGCCGAGTTTCGGCCGCTGGCGGAACATGTCGTAATCCGCCGCTTCCAGCAGTTCCAGGATACGCAGGCCGCCTTGCACCACTAGCCGCAGCTCCCAGCCGACCCGGCCTGGCAGCCGTAGCGCCAGCGCTTGGGAGCCGGTCATCATGCTGCGCGCGCGCTGTACCTCGAACTGCATCAGGCGGCGCCAGGCATGGTCCACCGCGCCGCCGGCCAGTTGCGCCTGCGACACGCCGAAGCGCTGCAAGTCTTCCAGCGGCAGATAGATCCGGGCCTTGTCCCAGTCGATGGCGACATCTTGCCAGAAATTAATCAGTTGCAATGCCGAGCAGATGGCGTCCGAGTCGCGCAGGTTCTGTTCGGTCGCCGCGCCGTATAGGTGCAGCATCAAGGCGCCGACCGGATTGGCGGAGCGCCGGCAATAGTCGAGCAGGTCCGGAAACTGGCTGTAGCGGGTGGTGACCACGTCCTGCTTGAAGGCGGACAGCAGGTCGCGAAACGGCGCCAGCGGCAGCCGGTATTCCACGATCACCTGTTCCAGCGTCTGGAACAGGCTGCTTTCCGCCGCCTGCTTATGTTCTATCCTGTCCAGGGCGGTTTCATAGGCGTGCAGAGCGCGCAAGCGCTGCTCGGGAGCGGCGTCGCCTTCATCGGCGAGGTCGTCGGCGCTGCGAGCAAAGGCGTAGATCGCCTTGACTGCGGGACGCAACCGGGCTGGCAGCAGCAGGGAGGCGACCGGGAAATTTTCGTAATGGTTGGTGGGCATTAGGGCGGGCAGAATGTTTTTATCAAAAAGGCATTATTTGTCTCTGATTGTCCGGCATGAAAAAAGCTTTGGTCAAACTTAATCCGGCGCAATTATAATAACTGACCTGAAAGTTATTAATTTGTGAGAAGCTTCGGCAATCGATTGTTTTATGGCGCGCCGAACGGTGGCGCATAAACCGGCAACGACAGCTAACGACAGCCCAGAATAGTAAAGGAAAAAACGTGTTGACCCAGATAAATCCGCGTCCGGCTGCTGCTGCTTCGGCGCACATGCGCGCTCCCGCTTTGTTGCTTGTTTGCACATTGCTGCTGGCAGCTTGTTCCAAACCCCCTGAAAAGGTCGAAGATATCCGCCCGGTGCGGGTGGTGGTGCTGAATCCGGCCAATGCCGATGTCACCTCCGAATTGCCGGGCGCGGTGCAGGCCCGCTATGAATCCCAGCTGGGTTTCCGGGTGGCGGGCAAGATCATCGCGCGCCAGGTCGATGTCGGCAGCGTGGTCAAGCGCGGCCAGGTGCTGATGCGGCTCGATCCCAAGGATTTGCAGCTGGCTCAGGCGCAGGCGGTGGCCGCCGTCAGTTCGGCCGCCAGCAATCGCGATACCGCCAAGGCTGACTTGAAACGCTACCAGGATCTGCGCGACAAGAATTTTGTCAGCCAGGCTGTGCTGGATGCGAAAGATACGGCCTACAAGTCCGCGCAGGCGACATACGACCAGGCTGAGGCTGCATTCAAGGGGCAGTTGAACCAGACTGCCTACGCCACCCTGGAGTCGGATGTGGACGGCGTGGTTACCGCCATCAATGCCGAAGCTGGCCAGGTGGTGGCGGCAGGCACGCCGGTGGTCAGCGTGGCCCGCCAGGGCGCCAAGGAAGTGGTGGTCGGCGCACCCGAGAACCAGGTCGACAAGCTGCGCAGCAGCGGTGACGTGCAAGTACGCCTGTGGGCTGATCCCAGGCAGGTGATCCACGGCACGGTGCGCGAGGTGTCGCCGATCGCCGATCCGGTGACGCGCACCTACGCCATCAAGATCGCCATCCCGGACGATACGCCTAACGTCAAGCTGGGCATGACCGCCTACGCCAGTTTCACCAGCAAGACCAGCGACAATGCGATCAAGGTGCCGCTTACCGCGCTGCTGCGGGTGCAGGACCATAGCGCGGTGTGGGTGGTGGAGGGCGCCACCGTGCATCAGGTGCGCCAGGTGCCGGTGCAGATCGACGGCCAGCACGGCAATGAAGTATGGATACAAGGCGCTTTGCGCGCTGGCCAGCAGGTGGTGACCGCCGGCGTCAACCAGCTCAAGCCAGGACAGAAAGTCACCATCCTGAATGGGCCGGAAGGCAGCCTGCCGGCCGGTAAAGCGGCTGCAAGCCCGCCGTTGGCAGCCACGACGGGCGGAGCGGCCCGATGAGCGACGGCAAAAAGAGCGGTTTTAATCTCTCGCGTTGGGCGCTTGAACACATACCGCTGACACGCTACCTGATGGTGGTGCTGGTGATCGGCGGCATCCTCAGCTACGGCCGGCTGGGGCAGGATGAAGATCCGCCGTTTACCTTCCGTGCGATGGTGGTGTCGGCCCAGTGGCCGGGCGCCACCGCCCTGCAGATGGCTGACCAGGTCACCGACAAGCTGGAAAAGAAGCTGCAGGAAACGCCGCATATCGACACTATCCGCAGTTATTCCAAGCCTGGCGAAACGCTGATCATCCTGACCTTGCAGGAATCGGCCCCGCCCAAGGAAACGGCGGACGCCTGGTACCAGGTGCGCAAAAAGATCAACGACATCAAGCTGACCCTGCCGCAAGGCGTGGTGGGGCCGTTCTTCAACGATGAATTCGGTGAAACCTACGGCTCGATTTTTGCGGTCTCGGGCGACGGTTTCAATTATGCCGACGTCAAGGACTACGCCGATTTCGTGCGCCAGCAGCTGCTGACTTTGCCGTCGGTGGCCAAGGTGGATCTGTTCGGCGTCCAGGATGAAAAGATTTTCATCGAGTTTTCGCAGAAAAAATTCTCGCAGCTGGGCATTACTGTGCAAGACATCGTCAACCAGCTGAGTGCGCAAAACGCCTTGCAGTCGACCGGCGTGCTGGCGACCGCTACCGATAACCTGCAGATCCGCGTGAGCGGCGCGCTAGCGTCGCCCAAGGACCTGGAAAACCTGCAGCTGCGGGCCAACAACACCACCTTCAGGCTAGGCGATTTCGCCGTCGTCAAACGCGAATACCAGGATCCGCCGCAGACCAAGATGCGCTTCAACGGCAAAGAAGTGATCGGACTCGGCGTCTCGATGGCGAAGGGCGGCGACATCATCTCGCTAGGCAAGGACATGGAGAAGATGACTGCCCAGATCAAGGCCAAGCTGCCGGTCGGGATCGACCTGGAGCGGGTTTCGAACCAGCCGAAAATCGTCGCCGAATCGGTCAACGAATTCCTCAAGACCTTGATGGAAGCGGTGCTGATCGTGCTGGCGGTGAGTTTCCTGTCGCTCGGTTTCCACACCAAGCCGTTCCGCATCGACGTCCGGCCCGGCCTGGTGGTGGCCCTGACGATTCCGCTGGTGCTGGCGGTGACGTTCCTGTTCATGAGCATCTTCAGCATCGACCTGCACAAGATCTCGCTGGGGGCGCTGATCATTGCCCTGGGTTTGCTGGTGGACGACGCCATCATCGCGGTGGAAATGATGGTGCGCAAGATGGAAGAGGGCTTGTCGCGGCTGGAGGCGGCAACCTTTGCCTATACCTCTACCGCGATGCCGATGCTGACCGGGACCTTGATCACTGCCGCCGGCTTCCTGCCCATTGGGCTGGCGAAGTCGGCTGCCGGCGAATACACCTTTTCCATGTTTTCGGTGAATGCGCTGGCCTTGCTGATTTCCTGGCTGGTGGCGGTGTTGTTTACACCCTATATCGGCTTCCTGCTGCTGAAGGTGAAGCCGGCGGCCGGCGCCGACGGCCATCATGAATTGTTCAATACGCCGTTCTATACGCGCGTGCGGCGCACCGTCAACTGGTGCGTCGAGTGGCGCAAGACCACCATCGCCTTGACCTTGATGGTGTTTGCGCTAGGCGTATTTGGCTTCAAGTTTATCGAGGAGCAGTTTTTCCCCGATTCCAGCCGGCCCGAGCTGATGATCGAGCTGTGGCTGCCGGAGGGTTCGTCGTTTGCCGCGACCGAAGCCGAGGCCAAGAAATTCGAAGCCTACATCCATGCCGCGCCCGAGCTGGAAAGCATGACCACTTACGTCGGCAGCGGCAGCCCGCGCTTTTACCTGCCGCTCGACCAGATCCTGCCGCAGACCAATGTGGCGCAGCTGGTGCTGCTGACCAAGGACCTGGCGTCGCGCGATGCATTGCGGCTGCGCATCACCGAGGCCTTCAAGCATGGTTTCCCGGAAGTGCGCGGGCGCGTCAAGCTGTTGCCTAGCGGCCCGCCGGTGCCGTATGCGGTGCAGTTCCGGGTCAGCGGTACCGATGCCGCCAAGGTGAGGACGATTGCCGACCAGGTCAAGAGCGTCATGAACGGCAATCCGAATATCATCGGCCTTAACGATAACTGGAACGAATCGGTCAAGGTGCTGCGGATAGACCTTGACCAGGATAAGTTGCGCACCCTCGGCATCGGCTCGCAAACCGTGATGCAGACGGTCAACACCATGCTGACCGGCACCACCATCGGCCAGTACCGCGAGCACGATCGCCTGATCGATATCGTGGTGCGCCAGCCGCTGGATGAGCGGGCCACCATCGACGCCCTGAACCAGGCCAATGTGCCGACCGCCAGCGGCAAGTCGGTGCCGCTGGCGCAGGTCGCCACCGTCAAGCTGGTGTGGGAGCCGGGCGTGGTGTGGCGCGAGTGGCGCAACTGGGCGATCACGGTGCAGGCGGACGTGATCGACGGCGTGCAAGGGCCGACCGTGACGGCCCAGATCGATCCGCAGCTCGACAAGATCAGGGCGCAGCTGCCGCCGGGTTATATCATCGACGTCGCCGGCGCCGCCCACGACAGCGGCAAGGCGCAGGATTCGATCGCCGCCAATGTGCCGCTGGTGATTTTCATCATCTTCACTTTGCTGATGCTGCAGCTGCATAGCTTTTCGCGCTCCTTGCTGGTGTTCCTGACCGGGCCGCTCGGCGTCGCGGGCGCGGCCGCGGCGCTACTGTTGCTGCACCGGCCGTTCGGTTTTGTCGCCCAGCTGGGAGTGATCGCACTGTTCGGCATGATCATCCGCAATTCGGTGATCCTGATCGACCAGATCGAGCACGATATCGCCAACGGCGTGGCGCCATGGAATGCAATTGTCGAATCGGCGGTGCGGCGCTGCCGGCCGATCATGCTGACCGCGGCGGCGGCGGTGCTGGCGATGATTCCCTTGTCGCGTTCGGTATTCTGGGGGCCGATGGCGGTGGCGATCATGGGCGGCCTGATCGTGGCGACCGGCTTGACCCTGCTGTTCCTGCCGGCGCTGTATGCGGCCTGGTTCAGGGTCAAGAAACCGCAGCCGGAGAGCGGTGCGGATAACCACGGCTGAGCTTGCGGGAATTTGGCGAGAAAATTGACAAGTAAGCCAGGCAACCCCTCGCCATATCGGATGGCTTGCAGTAGAATAGCGGGCTGTCCAATCCTGCCGAGCGGGGTTGCACTGTATTTGTTGGAAATGCGACCGTGGCGAAATTGGTAGACGCAACAGGTTTAGGTCCTGTCGAGAGCAATCTTGTGGAGGTTCGAGTCCTCTCGGTCGCACCAGCTGTGTCGGTATGTTGAAGACTGGCTGGGCATCTAAGAACCCTCTGACGAGGGTTTTTTTACGCCCGTTTTATTTGCATCGAAGTTTACATTGAAGCGGCATGCGGGTTGTTCGACATACAATCGTGTTCTTTCCTGGAGTAAATATGCGTACAAAATCCCTGGCATGGAAGAGCTTGGCCTTGCTTGGTCTTGCGGCAATCGTTGGCGGTGCGGCATCTGAAGCGCAGGCGGCGTCGGAACAGGTGGGCGAGGTAAGCACCGCGTTCCGCTGGGTCGGGCGCAATGACCGGGTGGTGGTCGAGGCTTACGACGATCCCAAGGTGCAGGGCGTGACCTGTTATGTGTCGCGCGCACGCACCGGCGGCGTCAAAGGCACGGTCGGGCTGGCGGAGGACAGGGCGGAAGCCTCGATCGCCTGCCGCCAGGTCGGCGCAGTGCAGTTCAGCGCCAAGCTGCCGCTGCAGGAAGACGTATTTACCGAGCGCATGTCGGTGCTGTTCAAGCGCCTGCATATTGTGCGGCTGGTCGATCCGAAGCGGAATACACTGGTTTACCTGACCTATTCGGATAAGCTGGTCGACGGCAGCCCGCAAAACAGCGTTACCGCGGTGCCGGTGCCTCCCGGCAGCCCGATTCCGCTCAAATAAGCGGGTTTATTGCCTGTGCGGAGCGATGCGTTTTGGCGCAACGGCCTGTTTTACGTATAGAATATCGGACTTTAGCGCGGCAGGGTTGGGGTGGAAATGACAACATTTCATCGTTTTACCCCGCATTGACCTTAGCCGCACCACGGAATTTTTAATTTTTGGACGATCCACATGGCAACTGCAGTCGAAACTCTGGATAAACTTGAACGCCGCCTGACCCTCACAATCGCTGTGAGCGAAGTGCAAACCGAAGTCGAAAAGCGCCTGAAGGTCCGCGCCCGCACCGCAAAAGCGCCTGGCTTCCGCCCAGGTAAAGTGCCGATGAAGATGGTCGCTGCACAATACGGCTACCAGGTCGAAACCGAAGTGCTGAACGACAAGGTCGGCAATGCCTTCAACACCGCTGCCAACGAAAACAACCTGCGCGTTGCCGGTTACCCGAAGATCGAGCCAAAGAACAGCGAAGGCGTGGCTGAAGGCACGCTGGCGTTCGATGCCACTTTCGAAATCTATCCTGAAGTCAAGATCGGCGACCTGACCAGCGTTGAAGTCGAAAAGACCAAGGCTGAAGTCAGCGATGCCGAAATCGACAAGACCATCGACATCCTGCGCAAGCAGCGCGTGCACTACCACGTCAAGGGCGAGCAAGGCGCGCACGGCGATGGCGGCAGCGACCTCACAGCCAAGAACGGCGACCGCGTGACGGTCGATTTCGTCGGCAAGATCGACGGCGTTGAATTCCAGGGCGGCAAAGCCGATGACTACGCTTACGTGCTGGGCGAAGGCCGCATGCTGCCTGAGTTCGAAGCCGCGACCGTCGGCCTGAAAGTCGGCGAAGCCAAGACTTTTGAACTGGCTTTCCCTGCCGATTACCATGGCAAGGACGTGGCCGGCAAGACTGCGGAATTCACCATCACGCTGAAGAAGCTGGAATGGGCGCACCTGCCGGAAGTCGACGCCGAATTTGCAAAATCGCTGGGCATCGAAGACGGCGACCTGACCAAGATGCGCGCTGACATCAAGCTCAACCTGGAGCGTGAAGTCGGTTCCCGCGTCAAGGCCAAGAACAAAGACAGCGTGATGGATGCGCTGATCAAGGTCAGCGACCTGGAAGTGCCGAAAGCGCTGGTCGACCAGGACGTCGAACGCCTGGTTGAAATGACCCGCCAGGACATGGCGCAGCGCGGCATGAAGGTCAACGACATGCCGTTCCCGCCGGAGCTGTTCACAGCCCAGGCCGAGCGTCGCGTACGCCTGGGCCTGATCCTGGCCGAAGTGGTCAAGGAAAACCAGTTGCAGGCAACGCCAGAGCAAGTCAAAGCCCAAGTCGAAGACTTTGCGCAAAGCTACGAAGACCCGCAACAAGTCCTGAAATATTATTTCAGCGATCGCCGCCGCCTGGCAGAGGTCGAAGCCCTTGTTTTGGAAGAAAACGTCGTTAACTATGTGATGGGCAAATCGAAAGTGACTGAAAAGTCGGTCGCATTCGATGAATTAATGAGCAACAACGGGCAACAAGCTTAATCTGGCAATATCCACGGTCCAGGCCGCAAGCCTGGACCGGTTCGGTGGTTTGATTAAGTTTTGAGCGCTCTCCATAAGGAAAAATATGACAGGCTTTAATCGTAATTCGGCACTGGATACTGACATGCTTGGCATGGTGCCTATCGTGATTGAGCAGAGTGGCCGCGGCGAGCGTTCCTATGACATCTATTCGCGCCTGCTGCGCGAGCGCATCATTTTCCTGGTAGGTCCGGTCAACGACCAGACTGCCAACCTGGTGGTGGCGCAACTGCTGTTCCTGGAAAGCGAAAATCCTGATAAGGATATTTCTTTATATATCAATTCTCCTGGCGGTTCGGTGTCTGCCGGCATGGCGATTTACGATACGATGCAGTTCGTCAAGCCGGAAGTCTCCACCTTGTGCACCGGCATGGCGGCCTCGATGGGCGCTTTCCTGCTGGCTGCAGGCGCCAAGGGCAAGCGTTTCTCGCTGCCTAACTCGCGCATCATGATTCACCAGCCTCTGGGCGGCGCCAAGGCCAAGCCTCGGATATCGAAATCCAGGCGCGTGAAATCCTGTACCTGCGCGAGCGCCTGAACGGCATCCTGGCGGACAAGACGGGCAGAAGCATTGACCAGATCAGCAAGGATACGGACCGTGACAATTTCATGTCCGCGGATGCTGCTGTGGAATATGGCTTGATTGATAAAGTCCTGGCGACACGGGCTTGATTGCTGCGTAACGAATAAAACGCCGGCCCCAAAGGTACGGGCGTTTTGCTTTTCAAAAATCGCCCAGGCGTGACGAATCCGGATTTCGCGGGTAAGATAAAATCAATACCGCGAATCAATGCTGTGGTCCACCCTCTATAGTTTTACTTAAACTCTGCCTTTATGTCTGATAAAAAATCTTCCAGCGGCGAAAAACTGCTTTATTGTTCCTTCTGCGGCAAAAGCCAGCATGAAGTGAAAAAACTCATCGCCGGGCCATCGGTATTCATTTGTGATGAATGTATCGATCTCTGTAATGACATCATTACCGATGAAGCATCGAACGTCGAAACGCTGGATGGTCAAAAATCGGAACTGCCTATCCCGCAGGAAATCAGCGAACTGCTCGACCAGTACGTGATCGGCCAGGAACCTGCCAAACGGATCTTGTCGGTGGCGGTGTACAACCATTACAAGCGACTCAAGCATCTCGGCAAGAAGGACGATATCGAGCTGGCGAAGAGCAATATCCTGCTGGTCGGTCCGACCGGTTCCGGCAAGACCTTGCTGGCGCAGACCCTGGCGCGCATGCTGAACGTGCCTTTCGTGATTGCCGATGCGACTACCCTGACCGAAGCCGGTTATGTCGGCGAGGACGTCGAGAACATCATCCAGAAGCTGCTGCAGAACTGCAATTACGAAGTCGAGAAGGCGCAGCGGGGCATCGTCTATATCGATGAAATCGACAAGATTTCGCGCAAATCGGATAACCCTTCGATTACCCGCGATGTCTCGGGCGAAGGCGTGCAGCAAGCGTTGCTGAAGCTGATCGAAGGCACCATGGCTTCGGTGCCGCCGCAAGGCGGACGCAAGCATCCGAACCAGGACTTCGTGCAGATCGACACCACCAACATCCTGTTCATCTGCGGCGGCGCTTTCGACGGCCTGGCCAAGATCATTTCCGAGCGCTCGGAAAAGAGCGGCATTGGTTTTTCGGCAAATGTGAAGAGCCAGAGCCAGCGTACTTCGAGCGAGGTGCTGCTGGACGCCGAACCCGAAGATCTGACGCGCTTCGGCCTGATCCCGGAACTGGTCGGCCGCCTGCCGGTCATTGCCACGCTGGCCGAGCTGAACGAGGAAGCGCTGATCGAGATCCTGATCGCGCCCAAGAACGCCCTGGTCAAACAGTATTCCAAGCTGCTGCAGATGGAAGGCGCCGAGCTGGAAATCCGCCCGGCGGCGCTGCAAGCCATCGCCAAACGCGCCCTGGCGCGCAAAACCGGTGCGCGCGGCCTGCGTTCTATCCTGGAGCATGTGTTGCTGGACGTTATGTACGATTTGCCAAGCCAGCAGAATGTCGCCAAGGTCGTGGTGGATGAAAATACTGTCAACAGCGGCGCCAAACCGTTGCTGATTTACCATGAACAGCCGAAGGTGTCGGGCGCCAAATAAGACGGTGGCGCTTGACTGGCCGGGCCGGCCGTGCAAAGGGCCGGCCGCCGGCGGCGGCATAAACCCCTGAAATTTGTAAAGCCATGTAAAAAGCAGGGGTTTAAGCAGGTTTTTGGGCCAAAAGTAGTACAATTTGCCAAAACATACGATTCGGCTTCAATCGCAAAGCCACCCGAAGTTACCTTCGCGTGTGGCTTTTTTATTGGCCATCGCAAACTAGTTGCTAGTTACAAATAGAAGTGGTGATTTATTGTTGAAACCGGGGCTTGAGTTTCGGCCACTCGTGCCAACATCATTAATAAGATTTTTTGATAGGGCTCACCATGACGACTTCTACATTTACTGAACAAACTCAGTTGCCTCTGTTGCCTTTACGGGATGTGGTGGTATTCCCGCATATGGTGATTCCATTGTTCGTCGGTCGCCCAAAGTCGATCAAGGCGCTTGAAGCTGCCATGGAGCAGGGCAAGAGCATCATGCTTGCCGCCCAGAAGGCCGCCGCCAAGGACGAACCGTCGCCGGACGATATTTATGAAATCGGCTGCGTCGCCAATATCTTGCAAATGCTGAAACTGCCCGACGGCACCGTCAAGGTACTGGTGGAAGGGGCGCAACGTGCGCGCATCCATCACATCAGCGAGCTCGACACGCATTTTGTAGCGGACCTGACGCCGGTCGAATCCGAACTGGGCGACGAAGCCGAGGTGGAAGCGATGCGTCGCGCCATCGTTCAGCAATTCGACCAGTACGTCAAACTGAACAAGAAGATCCCGCCTGAGATCCTGACTTCGCTGTCCGGCATCGATGACGCCGGCCGCCTGGCCGACACCATCGCCGCGCACTTGCCGCTGAAGCTCGAGCAAAAGCAGGTGATCCTGGAAATCTTCAATATCGCCAAGCGTTACGAGCACCTGCTGGGCCAGCTCGAAGGCGAACTGGATATCTTGCAAGTCGAGAAACGCATCCGCGGCCGCGTCAAGCGCCAGATGGAAAAATCGCAGCGCGAATACTACTTGAACGAGCAGGTCAAGGCGATCCAGAAGGAGTTGGGCGAAGGCGAAGAAGGCGCGGACCTGGAAGAGCTGGAAAAGAAGATCCTGTCTGCCAAGATGCCTAAGGAAGCGCTGGAAAAGGCGCAGAGCGAGTTGAAGAAGCTGAAACTGATGTCGCCGATGTCAGCCGAAGCGACCGTGGTGCGCAACTACATCGATACGCTGGTCGGCTTGCCTTGGAAGAAAAAATCCAAGGTCAACAACGAACTGGGCAATGCTGAAAAAGTGCTGGAAGGCGACCACTACGGCCTTGATAAAGTTAAAGAACGCATCCTGGAATATCTTGCCGTGCAACAGCGTGTCGACAAGCTGAAGGCGCCGATCCTGTGTTTCGTCGGTCCTCCGGGCGTGGGTAAAACTTCGCTGGGGCAGTCGATCGCCCGCGCCACCAACCGCAAATTCGTGCGGATGGCCCTGGGCGGCGTGCGCGACGAAGCCGAGATCCGCGGCCATCGCCGTACCTACATCGGCTCCATGCCAGGCAAGATATTGCAAAGCCTGGCCAAGGTCGGGGTGCGCAATCCGCTGTTCCTGCTGGACGAAATCGACAAGCTCGGCATGGATTTCCGCGGCGATCCGTCTTCGGCCCTGCTGGAGGTGCTGGATCCCGAGCAGAACCATACCTTCTCGGACCATTACATCGAAGTCGATTTCGATTTGTCGGACGTGATGTTCGTGGCGACTTCGAATTCCTTCAACATCCCGCCGGCGCTGCTGGACCGGATGGAAGTAATCCGTTTGTCCGGCTACACCGAAGACGAAAAGACCAACATCGCGCTGCGTTACCTGCTGCCTAAGCAAATCAAGAACAATGGTTTGAAGGTCGAGGAAATCAGCCTGGCTGAAGGCGCGATCCGCGACATCATCCGTTACTACACGCGTGAAGCGGGTGTGCGTTCGTTGGAACGGGAAATCTCCAAGATCTGCCGCAAGGTAGTGAAGCTGCTGCTGTTGAAGAAGCAAGAGAAGAAGGTCGCGGTCACCTCCAAGAACATCGATAAATTCCTCGGTGTGCGGCGCTTCGACTTCGGCGTCGCCGAAAAAGAAAATCAGATCGGCCAGGTGGTCGGCCTGGCATGGACTGAAGTGGGCGGCGAACTGCTGACCATCGAAGCCGTCAAGATGCCGGGCAAAGGTGCGATCATCCGTACCGGCACCTTGGGCGATGTGATGAAGGAATCGATCGAGGCAGCGCGTACGGTGATGCGCAGCCGCGCCGCGAAACTGGGCATCCGGGGCGAGGCGTTCGAAAAGAGCGATATCCATATCCACGTGCCGGAAGGTGCAACGCCGAAGGACGGACCGTCGGCCGGCGTCGGCATGACGACCGCCCTGGTTTCGATCTTCACCGGGATTCCGGTGCGGGCAGATGTCGCCATGACGGGTGAAATCACCTTGCGCGGCGAAGTCCTGCCTATCGGCGGCCTGAAGGAAAAACTGTTGGCGGCGCATCGCGGCGGCATCAAGACGGTGTTGATTCCAGAGCAGAATGTGAAGGACCTGGCCGAGATTCCGGACAACGTCAAGAACAAGCTGGAAATCGTGCCGGTGCGCTGGATCGACAAGGTATTGGAGATTGCCCTGGAGCGTCAGCCAGTGCCTCTGACCGACGAGGAAGCAGTGCTTGATGCAAGCGTCGCCAAGAGCAGCGAGAAGACTGATCCTAGCGTGGTCAAGCACTAAGCCCGCGGCGGGTTCGGATAAGCTATCGAATTCGCCGGTCTGATTCCTGTTCGTAAAAAAGCGCTCGCAAGAGCGCTTTTTTTTATTCGCGGGTATATTTAATGTTGAATATATCAAGTTTGTAAAATCAGGTTAAACCTTCCCATATCCCCGGCAAACCGCTTGACACAAGGCTTTGTGGCTTGTTTAATACCAGCTGCAGATTTTTTTCTGCAGTCCATCTGCGATGATTTTTCGCACAAAATGCGGAACAAGCATCATCTCGAATTTCAATTCATGTGAGGGGGCTTCAGTGAACAAAACCGAATTAATCGATCACATCGCCAAGTCAGCAGACATTTCCAAAGCCGCGTCGACCCGCGCATTGGATGCAGTGATTGCCGCAGTTAAAACCACTTTGAAAAAGAACGGCTCAGTAACCCTGGTCGGCTTCGGCACGTTCTCGGTAGGCAAACGCGCAGCGCGCACCGGCCGCAATCCGCGCACCGGAGAGGCAATTAAGATCAAGGCAGCGAAAGTTCCTAAATTTAAGCCTGGCAAAGCGTTGAAAGATGCTGTAAACTAGCGTCTTTTGGCGTGGTGACAAACGCCAAATAAGTGGGCCTTGCAAAACCGTAGCGAGCGACCCAAGGTCGGTAGGAGAAGCGGAGGCGTGCGAAAGCACGGTGAGCATCGCAGTACCGAGATTGGGCCGCGCAGTAGGTTTTCGAGGTCAACTGAGATTTGTAAGCAGTTTTAGGAGTGGTAGTTCAGCTGGTTAGAATACCGGCCTGTCACGCCGGGGGTCGCGGGTTCGAGTCCCGTCCACTCCGCCAAAATACAAAAAAGGCGAACGAGAGTTCGCCTTTTTTCTTATGTACGTCCGGTTGTAGTGCAGCCTTCTTTTGCAGCCTTCCTTTTTGATCTTGATTGGCCGACCATGTTTGAATTTGTCCGTACCCATCAGCGCTTGATGCAGTTCTTGTTGCTGCTCTTGATCATCCCTTCGTTTGCACTGGTCGGGCTGCAGAGCTATAGCAGCTTTGGCGACGGCGCCAACACGGTGGCGAAAGTCGCCGGCCAGCCGATTACCCAGCAGGAATGGGATGCCGCCTTGCGCCAGCAGATGGACCGCATGCGCCAGGCGTTCGGCGACCGGTTCGACCCGAAGATGGTCGAAACGCCGCAAGCCAAGCAAGGCGTGCTGGATAACCTGATCGCGCAGCGCGTGCTGGTTGCCGCGGTCGGCACCGAACATCTGTCGGTATCCGACCAGAGTTTGCAGCAAGCCATCATGGGCGTGCCGGAATTGCACGGCGCCGACGGCAAGTTCGACAACGAACGCTACAAGGCCTTGCTGGCGGCGCAGGGCATGACGCCCACCATGTACGAGGCGCGCCTGCGCCAGGATATGGCAATGCAGCAGTTGAACGGCGCGGTGCAGACCACGGCGTTTACGCCTAAAACAGTGGCCATGCGCTTGTCTGACATCAACGACCAGGAACGCGACGTGCAGGAACTGCTGTTCAAGACTGCCGACTATGCCGCGCAAGTCAAGGTCACCGACGCCATGCTGCAGGAATATTACGTCAAGAACGCCAAGGAATTCGAAATCCCTGAACAGATCAAGGCCGACTATGTGCTGCTCGACAGCGCTGCGGTTGCCGCCCAGGTGACGGTCAGCGACGCCGACATCAAATCCTATTACGACCAGAATGTCGCCCGCTATACGGTGCCGGAAGAACGCCGCGCCAGCCACATCCTGATCGCTGTGAAAAAAGATGCGCCGGCTGCCGAGCAAGCTGCGGCCAAGGCCAAGGCGGAAGGCCTGCTGGCCCAAGTGCGCAAGACGCCGGCCGATTTTGCGAAAATCGCCAAGGCGAATTCGCAGGATACCGCTTCCGGTGAACTGGGCGGGGATCTCGGTTATTTCGGCGCAGGCAGCATGGTCAAGCCTTTCGAAGATGCGGCCAACAAGCTGAAACAGGGCGAGATCAGCGACCTGGTGCAATCCGATTTCGGTTATCACATCATCGAACTGACCGGCATCAAGCCAGCGGTGGTCAAGCCGCTGGACGAAGTCAAGGCGGATATCGGCGTCGAGATCAAGAAGCAGCTGGCAGCGCGCAAATTCACGGAACTGGCGGAAGCTTTCAGCAACACGGTGTATGAACAGGCCGACAGCCTGAAGCCGGTTGCCGACAAGATGCACCTGCAGATCCAGTCGGCCGCCAACCTCGGCCGCCAGCCGAATCCTGCCGCAGCCGCCGCGCCATACAACAACCAGAAATTCCTGGCCGCGCTGTATTCGGACGAATCGCTGAAGAACAAGCACAACACCGAAGCGGTCGAGATCGCGCCGAACACGTTTATCGCCGGCCATGTCACCGAATACAAGCCGGTGACCAAGCGTTCGTTTGAAGAGGTCAAGGCAATCATCACCGACAAGGTCACCCGTACGGAAGAAGCTGCGCTGGCCAAGAAAGCCGGCGAAGAAAAGTTGGCGGCATTGCGCGCGCAAGACAGCGCCAGCGGTTTCGGCGCAAGCCAGACCGTGTCGCGGGTCAAGAACCAGGGCATCAATCCTGCCGGGTTCGAGGCGGTGATGAAGGCCAATGTCAACAAGCTGCCTGCTTATGTCGGCGTGGTGTTGCCGCAGCAGGGCTACGGCCTGTACCGGATCGCCAAGGTCGGCCAGCCGGCGGCGCAGGACCAGGCGCGGCGCACTGCCGAACAGCAGCAGATCACCGGTGTCCTGGCACAGCAGGAAATGCTGGCTTATGTGGATGTGCTGAAAGAGAAAGCCAAGGTCAAGATCCTGAAGCCGGTGACGACTGCGCCGGTTGACGACGGCGGCAAGCAGAACTGATCCAGGCTAGTCGATTCAAAAAAAGCCCATCCAGCGCAAGCCGGGTGGGCTTTTTTTCTACTCCTCGCCGACTTCGCGATGATTCAGTTTCTGCAAGGGGCGGTGATTGTCGCGGAAGATCGCCTTGAATGCCGAGATTTGTTGCCGGGACATTTCAACCGGCTGTTCCAGCACGATCCAGTTGACCAGCTCGGAACAGGGCGGCGTGGTCAGGGAGCCGGAATAGACCAGGGCTTTTTTGTCGCTCGGAAGCAGCGCGGCGATGTCGACCTGCGCGTGCCGTCCGCTTGAAGTCTGCGTGGCAGGCAAGTCGGCAAAAACCGGTTGCAGTGCCGGATTTTCCTTGCCTTCCTTGATGAAAATGCCGACCACGGTGATTTTTCCGTTGCTGCCCTTGTTCACCAGATGCAGCTCCATCGGATAAGACTTGCCATCGAGGGTATGTTCGCTGGGAGTATGGAAATGAAACTGGTCGAGCTTGTATGCCTCGCCTTTGTAATTGACGGTATCGTTGGCGTCGTCAACGTTGGCTTGGATGGTATGGCCGTTGTTGAGCAGGGCCACGCTTCCCGGCTCGTAGTCGATAGTGAAGTCCTTGCTGGCGACGCGCTTGGCGCTGGTTTCGGACAGGGCGATCGGCGATTGCTGCCGGCCCGAGCGGCAAGCTGCATTTTCCGGCATGCCCTCGGCCCAATGGGTAGGGTCGGTTTTTCCCTGGTAAGACCAGTGCACGGTGGTTTCCGACGAAAATGCCGATGCTGCCGCGCTTGCCAGCAGGGCGCCGGTCAGTGCGGATTTAAGATGTCTTTTCATGGCTGCCTCTAAAGAGTAGTTGGCGCCGGCGTTCGGGCCGGATCGCGACAAGCGCATTCTAAGAAAAGACATCCCGTAAATATGTAGGAAAAATCCCGCGTGAAGCGGCGGCTTTTCCGGAAAAGCTATTTGGCCAACAGCGGTTTCAATCCCGGCCAGACATTGTTCAGCATGATCGGATGCGCCTGCGCCACTGGATGCATGCGGTCCGCCTGGAACATTTCCGGCTTGTCGGCGACGCCCTCCAGCAGGAAGGGAACCAGCGGCACCTTGGCCTGCTTGGCCAGCGTCGCATACAGGGCAAAGAATTTTTCGGTGTAATCGCGGCCATAGTTGGGCGGGATCCGCATGCCCACCAGCAGGACCTTTGCTTTCGCTTGCTGGGCGGCGCTGATCATTGCCCGCAGGTTGCTTTCGGTGGCGTTCAATTGCAGGCCGCGCAAGGCATCGTTGGCGCCCAGTTCGATGATGACGATATCCGGCCGCTGCTGCAGCAAGGCCGGCAGGCGCGTTTTGCCGCCGCTGCTGGTTTCGCCGCTGATGCTGGCGTTGACGACGTTGCCGCCAAGGTTTTCCGCCTTCAGGCGCTGCTGCAGCAAGGAAACCCAGCCGCTGCCGCGCGCCAGCCCGTATTCCGCGGAAAGGCTGTCGCCTAACACCAGTATCGATTTTGATGCAGAATAGGCATTGTTCGTCCATACTAGGCCGAGCAGGCCAAGCAGCAGGATGGCCTGCCGCAAGAGGCGGGCGATTTTACGGCGCCAGCCCTCGGTCACGTTCTGAAAACCATTCCCCAACCCGGAGTCGATAATCTGCATGCATCAGTCCTCTTCTGTTAATCCTGCAACGGCCCCGGCCATAGACGTCCAGCGCTTGACCAAGCGCGTTGCCGACGCCAGCGGCGAGCTGGTAATTCTTGATGATATCAATTTTAACGTCCAGGGCGGCACTACGCTGGCGATTGTCGGCGCTTCCGGTTCCGGCAAGTCGACCTTGCTCGGCTTGCTGGCCGGCCTCGACACGCCGTCTTCAGGCACCGTGCATATTGACGGCAGCGATATCTTTGCCCTGGATGAAGACGGCCGGGCCGGCTTGCGCAAGGAAAAGCTCGGTTTCGTATTCCAGTCTTTCCAATTGCTGAGCCATTTGAGCGCACTGGAAAACGTCATGCTGCCGCTCGAGCTGCGCGGCGACAAAGACGCGAAAGAGAAGGCGCAAGCCAAGCTGGAGCGGGTCGGCCTGGCGACGCGTTTGCAGCATTATCCGAAATACCTGTCCGGCGGCGAGCAGCAGCGGGTAGCCTTGGCGCGCGCTTTCGTGACCGAACCGCCGCTATTGTTCGCCGACGAGCCTACCGGCAGCCTCGATGCGGCTACCGGCGATGCGGTTATCCAGCTGATGTTCGACCTCAACCAGGAGCGCGGCTCGACCCTGGTGCTGGTGACACACGATACCTCGATCGCCATGCAGTGCCGCCAGACCATTACGATCGCCGCCGGCCGCCTGTTGCGCCCGGGCGATGCCACGGCTGCGGATGCACAGATATTTCAATAGTCGAGAAAAGAATCCGGAGGGTAGTGCATGTCGACATGGTTGTCAGTAACAAAAGCAGTGCTGCCGTATATCAGCGATATCATTTCCGTTGCGGCGCCGGTGTTCACCCGGCGCAAAGGCAATACGGAAGAGAGCCAGCTGCAGATCTTGCAGCAGCAGGTGAGCGAGCTGCAGGCGGCGTCGCTGCAGAATCTCGGCGACATCAAGGCGCTCGCCGAGCAGCTCAAGGCGGCGCTGCCTTTGCTCGAACAGGAGATGCGGCAGGCGGCCCAGCAAGCCGATGCAAGATTGCGGCGCGCCAGCCTGTTGTGCGGATTGGCGCTGGGTCTCGGCGCGCTGGCCCTGGTGAT
This sequence comes from Collimonas fungivorans, assembly GCF_001584145.1. Taxonomy (NCBI): domain Bacteria; kingdom Pseudomonadati; phylum Pseudomonadota; class Betaproteobacteria; order Burkholderiales; family Oxalobacteraceae; genus Collimonas; species Collimonas fungivorans. The sequence continues at coordinate 3,369,616 of NZ_CP013232.1, read as the reverse complement.
CGCTTTCGCGGCTTTGTTGAACAAATGAATAAGCCAGTGAAGCGGCAGCGCATAAGATAGGACGAAAGAATAATATGGATCGCTTGCAGTCAATGCGGGTATTTGCGAAGGTAGTGGAGCAGGGCAGTTTTGTCGCCGCGGCCCAGGTGCTGGACATGTCGAATGCGGTGGTCACGCGGCTGGTGGCCGACCTGGAAAACCATCTTGGGATCCGCCTGCTGCATCGTTCGACGCGCCGCATGGCGTTGACCGAGCCGGGCCAGGCCTACCTCGAGCGGGTGCGCCAGATTCTGGATGAAATCGATGAGGCGGAAGCCGCGGCTTCTGTACTGTCGACCAAACCTGCGGGCACCTTGCACATCTATTCGCAGATCGGTTTCGGCCAGACCCAGCTGGCGCGCCTGCTGCCGCTATATTCGAAACAGTATCCCGATGTGCGGCTGGACGTGACCCTGTCGGACCGCACTGTCGACCTGATTGAAGAAGGTTTCGACCTCGGCATTTTTTCAGTCAACCAGAAATTCGACGCCAGCATGGTGGCGCGCCAGCTGGGCATCGCGGAAGTTTTGCTGTGCGCCTCGCCGGCCTATATCGCCGAGCATGGCGTGCCGCGCACGCCCGAGGAGCTGGCCCAGCATTCCTGCCTGAATTTTTCGATGGAGCATTTGCGCCACCACTGGACTTTCCAGTCGGCCGAGGGCGCCTCGATCATTCCGATCACCAGCAAAGTGATGTCGAACAATACCGATTTGCTGCGCCAATGCTTGCTGGCGGGGATGGGCATCGCCATGCGCACCTCGTATACACTGGGCGACGACATGGTCGCGGGGCGTGTAGTGCGGGTGCTGCCCGACCACCAGATCAACAAGGTGGCGGTGCGCCTGGTCTATCCGAGCCGGCGCCTGCTGTCGGCCAAGGTGCGCAGTTTTGTCGATTTCATGATGGCGCAGTTTCCGCATCCGGATTGCGACCCGTGGCTGGCGTCTTAATGATTGCGGGACAGAGTTTAGGAGCCGCCGTAGCGCGGCGAATTACACTATCCGTGCGACTCTGTCCCCAACTGATCAGATAAAAACATTAAAAAGGCAACGGAGCCAATTAGGTGTCCGCCAGGCGCCGCAGTAAATTGGCTTCCAGCTGCCAATGGCGGCGCTCCGCGCTGCTCAAGGCTTCGGCCTGCAGTTCGGGCAGGCTCTTGTCCATTTGCGCCAGCAGGATTCTTTCAGCCAGGCGCAAGTCCATTTCAACCGGGCCCAGGAACGCCACCACGTCGCCGCGCTGTATCAGCAAGGTGGGGAAATTGTCGACGTCCAGGTCGCCGATCAGCTCTGCCTGGTCTTCGATGTCGATCCAGACGAATTGCAGCTGCGGATGACGTTGCGCCAGCGCCGTGAAATTCGCGAAATACTCCCGGCAGCTGCCGCACCAGGCGGCGCACAGGCAGGCAACTACCCAGCCGTCGTCGGACAGGGTGGCGGCAAGTTCCTGGTGGTTGTCGTTATCGAGAGTGAGGATCAGCATTCGCGATATTTTACAGTGAGTGCGCCGGATTCCGCTTGAATACCCGTGGTTTCGGAATTCCCCGGGGCGGTTGCGGTCGGATTGGCGCGTTCAATCGCGCAGAGCGCGGTAAAATACTGCCCATGCAGACCATTCTTGCCATTGAAACATCTACCGAAGTGGCCTCCGCCGCATTGCTGCGCGACGGCCGCGTGATTACCCGCGAATCGGCGGGCGTCCAGACCCATTCGCTTGCCATCCTGCCGATGGTGCAAGACTTGCTGGCCGAGGCCGGGATCAGCCTGGCCCAGTGCGACGCGCTGGCCTTCGGCGTCGGCCCCGGCTCCTTCACCGGCGTGCGTACCGCCTGCGGTATCGTGCAGGGGCTGGCGTTCGGCGCCGACCTGCCGGTGCTGCCGGTGGTGACGCTGGCCGCCATGGCCCAGGCCTGCCGCGACCTGAACGGCGCCGGCGAAGTGCTGGCGGTGCTGGACGCGCGCATGGGCGAGGTCTACTGGGCCCAATATCGCTTCGCCGGCAATGCCTGGCAGGTGATGGTCGAGCCGGTCTTGTCGGCGCCGTCGCAGGTGACGCCTTTGCCGGTGCAGAGCGGCGTGCTGCAAGCCTGCGGCAATGGCCTGGCGGCATATCCAGAAGCGTTTGCCGCGGCCCCGTGCGCCGCCGAAGGTTTGCCGGCGGTGATGCCGAATGCGCGCCAGGTCGCCCAACTGGGCAGCATAGCGCTGGCCCAGGGCGGCGGCTTGAGCGCGGTGGAAGCACAGCCTTTGTATTTGCGTAACAAGGTGGCGCTCACCACCGCCGAACGCGCCGCCAAGGTGAACCCATGAACGCCAACGCACAATCGAGGCCCGGCCTGCGGCCGTTTATGTTTGCCGCCATGCGCATTGAAGACCTGGACGAAGTGGTGGCGATCGAAAAGGCCGTGTACTCGCATCCCTGGACCCATGGCAATTTTGTCGATTCGATCCAGAGTGGTTATCAGTGCTGGGTATTGCGCGATGCCGAGCAGGTCCTGCTCGGCTATTTTTTCATGATGCAGGCGCTGGACGAAGCGCATCTGCTGAATATCAGCGTGCGCGACGACGTGCAGCGGCAAGGCATCGGCAAGCTGCTGCTCGATCAGGTATGCAGCCTGGCGCGCCGGCTGCAGATGCAATCGGTGTTGCTGGAAGTGCGGCCGTCGAATACGCGCGCGATTGCGATTTACCAGCGTTATGGTTTCGTCGAGATCGGCCGCCGCCGCGATTATTATCCGGCGGCAGGCGACAAGCGCGAAGAAGCCATCGTGATGAGGCTGCCTTTATGAGCGAGATCACCAGGCGCAGCGTTTTCCTCGACGAGATTGGCCTCGGCCCGCTGTGGCTGCGACGCGATGGCGGCTTGGCCAGCGCAGAACCGATCGAAGCCGACATGGCGCCGGCAGCGGAAATTCCCGCAGCGGCGCTGCACGGGCAACAGCTCGAACCGGCGGCGCATGCAGTGCAGGACGAGGTCGAGGTCGAGGTCGAGGTCGAGGTCGAGGTCGAGGTCGAGGTCGAGGTCGAGGTCGAGGTCGAGGTCGAGGTCGAGGTCGAGATCTCGGCCTGGGGCGGCGACGAGCCCATATCCACGCCGCTGGCAGCCATCCATGCAGTGCATTCCCCCGCCGCCATGGACTGGACGCAATTGCAGGCGGCCGTGGCCGGCTGCACGGCTTGCGGGCTTTGCCACGGCCGCAAGAATACCGTGTTCGGCGTCGGCGACAGCAAGGCAAAATGGCTGTTCATCGGCGAGGGCCCTGGACGCAACGAGGATATCCAGGGCGAACCGTTCGTCGGCCCGGCCGGCAAGCTGCTCGACAATATCCTGCTGGCGATGGGCTTGAAGCGCGGCGATAACGCCTACATCGCGAATATCGTCAAATGCCGGCCCACCGACGGCACCGGCCGCGACCGTCCGCCGGCGGCAGATGAAGTGGCGGCTTGTTTGCCGTATCTGCAGCGCCAGATCGAGCTGATACAGCCCACCATCCTGGTTGCGCTGGGCAAGACCGCAGCCCTGTCCCTGCTCGGGCTGGATCCGGCGGCGCCGGTATCGAAGCTGCGCGGCACCGTGCATCGCTACGCCGACCGCCCGCTGGTAGTGACCTATCATCCGGCTTACCTGCTGCGCCAGCTGGGCGATAAAGGCAAGGTCTGGAGCGACCTGTGCCTGGCCATGAGCACCTATGCCAACGCCGGCGAATGACCCTGCTGCTGAGCAGACCTGCCAGCAACAGTTTCACCAGCGCTGGAATCACCTGACCGATCCCCACCTCAGGGCCCTGGCCTGGCTGCTGGATGCGCCCGACCTGCTCGATCCCCTGGCCGCGCAGTGGCAGGGCAAGATTGCCAGCTACGCCGATGCCGACCTGGCGGCGTGGCTGGCTGAAGTGGCGCAGACGCCGGAAAAACTGCAAGCCTTGCACCGCTATATCGACAGCCTGCCGTCGACCCGCCTCGGCCTGTATGCGGAGAAACTGCTGGCGTTCTATTTCGAACAGCACCAGATGCTGGTGGCGCACAGTGTGCAGGTGCGGGCCAGCAAGAACGACACGATAGGCGAATTCGATTTCCTGCTGCGGCTTAACGGCGGCCTGGTCCACTGGGAATTCGCGAGCAAGTTTTATTTGCTGGAAACCAGCGGCGGCAGCTTGCAGGCGGATGATTTTATCGGCCGCGACATGGCGGATTCTCTGGGTTCGAAAATGCAAAAACTTTTGCAGCATCAGCTGGCCTTGTCGCGGCATCCGGCGTCCCAGGCGCACCTGAACGAAGCGGTGGTTTCGGCGCAGGTGCTGATGAAGGGCTGGCTGTTTTATCAGGATCAGCAACATCCGGCTTCCGTGCCCGGCGTTTCGGCAAACGCTTGCCGCGGCTACTGGTGCGCCGTGTCCGACTTGGCGCTGGATGAAACGGCAGCATGCTATCTCTTGCCTCGCCAGCGCTGGCTGGCGCCGGCCAAGGTGGCGCTTGCCGATGCGCTAAGCCCGGCGCAAATGCGCCTGGCGTTGTCGCAGCATTTTGCCGGCGATATTTCGCCGGTGCTGCTGGTCTCTCTGCGGCCAGAAAACGGCTACGGCCTGGAAACCGATAGAGGCTTTGTGGTGCCTGACGACTGGCCAGAGCGTGCCGCCGCCCGGCGTGGCCTGAGCCGCTAGGGGATTTGTCGTATTCAATGCACCAAGAGTAAATTTCTTTCGGCTAAGAATTTCTTCTCAATCAATATTATTCCCCGCATAATATGTTTGTAATAGCGTAATTTAAAAAACATAACAGCAATATCAAGGGAATAAATGCGTAAATTAGCCGTAATCACCTCAGCACTGATCGGTGCTTTTTTTTCGCCTGCCGTTCAGGCGGATGACATCATCTCTCGTTTCACTGTTCGGGACCAAGGGCAGTTTGCCCTGGATGGCAGCTTGTCAGGGAGCCGTAGCAACTCGTCCTATGGCAGTCCCTATGCCCCGGGATTCTCGGGGGAACAGCGTAATTATGAAAGCCACGCAGCCGTTGCCGGAAATGTCGGCCTGGGCTACGGTGTCGAATTGTTTACGATCCTGCCATATGTCCTGCGCGACCATGCCGAATCGCATTATTCGTATGGCGGCATGCAGGGTTCCGAAGGCTTTGACGGCGACAAGGGCTTCACCGATGCAACTTTCGGCGTGAAATATCGCGCTTTCAAAAGCGTCGACGGCAACAATGAAGTGCTGCTCCGGGCATCTGTCCTGCATCACAGCGGTTCATCCGGATTTATCAATGCGGAAGCAAGCTACCTGCACGCATTCACCCCGGCCATCAAGGCAGCTTTTTCACTCGATGTTGAAAAAGTGCAGGGCGGCCCTGACAGCGCCGGATTGGGCGCCTACCTGATGTGGCAGGCGTCGCAGCAAATCACGTTCGTTCCATTTGTCCGCGCCAGCCGTTTTGAGGAGTACCAGGGTTTTTCCAGCTATAACTCGATAGCCGGCGGGGCACAGCTGCGCTACACGCCGATCAAAGGCTGGAACATTACTCCGGGCCTGAGCGGAACCCATTTCGGCAAACGCAGCAACTATGTCGGTACCTGGAATTCGATCGCCGCTTCGTTGACTGTACAAAAAGAGTTTTAAGCAACCTGCCGGCATTGGATCGAATCCGGCCGGACAATAAAAAAGCGGGTTTCCCCGCTTTTCTATTGTTCGGTTTGCGTTATCCGGCTAATGCTTGGCTTCGCCAATCAAGGCCAGCGAATCATGCTCACGCTGGTTGGCCGCATGTGTGCGCATGATGAGAAACATGATGCAGGCGACAAACGAGCCGAACAGCAGGATAACGATATTCACGTCCAGGTTGATCTTGATCATCAGCGCATACAGCACCAGCATGGTCAGCACCGACAGGTTTTCATTGAAATTCTGCACCGCGATCGAGTGGCCGGCGCTCATCAGCACGTGACCGCGATGCTGCAGCAGCGCGTTCATCGGCACCACGAAATAACCTGACAGCGCGCCGATAATGATCAGCAAGGGGTAGGCCACCCACACCGAATGCACCACGGTCATGGCCATCACTACCAGGCCCATCACGATGCCCATGGGCATTACCGTCAGCGATTTTTTCAGCGGGATCATGCGCGCCGCGGCGCCGGCGCCGATGGCCACGCCGAATGCCACCACGCCTTGCAGGATGGCGGCCTTGTCGAGCGGCATGCCCAGCGACTTTTCCGCCCATTTTAATACGATGAACTGCAAGGTGGCGCCGGCGCCCCAGAACAGGGTGGTGACGGCCAGGGAAATCTGCCCCAGCTTGTCTTTCCACAGGATCGCGTTGCAGTTGGCGAAATCGACGATCAGCTTGCTTGGCCTGCGTTGCTGGTGCGGATAGCGGACGCCGGTGTCAGGGATCTTGAGGTTGAAGATGGTGGCAATGATGTATAAACAGCCGATTACCATCAGCGCCGCATGGGTGGGCGTGTTCAGGTGCCAGTCGAAAATGGGTATGTGCCACTGCAGCAAGATGGAGACGACATGGGGACTGACCAGGGCGCCGCCGAGGACTGTGCCGAGGATGATGGAAGCCATGGTCAGGCCTTCGATCCAGCCGTTGGCGGCGACCAGTTTTTCCGCCGGCAACAATTCGGTGAGGATGCCGTATTTGGCCGGCGAATAGGCCGCCGCGCCGAAGCCGACCACGCCATAGGCGATCAGCGGATGGACGTCGGCGAACATCATCAGGCAGCCGGCGATCTTGATCATGTTGGTGATGAACATGACCCGGCCCTTGGGCAGAGAATCGGCGAAAGCGCCGACAAAAGCTGCCAACAGCACGTAAGACAGGACAAAAAACAGTTTCAGCAGCGGCGTCATCCAGCCCGGCGAGGACATTTCCGCCAGTAAGGCGATTGCCGCTATGAGCAGGGCGTTGTCGGCCAGCGAAGAAAAAAACTGCGCTGCCATGATGGTGTAAAAACCGCGATTCATCCGCATCCCAGAATGTAACAATGTGTCCCCGGCCTGCTTTATACCATGAAAATATGACCGATTCGTGATTATGAGACATGCAAAAGAGAAAACGTTCAGCAGAATTTTAGTTGAGTTACGGGGATTGCAAATCCTTCCTTGCCGGTGCATCCGGTAAAATAGGCAGCTCTACGAATCTTCACGACGAATCTTCACAAACCCTGCACATTCATGCCCAGACCCCTAGTCGCCACCATAGACATTTCCGCACTGCATCACAACCTGCGTATTGCCAAATCGCATGCGCCCGCCGCGAAAATCTGGGCGGTGGTCAAGGCCAACGCCTATGGCCATGGCCTGGAGCGCGGCATACGCGGTTTTGCAGAGGCGGACGGGCTGGCGCTGATCGAGCCGGACAATGCGCTGCGCCTGCGCGAGCTGGGATGGCACAAGCCGATCCTGCTGCTGGAAGGCATTTTTGATGCAGCGGACCTGGAAACCGTGGTGCGTGCCAGGCTCGACTTCGCCGTGCATTGCAGCGAACAGATCGCCTGGCTGGAGCAGGCCGCGCTGAAGGGGCCACTGGATGTTCACCTGAAAATGAACAGCGGCATGAACCGGCTCGGTTTCAAGCCGGAAGCCTATCGCGCCGCCTACCAGCGCTTGCAGGCAATTCCCGCGGTGCGCAATATCACGCTCATGACCCATTTCGCCAATGCCGACGATCCCTTGAATCCGGGCTTGCCGCTGCAGCAGCAGGTGCAGCAGTTCGAACAAGGCGTCTCAGGACTGAACGGAGAACGCAGCATCGCCAACTCCGCCGCGGACCTGATGCATCCGGAGCTGAAATCGGACTGGGTGCGGCCCGGCATCATGCTGTATGGCGCAACTCCCGGCGGCGCCAGCGCCGAACAGTTCGGCCTGAAGCCGGCGATGACGCTCAGCAGCAAGATCATCGGCGTGCAGCGCATAGGAGCCGGCGACGCCATCGGTTACGGCAGCCGTTTTGTCGCTTCCGCACCCATGCTCATAGGCGCGGTCGCTTGCGGTTATGCCGACGGTTATCCGCGCCATGCGCCGAACGGCACGCCGGTGCTGGTCGACGGCGTGCGCACCGCCACCGTCGGCCGGGTGTCGATGGACATGTTCTCGGTCGACCTCACGAATGTGCCCGGCGCCGGGGTAGGCAGCGCGGTGACTTTGTGGGGCAACGGCTTGCCTATCGACGAGGTAGCGCATGCGGCCGGCACCATAGGATATGAACTGATGTGCGCTTTGGCTGCCCGGGTTAAAGTCGTGGAGTTGTGACGGCGCCGTGGCCTGTGCGCCGATATCGACGGTAGGGTGGGCACAGAGTGCCGACCCTACGATAGCGATGGAAAAGTAAGATTTGTCAGGATTTTAGATAGTATCAATCATATGGCGGTAGAACCGAATGGCCAAAGCTAAAACCAATTACACCTGCACCGAATGCGGCGGCGTCGCCAACAAATGGACCGGCCAGTGCCCGGCGTGCGGGCAATGGAACACGCTGGTGGAAACCATCGTGGAGGCGGTCGGCAACCGTTTTTCAAACCAGCACCAGGGCCTGGCGCAGACCGCGCCGGTGATGACCCTGGCCGATATCGAAGCAATCGACGTGCCGCGCTTCGGCACCGGCATCGAGGAGTTCGACCGGGTGCTGGGCGGCGGCCTGGTGGCCGGCGGCGTAGTGCTTATCGGCGGCGATCCCGGCATCGGCAAATCGACCTTGCTGCTGCAGGCGTTGGCGAACTTGTCGAAGCTGAAAAAAGTGCTGTATGTCAGCGGTGAAGAATCCGGCGCGCAAATCGCCCTGCGCGCCAAACGGCTGGCGGTGGACGCCAAGGATCTCAAGCTGCAGGCTGAAATCCAGCTGGAGAAAATCCTCAACACCCTGGTTGAGCATAAACCCGAAGTGGCGGTCATCGACTCGATCCAGACCGTCTATTCGGATGCGCTCAGTTCGGCGCCGGGTTCGGTGGCCCAGGTGCGCGAATGCGCGGCGCAGCTGACGCGAGTCGCCAAGCAGTCGGGCATCACCATCATCATGGTCGGCCACGTCACCAAGGAAGGCGCGCTGGCAGGGCCGCGCGTGCTGGAGCACATCGTCGATACGGTCTTGTATTTCGAGGGAGATACCCATTCCAGCTTCCGCCTGGTGCGCGCATTCAAGAACCGCTTCGGTGCGGTCAACGAGCTGGGCGTATTCGCCATGACGGAAAAGGGATTGAAGGGCGTCTCGAATCCTTCGGCGCTGTTCCTGTCGCAGCACGACAACCACGTGCCCGGTTCCTGCGTGATGGTGACGCAGGAAGGCACGCGGCCGCTGCTGGTCGAGATCCAGGCCCTGGTCGATGCTTCGCATGTGCCGAATGCGCGCCGGCTGTCGGTCGGGCTGGAGCAGAACCGCCTGGCGATGCTGCTGGCGGTGCTGCATCGCCATGCCGGCATTGCCGCCTTCGACCAGGACGTGTTCATCAACGCCGTCGGCGGCGTCAAGATCACCGAACCGGCGGCCGATCTGGCGGTGCTGCTGGCGATCAATTCGTCCATGCGCAACCGGCCGCTGCCGCGCGGGCTGGTGGTGTTCGGCGAGGTTGGCCTGGCAGGCGAGATCCGGCCGGCGCCGCGTGGCCAGGAGCGCTTGCGCGAAGCCGCCAAGCTGGGATTTTCGATTGCCATGATTCCCAAGGCGAACATGCCGAAGCAAGAGATCGAAGGTCTGAAAGTGATTGGCGTCGAGCGCATCGATGACGCTTTGAGCAAGATACGCGACGCCGAGTAAATGGCAGGATCGCTGCAAATATCTAATAATCCTGTCTTCTCAAATACATTCTGGTAAAAGGTCCCACATGAAAACCAAAGCAGCCATTGCATGGAAAGCCGGCCAGCCGCTGACTATCGAAGAAGTTGAACTGGGCGGTCCGCGCGCCGGCGAAGTGCTGGTCGAGATCAAGGCTACCGGCATCTGCCATACCGACTACTACACGCTGTCGGGCGCCGATCCGGAAGGTATTTTCCCGTCCATCCTGGGCCATGAAGGCGCCGGCGTGGTGGTCGATGTCGGGCCGGACGTCAAGAGCCTTAAAAAGAACGACCACGTGATTCCGCTCTACACGCCGGAATGCCGCCAGTGCAAATTCTGCCTGTCGCAGAAAACCAACCTGTGCCAGTCGATCCGCTCGACCCAGGGCCGCGGCCTGATGCCGGACGCCACCAGCCGTTTTTCTATCGACGGCAAGCCGATCTTCCATTACATGGGTACCTCGACTTTCTCCAACTACATCGTGGTGCCGGAAATTGCCCTGGCCAAGATCCGCGAAGATGCGCCGTTCGACAAGGTTTGTTATATCGGCTGCGGCGTCACTACCGGCGTCGGCGCGGTGCTGTTCACCGCCAAGGTGGAAGCCGGCGCCAATGTGGTGGTGTTCGGCCTCGGCGGCATCGGCCTGAACGTGATCCAGGCGGCGCGCATGGTCGGCGCCGACAAGATCATCGGCGTCGACATCAATCCGGCGCGCGAAGCGATGGCGCGCAAGTTCGGCATGACGCATTTCATCAACGCCAAGGAAGTCGAGAACGTGGTCGACGCCATCATCGGCCTGACCGATGGCGGCGCCGATTACAGCTTCGAATGCATAGGCAACACCACCACCATGCGCCAGGCGCTGGAGTGCTGCCACAAGGGCTGGGGCCAGTCGATCGTGATCGGCGTCGCCGCCGCCGGCCAGGAAATCAGCACCCGGCCGTTCCAGCTGGTGACCGGCCGTGTCTGGAAGGGTTCGGCGTTCGGTGGCGCGCGCGGCCGCACCGACGTCCCCAAGATCGTCGACTGGTACATGGAAGGCAAGCTGAATATCGATGACTTGATCACCCATCGCCTGCCGCTGGAACGCATCAATGAAGGTTTCGACCTGATGAAGAGCGGCGAGTCGATTCGTTCGGTGGTGATCTACTGATGGAAGTCATCAGCGAGCATGCCTGTTTCGGCGGCACGCAGGGCTTCTACCGCCATGCTTCGAAGGAAATCGGCTTGCCGATGCGCTTTTCCGTATTCCAGCCGCCGCAAGCCAGGCTGGGGCCGGTGCCAGTGCTGTTTTTCCTGGCCGGGCTGACCTGTACTGAAGAAACCTTCATGATCAAGGCCGGCGCGCAGCGCTATGCGGCGCAGCACGGCATCATGCTGGTGGCGCCGGACACCAGCCCGCGCGATACCGGCATTGCCGGCGCCGCCGACAGCTGGGATTTCGGCAACGGCGCCGGCTTCTACCTGGATGCGACGCAAGCGCCGTGGGCGCAGCATTTCAAGATGTATTCCTATATCTTGCACGAGTTGCGGCAGACCGTGATCCAGGAATTTCCGGCGCAAGCCGGCAAGATCGGCATCTTTGGCCACTCGATGGGCGGCCATGGCGCGCTGGTGCTGGCATTGCGTAATCCGGATGTGTTCCGTTCGGTGTCGGCGTTTGCGCCGATTGCGGCGCCCAGCCAGTGTCCGTGGGGCAAAAGGCGTTCGGCAATTATCTGGGCGCGGACCAAGCAGGCTGGCGCGACTACGATGCGACGGAGCTGATGCTGGGCTTGCCGCAGCCGTTCCCGCAGGAGATCCTGATCGACCAGGGCCTGGGCGATAAATTCCTGGCCGAGCAGCTGCTGCCGGCGCAGTTTGAAGCTGCCTGCGCGCAAGCAGGGCAGCGCCTGACGCTGCGCCGCCATGCGGACTATGACCACGGCTATTATTTCATCTCGACCTTGATCGAGGATCATCTGGCTTTTCACCAGCGGATATTGTCGGCAAATTCCTGAAACAAAAAATCCCGCCTGGGCCCAGGCGGGATTTTTACATTGTACATCTCAAAACTTCGATTTTACTGAGTGACCTTGGCGCTATCGCGCCGCCTGGACACCAGCCAGCCGCCGCCCAGCACTACCACAAAGCCTAGCACGTAAGCTGCATAGTTAAGACCTGGCAAGCTGTCCCAGAACGGCCGCAGCACCGGTTCGGTAACGATCATGTGCATCGCGGTGTAGACCAGGATCGCAGCGCCGATGAAGATCGTCAGCGGGAAGCGTTCGATCAGTTTCAGCGCCAGGGTCGAGCCCCAGACCATGATCGGCACCGAGATCAGCAAGCCGATGATCACCAGCGCCATACTGCCCTTGGCGGCGCCGGCCACGCCCAGCACGTTGTCGATGCCCATGACGGTATCGGCGATGATGATGGTTTTCAATGCGGCGGCCATGGTGGTGGCCTTGATGCCGTGTGCTTCGCCGCTATCCGACTGCGTCAGCAGGCGGTAGGCGATCCACAGCAGCGCCACGCCGCCGACCAGCAGCAGGCCTGGTATCTTGAGCAGCCAGACCACGCCGATGGTCATCAGCACGCGCATCACCACGGCGCCGGCGGTGCCCCACAGGATGGCCTTGCGGCGCAGGTGGTCGGGCAGGCTGCGCGCCGCCATGGCGATCACGATGGCGTTGTCGCCGGCCAGCACCAGGTCGATCACGATGATCGCCGCCAGCGCCGTGAAGAAGGCGCCGGCATTCCAGTCGGCCATGCCCAGCATTGAAAGTAAACCAGAAAAATCCATAAAGTCTCCAACAGGGTTAACGAATAACCTCAAAACATGGATAACAGCAGGAGTGACGAGAAGTAAACGCGACACAATGCCTGCATGGAATCCATGCTGACAAAGGTCTTGCTCAACAGCGTTGCTGCCAAGGTAACCGGGCGCAGGCGTTGTGCCTGTACCGTGATGACGACTACCTTGCAGAACATTGCGGCGACAGGTAAAAGATACGCATCAGCCAGGACAATATTCAGGAGCTACTCCCCTTTGAGAGGGTGTTGCACAAAAGAAATCGTGCAGCTGGCGATAATTATAAACCACTATTTTCAAACTGCGAGAATTTAGCGTTAACCCTGGCGCCAATAATCCGGCTGGGCGTAGGCCCGTCGCAAAAAATCCACAAATACCCGGATCCGCAGGGGCAAATGGCGCCGCTGTGCGAAGACGGCGTAGATATCGTTGCCGGGGGCGGCGAACTCGTCCAGCACGGTCACCAGCTTGCCGGATTCGATCTCGCTGCCGACTTCCCACATCGAACGCCAGGCCAGGCCTTTGCCGGCCAGCGCCCAGTCGTGCAGCACCTGGCCGTCGTTGCAGACCATGTTGCCGGCGACCCTGACAGTGACGATCTTGCCGTGCTGGCGGAAGCTCCAGCCGCGCTGGCTGCCTTCGCTGCTGATCGCCAGGCAATTGTGTTTTTGCAGGTCGTCGACGGTCTGTGGCTTGCCGTGGCGCTTGATATAGGCGGGGGAGGCCACCACGATACGTTTGTTGTCGGCCAGCTTGGCGCCGACCAGCGACGAATCCGACAGCGAGGCGATGCGGATGGCGACGTCTATGCCTTCGCCGATCAGGTCGACCACGCGGTCGTTCAGGTTGAGCGTAAGGGTGACGTCGCGGTGCTCGGTGAGGAAGGAGGGCATCAGCGGCGCCACGTGCTGCCGGCCGAAACCGGCCGGCGCTGAAATCAGCAGGTGGCCGCTGGCATGGGCGCTGCGCTCGGACACTGCCGATTCGGCGTTTTCCAGGTCGGACAGGATGCGCTGGCAGTCTTCCAGGAAGGCTTCGCCTTCGTTGGTCAGGGCGATCTTGCGGGTGGTGCGTTGCAAAAGCTTCACACCGAGGCGTTCCTCTAACGCATCCAGGCGCCGCCCGATCATGGCCGGGGCTATCCCTTCGGCGCGTGCGGCAGCGGACAGGCTGCCTTTGGCGGCTACTTCGACAAAAGTGGAAATCTGCTTGAATTGATCCATGTCGCCGAACCGGGTTTGTGGGAAGCGGGAGCTATAATACGCGCTCACTTGTGACTAAAACGCATAGATCAAATGATAAATCGTTTCACCTATGATGATTTGGTTTAAATATACTATATAGCGTAAAAATTAGATAATGCCATTCAGGATTTAACATATCCGGCATGGTAAAAAACGGAATGTAGCGCTGCACAATGGCTAGTGCGTGCGGCAAGCTGGCCCAAGACACCAATCAATTCATAGAACCAACAGGAGTAAAGCATGACTCAACTGACACTGCCCGCCGGTATGGAAATCAACGGCGCAATCGGCGCCGGATACGCAGAAATTCTGACTCCCGAAGCGCTGGCGCTGGTCGCCAAGCTGAGCCGCGCATTCGAAACGCGCCGTCAGGAATTGCTGGCAGTACGGGTCGAGCGCGCCAAGCGCCTGGATGCCGGCGAGCGTCCGGACTTCCTGCCTGAAACCGCGCACATCCGCAGCGGCGACTGGAAGATCGCGCCGATCCCGACCGCGCTGGAATGCCGCCGCGTCGAAATTACCGGCCCGGTCGAGCGCAAGATGGTGATCAACGCCTTCAACTCCGGCGCCGACAGCTACATGACCGACTTCGAGGATTCGAACTCGCCGGTATGGGATAACCAGATCACCGGCCAGATCAACCTGCGCGACGCCATCCGCAAGACGATTTCGCTGGAACAGAACGGCAAGTCCTACAAACTCAACGACAAGGTCGCGACCCTGGTGGTCCGTCCGCGTGGCTGGCACCTGGATGAAAAACATGTGCTGATCGACGGCAAGCGCGTTTCCGGCGGCATTTTCGATTTTGCCCTGTTCATGTTCCACAACGCCAAGGAACAGCTGGCGCGCGGCGCCGGCCCGTATTTTTACCTGCCGAAGCTGGAATCGCACCTGGAAGCGCGGCTGTGGAACGATATCTTCGTGATGACCCAGGATGAACTCGGCCTGCCGCAAGGCACGATCAAGGCCACAGTCCTGATCGAAACCATCCTCGCCGCTTTTGAGATGGATGAGATCCTGTACGAACTGCGCGAGCACAGCTCCGGCCTGAACGCCGGCCGCTGGGATTACATTTTTTCCTGCATCAAGAAGTTCAAGCTGGACAAGGACTTCTGCCTGGCTGACCGCGCCAAGGTCACCATGACGGCGCCGTTCATGCGTTCGTATGCCTTGCTGCTGCTGAAAACCTGCCACAAGCGCAATGCACCGGCGATCGGCGGCATGGCTGCGCTGATCCCGATCAAGAACGATCCCGAGAAGAACGACATCGCCATGGGCGGCGTGCGCGTCGACAAGGCGCGCGACGCCACCGACGGCTACGACGGCGGCTGGGTAGCCCATCCGGGACTGGTCGAGCTGGCCATGACCGAGTTCAAGAAGGTATTGGGCGACAAGCCGAACCAGATCAGCAAGCAGCGTGAAGACGTCAACGTCAGCGCCGCCGACTTGCTCGACTTCAAGCCGGAAGCGCCGATCACCGAAGCCGGCCTGCGCTACAACATCAACGTCGGCATCCATTACCTGGGCGCCTGGCTGGCCGGCAACGGCTGTGTGCCTATCCACAACCTGATGGAAGATGCTGCCACCGCAGAAATCAGCCGTGCGCAGGTGTGGCAATGGATACGTTCGACCAAGGGCGTGCTCGACGACGGCAAGAAAGTGACCGCCGAGATGGTGGTGGCGATGATTCCGCAAGAGCTGGTCAAGGTCAAGGCGCTGGTTGGCGACGGTGCAACGTATGACCGCGCTGCCAGGATCTTCGAAGAAATGTCGACTTCGGCTTCGTTTGCCGAATTCCTGACACTGCCGCTGTACGAAGAAATCTAAATCCAGGTTCGCGGTTCGCCGAGCCGCTGCCTGAGAAAAAAAGCCGATCGGGAGATCGGTTTTTTTTCGGCCAGCGTATTCAGTAAGTGACCGTGACAGTGACTGTATCGGTATAGGTTCCGGCCGGCTTGTTCTGGCTCCCCGGCACCCGTCCATAGGACGTGTAATGGCGGGTGGTCGGCGCCACCAGGATCACATAGCTGTCGCTTACCGTCTGGGTGCCTGCGGTGCCGTCGCCCCAGACTATCGACCGCGCCGTGTCGGTGAACATATTGTAGTTGAGGAAATTGGCGCCGGAAGTCAGCTTGCGGTTGGCATAGGTGCCGGCTCCGGTGCTGACCGAAATGGTATAGCTGCCGAGTCCGAGCACCAATGCGGAGCAGGTGACGGCAATGTCGCCGGTACTGTCCGAGTTGGTGCTGCCAGGCGATGCATAGGCGGGAAACACGATGCCGGTGGTGGCAACCGTGCAAGTGGCAAGCAGCGCATGCGCGCTTGGCGGCAGCGCCAGGATAGCAGCAGCCGCCAGCCATTTCAGAGCAGGTTTCATTTCATCTCCTGAGCGCAAACATAGGGTCCCAGCACCGGCATGATGGCGGCCTGCGGCGGCGCTGCGATCTCGAAGCGGCAGCGTATGCCGGAGCCGTTGTCGCGCACCACGACTTCGGCCGGATAGTCGATCTCGGGTATGAAAACCTGCCCGCGCAAAGCCACTTCCTGCGCCGTGGTGTCGTGGTTGACATACACCCTGGTGCCGGTGGCCAGCGGTTTGTTGCTTTGGTCGACCAGGGTCAGGGTTGCGCTGCGGTTCTGCTGCGCGCTGAATTTCAGCAGGCTGCCGGTGCGATAGCCGGGCGTCACCGATTTCTGTGCCAGGTCGAGCGTCATCGACAGCGGCAGCCTGGCGTCGTCCAGCGCAACCGTGTTGGATTCGTAGGGAACCAGGCGCGGCACGAAGCCGACACCGTATTTGTCAGTCTGGCCGACCTTGATATTGTTGGCATAGATATCGATAGGCTGCTCGACCGGCACCTCCACCATGGCGAAACTCTGGTCCAGCCAGCGCGTTGCGCGCACATGGCCGCCGAGCAGGGCGATACCGCCGCGCGCTTCCAGCTGCAGGTTGTTTTGCCCGTCCACGCGGTTGGCGTTGAGCATGTATTCGCCGGTGGTGCCGATGTAGTTGGCGCCTATGTCTTCGCCGCCGTTGTCAAACAAGGCCTTGCGTGCGCGGTAGCCCCAGCCGCCTTCCTGCGGCGCGGTTTGCTGGTATTCGGTGCTGAAGTATTTGCTGCCTTGCTGGCCGCTGGCCACCACTTGCAGGAAACTCTGATGCTCCAGCGGCATGACCCAGACCAGATTGGCGGACAGCTGGCGATCCTGTGTCAGCGATTTCAGCAAGCCGATGCTGATGCTGCCGTTCTGGCGCAAGTTGAAATTCAGGCCGGCGTTGATTGCGCGCACGTTTTCCTGGCCGCGGTTGACCTGGCTCAGGTAGCCGATCGCCGCATTGGTGCGCT
Organism: Collimonas fungivorans; assembly: GCF_001584145.1. Taxonomy (NCBI): domain Bacteria; kingdom Pseudomonadati; phylum Pseudomonadota; class Betaproteobacteria; order Burkholderiales; family Oxalobacteraceae; genus Collimonas; species Collimonas fungivorans. The sequence goes on along the minus strand of NZ_CP013232.1, from coordinate 3,352,422 downwards.
CCCCCAGCGAGACGTTGGCCTGCGCCTGGATCTGCTGGGCCGGCGCCAGGATGTCGTCGGCCAGGCCCAGCTGCCAGAAGCGCGGGCCGGCAGTCTGGGCGCGCAGGGTCAAGGCATATACGCTGCCCTGGCGGTCGAACTGCAGGTATTGCTGGGTGTCGTTGCCGCGTTCCGAATTGCTGGCAGCCAGGCCGCCGCTCAGCAAGCCGATATCGCTGACGGCGACGGCCGCGCCGACTGCCAGCGACTCGCGGCCGCGCATGATTTCGCCATGGCCTTCGACGGTGCTGCTGTTGCTGACGCCGTAACGTACGGTGCCGGAGCTGAACACCCGGCCGTAGTCGCTGTCCTTGCTGCCGAAATTGTCGCGCAGCGCGCCGACTTCGTAAGAGACATCCTTGCTGCCTTGGCGCAGCAGCTGGGCGCTGGTGATGTAGCCCTGGGTATAGACCTGCTGGCGCCCGAGCACATCGTGCACCACCATCTGCACATTGCCCTGGCCGGCATACACCGGCAGGTTGTTGATGGTGAACGGGCCGGTATCGACCGGCTGCTTGAGGCGCAGGATATTATCCACGTAGATGTCGACTACGGAGGGCGCCGCCGCGGTGCCGCTGAACGCCGGCAGCGGGATCGCCTGGTAGCCTGGGATGGTCGAGAATTTGGTGCGCCACTGGAGGCCTCCGAAATATACCTGGCGCGACAGGGCGCTGCCGCCGGTAATGCTGTCGCCGACCACCAGGGTCGCCTGCTGTAGCGGAAAATCCCGCGTGTACTGGCTGTCGAGCCGGAACAGCGAACGCTGGCCGGTCAGGTCCTGGCCGACGAAGCGGCTGGTGTAGATGCCGCCGCCGCTGAACACGCCCAGTTCCGCCAGGCCGGAGAGATTGGTCTGGTCCTGGCCTTGGCCCTTGGCGTAATTAATGTCGTAATTCAGGAAAGCGCCGGTTTCCGCGGCTTGCAGCAGCAAAGGCTGATGCAAGCCAAGGTTGAATGCCGAATCGGTGAAAGCGCTTGGAGGCGCATGGATATTCAATGTCTGCGTGCTGGCCTCGATTTCGGCGCGCACGCCAGGTAGCGCCGCCAGCGGATAATAATTTTGCTGGTGGCTGCTGACGGCAGCGACATCCGGCAAGCGCAAGCGCGCCTCGTTTAACAACTGCGCCGGCACGATAATGCCGTCGGCTGCAGTGCGCACAATCAGCGCTGCATCCGTCAATTTCCTGTCGTTGACGGTCACCGCCAATATGATTTCCTGTTCTGTCACTGACTTGTCAGCTGCTGCCAGAGCCGGGATGTGACACGCGATCAGGCTAGCGGCTAGATACTTGGTCAGCCTCCAGCATGAGATGTTCTTCAATCTCGCCCTTGTCTGTCTGAATTTGCAGCCGGACCGCGCCGGCACGGATCTTCCCATTCGCCAGGGACCATTGCTTGTGCTGTCCAGGCAATACGTAGGCAGGCGTGCTGATCTGCAGGCCGTCTCCGCTGTCGCCGTTGCTCAGCGTATTGTTCAGCTGGATATGGATGATCTTGCTATGGACGTTGCCGTCGTTGGCTGCCACCAGCACCAGGCCGCCGCTTTCCCGCTTCAGTTGCCAGGAAATCTTTTCCTGCTTGTTCTTGGGCACGATGAAGACCGGGATGCTGATTCGCAGCAGGGTCTTCAAGCCTGGCGCCTGCGGCCCGCTGGGCGGCACTTCGTCGATCAGCAGGCGGTAGCTTTTTTCAGTGGTGGACGTCATCGGATGGCGCACGCCGAAGCGCAGGAACTGGGTTTGTCCCGGCTCTATCGAGAAGATCGGCGGATTCAGCAGCAGGGCGTCGGTATCCGTCAGCACTTCCTGGCGGCCATCGGTGCTCCAGTCGACCGCGCCGACCTGTATGCGCACCGGTTCGTCGCCGGTGTTCCTGACCTGCAGCACGCCGGAAGCGCGCTCAGCACTCAGGTCGAAACCTATCGGATTGACGTTGAATGAGGCTGCGTCTGCATCTTGTGCAAAAACCATGCACAAGACAAAAGCAAGAGAAAGAGCAGGCCATTGCTTCAGCTTGAGCATCGTCGGCCGCCTTAAAAAGTGACGGTAGCGACTACGGTATCTATATAAGTCGCTGCCTTGACGGACTGGCCGGATGGCACCCGCGCATAAATCGTGGTTGGCGTGGCGCTGCCGGTGGCGGTCACGGCGACAGGCGCAGTGGCTACCGTATTGCCCCAGGTGACGGTGCGGCCGGAGTCGGAGAACAGGCCATAGTTGAGGAAGGCCGGAGTGCCGCCGCCGCTGCTCAGGCGCCGCAGCGGCACGGCATCGGTCGAACCGGTATTGGCGTTGGCTCCCTGTCCCAGCGTAATCACCGGCGAAGCACCGATGGTGCAGGTGGTGGTGACGCTGGCGGTGATGTCCTGGTTGGTGGTGGCATTGGTGACGATAGGATCGTAGGTCGTCGTGAAGCCAAGGGTGGAAATACTGCAATTATTGGAAATGGTGACCGTGTTGGTCATGGTGGCGGTAGCGGTGGCCGCCGCCGCGCCGCCACAGACTGTTGCTGATGCGATAAGCAAAATGCTGTTCCAAACAAACCTTTTCATGACAAATCTCCCGATTGACATTTTTGTATTGTGGAAACCCAAGCGATCGCTTGGACATTTGTTAATGATCGGCATCCTCTCTATTATATTTTCCTTGTGGAAATATTTTCTTTTGTTCATATTGGCGTCATAGGGAAGGCACGTCAAGACATTTTGTTTTTTTGTAAAAAAGTAGAGGTCTTGTGTGTCTTGAGATTGCTGTCAACAAATGTATTTTTTGACGGGATTTTATTGTTGTCTTTTAAATACATTAATAATGAGATGGTTGCATCCGCAGCCCGCCTCCAGCAGAAAATGCATTCACCAAATTCACCAATTTCGGCCAGCGGGAATTTTATGCCGGCATGAACCGGCACAGCCGGGCAGAGCTTGGCGCACCACCCACCTCCGATGTCATTGCGCGCATGCAGTTTTAGCGCGAAACCCTGCTGGCGCGCGGCGTGGCCGTGCATCAGATCCGGCAGGAAGTGTTCGGCCCGTCCTTGCTGCAGCACTTGCAATAGCGCAGCGCAGGCCGATGATGACGCATCGCATTTCAATGTGGTAATGTTTCACTCCTAAAAATTTATTATTGATAGGGAAGACGATGCGAATTCATTGGCTTTTTGCAGCACTGCTGGTGCCGGGCATGGCGCTGGCGGCGGAGGGGATGTGGACCTTGGACAATTTGCCGAAGGCGAAGATGCAGGCCGAATACGGGTTCACCCCGAGCGAAGGCTGGATCAAGCGCACCATGCTGGGCTCGGCGCGGATTGCCGGCGGCTGCTCAGCATCGTTTGTTTCGAAAGACGGGCTGGTGATGACCAATCACCATTGCGCGTCCGAGTGCCTGGACCAATTGTCGACCGCAAAAAAGAACCTGATCACGGACGGCTATTTGGCCAAGGGCCGCGAACAGGAACTGAGCTGTCCGGAAATCGAATTGAACCGGCTGGAGCAGATCACTGACGTCACTACCGAAGTCAAGAATGCGACCGCGGGCCTGGACGGTGCGGCATTCAAGAATGCGCAGAACGCTGTCAAGGCCAAGCTGACTTCAGCCTGCGTCGGCAACGACAAGGAAACCGTGCGCTGCGACGTCGTCGACCTGTATCACGGCGGCCAGTACCAGGTTTACAAATATCATCGCTTCCAGGACACGCGCCTGGTGTGGGCGCCGGAAAAAGCCGCGGCTTTCTTTGGCGGCGATCCGGACAATTTCAACTTCCCGCGCTACGACCTCGACATTACCTTGCTGCGCGCATATGAAGGCGGCAAGCCGGCCAAGATCGAAAACTATTTCCCGTTCAGCAAAAGCGGAGCGCAAGAGGGCGAAATGGTATTCGTGACCGGCCAGCCGGGTTCGACGCAACGCCAGCTGACCGTGTCGCAGCTGACTACCTTGCGCGACCTGACGCTGGTCAACAACCTGATCCGGCTGGCGGAAATGCGCGGCGTGCTGGAGCAATACAGCAAGAACAGTCCGGAAGCGGCGCGTAACGCCGAGCACGCCTTGTTCGGCGTGGAGAATGCCTACAAGGCGTTTCGCGGACGCCTGAGCGCCTTGCAGGATCCTGCGCTGATGAAACAGAAGCAGGATGAGGAAACTGCCTTGCGCCAGTTCGTGGCCAAGCAGCCGGCGCTGCAAGCCAAGGTCGGCGGCGCCTGGGACGCCATAGCGGCGGCGCAGCAAGCGTATCGCCAGATCGAAGCGCCTTACGGCCTGATCGAAGGCGGCCGCGGTTTCTCCAGCAAGTATTCCAGCTATGCACGGGCCCTGGTGCGCGGTGCGGAAGAGCGCGCCAAGCCGAACGGCGAACGCTTGCCGGAATATGCCGACGCCAAGCTGCCGGAACTGGAACAAGAGTTGTTTTCCACCGCACCGGTATATCCGGAATACGAAAAAGTGATGCTGTCGCTTTCACTCACCAAGCTGCGCGAGATGCTTGGCACCGATGATCCATTTGTCAAGCAGGTGCTCGGCAAGCAGTCGCCTGACCAGCTCAGCGCGGCCTTGATCGATCACACCAAGCTGGGCGATCCGGCGGTGCGCAAGGCGCTGTGGCAGGGCGGCAAGGAAGCGATCCTGAAATCCGACGATCCGTTCATCAAACAGGAACTGGCGCTTGATCCGGCTGCGCGCGCCATCCGCGCACGCTACGAGAAAGAAGTGGATTCCGTGCAGCAGAAGAATTCCGAGCTGATCGCACAGGCGCGTTTTGCCCAGCAAGGCACCAGCGCTTATCCGGACGCTACGTTCACCCTGCGCCTGTCATATGGCGAAGTCAAGGGATGGCAGGAAGGCGACAAGAAGATCCCGCCGTTCACCACGATCGGCGGCGCCTTCGAGCGTGACACCGGTGCCGATCCGTTCGCCTTGCCTGCTTCCTGGCACGCTGCCAAGAGCAAGCTGAACCTGGCGCAGCGCTATAATCTTGCCACCACCAACGACATCATCGGCGGTAATTCCGGCAGCCCGATGATCAATCGCAACGGTGAAATCGTCGGCCTGATTTTCGATGGCAACATCCACTCGCTGGGCGGCGCATTCTGGTTCGATCCGCGTGACAACCGCTCGATCGCCGTACATAGCGGCGCTATCCTGGAAACGCTGGGCAAGGTCTATGGCGGCACTGACCTGGTCAAGGAAATCCAGGCGCATTGAAACCACGCTGGCCTGGCGCAACTGCGCCAGGGACAGTGAATTTGTATCTATAATGAATCCCTCCTGGCGCTACCGCCAGGAGGGATTTTTCATTGCATCTGTCCGGCAGCGATTTCGGCCGAGTGATTGTCATGGAAGGAGAATGATTTTGGAAATGCTTAGCCTGGGGCTGCTGCTCTTTATCGGCCTCCATCTGATACCCGTTGTACCGCCCCTGAAAGCGCAGCTGGTCCGCGTCTTCGGTGAAAACCGGTACAAAGGGCTGTTCGCCTTGCTGGCGGCGCTGGGGCTGATCCTGATCGTGGCCGGCTACGCCAGGGCGCCGCACGGAGCCAGCTTGTTCCCGTCCTCGGTGGGCGCCATCCATGCCGCGCCGCTGGCGATGGTGCTCAGCTTCATCCTGTTTGCCGCCGCCAATATGAAAAGCCATATCCGGGCCTGGGTAAAACACCCGATGCTGCTGGGGCTGGCGATCTGGGCGCTGGTGCATTTGCTGGCGAACGGACATGCCAAGGCGACGCTGCTGTTTGCCGCTTTCCTGGCTTTCGCCGTGATCGACTTGTTTTCCGTGATTCAGCGCAAGAGCTACAAGCCATTTGTCCCGGCTGTGAAGTTCGATGTGATTGCGTGTGTCTCGGGCCTGCTGCTGGCTTTGCTGGTGATGACATTCCATCGCCAGCTGATGGGGGTGGCGGTGGTGCCCTGGGGCGCATGACATCGAGTCAGGTACGCGTGCGCGGCCCGACCTGTCAACGTTCCTGCAGCAGCTGGTTCAGCACCAGCCTGACTTCCGGGATCAGTTCGCTGGCAGTCAGGCCGACCGGGCCGATCCCTTGCGCTACCAGCTGGTCGGCTGCGCGGCCGTGCAGCCATGCCGCTGCCAGCGCCGCTTCCCACTGCGGCCAGCCCTGCGCCAGCAAAGCGCCGCAAATGCCCGACAAGACGTCGCCGCTGCCGGCGGTGGCGAGGGCAGGGTTGCCGGTTGAATTGACCACCGTTGAGCCATCGGCGCGGGCGATGATGGTGCCGGCGCCTTTCAGCACGACTACCGCATTGAAACGGCGCGCCATGGTGCGGGCGGCGGCGACACGGTCGGCCTGGATATCGCTGGTGCTGACGCCTAGCAGGCGGGCGGCTTCCAGGGGATGCGGCGTCATCAGTACGGCATGCTGGCGCTGCGCCGCTCGCGCTTGCAGTTGCGGCTGACGCGCCAGCAGGTTCAGGGCATCGGCGTCCAGCACCAGCCAGCTGAGCGCATCCAGCGCGCGCGTCAGCAAGGCCAGCGCGGCGTCGGCCATGCCGAGGCCGGGGCCGACCACCAGCACCGCCGAGGAAAAATCGAGGTCGGCGGCGTGGCGGCACATGAGTTCCGGCTGTGCGCTGTCGTAGGCCGGCGGATTCTCCGGAAAACCGACAAACACCCGTCCGGCGCCGCACTTGGCGGCGGCGCGCGCCGCCAGGATCGGCGCCCCGGCCATTCCCGCAGCGCCGCCTATCACGGCGACGTCGCCGAAACTGCCTTTGTGCGAATTGCGGCGGCGCGGCCGCAGGTATTCGCTAAACAGTCCTGGCTGGCTTAGCCACATGTGCGGCGCGGGGAAATGGCTGTCGGCGATGGCTAGTGTCGCGACTTCAACTTTGCCGGCGTAATCGGGACCGTCGCCGGTATGCAGGCCGGCCTTGTCGGCGATGAAGGTGATGGTATGGCTGGCCTTGACTGCAATGCCGGCAGCGCCGCCCACTACGGTGCCGGTGTCGGCGTTCAGTCCGCTCGGCAGGTCCAGCGCCAGCACCGGGCAGGCCATCGCATTGACGGCTTGCACCAGGCTGCGCCAGTCGCCGTCCAGCGGCCGGCTCAGGCCGATGCCGAACAAGCCGTCTATCACCAGGGACCATTGGCTGCTGTCGATCTCGGCAAACTGCTCGGGCGGCATCAGGTGCACGCCGTGGCGCTGGGCGCGGGCCAGCGCCACGGCCGCGTCAGCCGGCAGTTGCGAGGGAACGGCCTTGAGCAGCACCACCACTTCGGCGCCGGCCTCGGCCAGGCCGGCGCCGGCTTCGAGGGCGTCGCCGCCGTTGTTGCCGGGGCCTGCCAGCACCAGGATGGCAGAGGTGTGGGGCGGGCCGGGGAGTATGCGTAAAGCAGCTTGCGCCGCCGCCTGGCCGGCGCGCTGCATCAGGCTGTAAGGCGGCAGCGCGCGCAAGGCTGCCTGTTCGATGTTGCGGATTTCGGCAACGGGATAGATCACGCTCATGGTGTGTTGTCCGTTAGCGGGAGCCACGGCTCCCGGAAGCTTCCAGCATATCGCAAAAGAAACGCCGGCCTCGGTGTACTTCTGTGTCAGCGATAGCGCGCCACTGTCAAACCGTCCAGGTCAATCTCGGGCAGCCGCCCGCAGACTTGGTCGGCCAGCACTTTGGCGGCGCCCAGCGCCATGCTCCAGCCCGAACCGCCGTGGCCGATATTGACAAACACGTTGCTGGCGCCGGTATGGCCGACTAGCGGCACTTCGTCGGCCAGCATCGGCGTGTGGCCGCACCAGAAACTGGCGCTATTGAAATTGGCGGCGTCGGGAAACCAGTCGTGCGCCACTTTCAGCAGCGTACGCATGGCCTTGTCGTCGAGCGTCATGTCCTGGGCGCCGAACTCGGCAATTCCCGCCAGGCGGATGCGGTCGCCGATACGCGCCATGGTGACCTGGTAACTGCCATCCAGCAGCGCCGTCTGCGGCGCGACTTCGTAATTTTTTACGGCGGCGGTGGCGGTATAGGTCTTGATCGCGTGCAGCGGCAAGCGCAGGCCGAGCGGTTTCAGCAGCTGGGCGCTGGCGCTGCCGGTAGCGCACACCACGGCGTCGGCCAGCAGCACGTTGCCGTCTATATGCAAGGCGACTTGCGCACCTTGCGGCACGATGGCGGAGACCTTGCTGTCGAAATGAAACTGCACCCCCAGTCCCTGCAGGATGGCTTTCAGCTGTTTGGTGAACAGGGTGCAATTGCCGGAACCGAGGTCGGGGAAATACAAGCCGCCGGCCAGTTTGCCGGCGCCGGCCAAGGCCGGTTCCTGCAGCCGCGCGCCAGCCTCGTCGAGCAGCTGGTGCGCGACGCCGCATTCGGTCAGCAATTCACGGGTAGGAGTCAGCGCCGCCAGTTCCGCTTCGCTGCGAAACAGGCGCAGCAAGCCGGGGCTCTGTTCAAAGTCGAGCTGGAAATGCTGTTGTATCCGCTCCAGCAGGTCCTGGCTGTAAGAGGCCAGCCTTTGCATCTGGTGGGTATGGGAGCGAAACCGCTGGATCTCGGATTCGGCGATCCAGCGCCGCATCCAGCGCCACAGCGCGGGATTGAAACGCGCGTTGAGCACGTTCGGCGCTTCCTGGTTGAACATGCCGGCCAGGATCTTGCGGCGCATGCCGGGTACGGCCCACGGCAGCGCCGCGCCGGCCGACAAGATGCCGGAATTGCCGAGCGTAGACTGCTCTGCGACGTTGCTGCGTTGTTCGACTACGGCAACCTGATGCCCGGCTTCGGCCAGAAAATAAGCGCTGCAGACTCCCATCACGCCGCCGCCGATAACCACGATTTGTTTCTGTGTCTGCTGCTGTATCACTATTGTTCTCAAGGGGTTCTGCGCGGCACGACGCGTTGCAGGCGATCAGAATGATACCTTGAATTACTTGATAAGAGGACAGCAGAACGCACAATTACCTCGTCCTCGGCGGTTTAGTCAAGGCAGGCCGGAGCCATGCATGCGCGCCTCGTGTCTGCGCGAATGTGCACTTGAGCCTGGGCCTGCCCAAGGCGGCTACAACTTAAATGCGCCGACGTCATATGCCTTGCTGTAGGTCTGCCAATCCTTGCGCACTTGCGCCGCGCAATCCTGGGCCGCATCCAGCAATTGCTTTTTCCATTTCTTGCTTTCTCCGAAGGCGATCAGTTCATCGGCAATCGCCGATCCCTGGCGGCCGGCGCTGCGCAATTGCGCCCAGGCGACGATATTGCCCATGACCGTCATGACTTGCTGGATTTCAGCCAGGGTATGGCGCGGCTGCTTGAGCGCGACCCGGTCTTCGCTGGGTTGCAGCCCGCGCAGCACATAAGCGGTCTTGCCCAGCATGACCGGCTGCAGGAATGCCATCGACACCGCCTGGCAGCGCCGCTGCAGCGACACCACGCGCTGCGCCTGGTTCAACCATTTGGGCTGGGGCACCTTCAAAAAAGGCGCCAATGACGACGGCAAGGTCTGCTTCAAGTCAAGCAGGTAATTGCCATCCGGCGAACCCTTGCCCTGCACCAGGATGGTGTAGCGGTCGACGCCCAGGCTGCCGGTGCCGGCGATGCGGCGCGCCACATCCAGCACCTTGTAGAAATCCGGATTAGCTTGTTCGGCGGCGAAGCGTTTCATGAATGCAGTGACTTTCGCGCGCTGCTTGTCGGAAGCCGGCAGCGCTTTCTTGCCATCTGCGTTCAGCACGCGCAGCTTGCCTTTGCGTACCGTGCGGGCATTCAGGTAATCGGCGCGCTGCCGGCCGCGCAAGCTGTTCAGCAAGTCGCCGACCATGCCTTGCGCAGTATCGCGCTCGACCCAGCGCGGTTTACCCAGCGTCAAGGCGGCGCCGTAGGCGTCGATGAAGCTGCGGCACAAGAGCCGGCTATCGGCGGGTCCGTCGGGTGCAGCGTCGGCCGCAATCAGTACGCTGGTCAGCAGCCGCACCAGTTCCCAGCTGACCGGCGCCAGCGCGGCCTCGTCGAAATCGTTGAGGTCGAAATAAGCCAGGCGGTTATCGCCCTTGTAGCTGCCGAAATTTTCCAGGTGCAGGTCGCCGCAGATCCAGGCCAGCGGCGCAGAACGCATCACGCCGCTTTGCGGCAGGCGCTCATAGAACAGGTGGCAGGTCCCGCGCAGGAAGGTGAAGGGATCGTTGCGGATATTCTTGTATTTCAACTGCAGCCGCTGCGGATCGCGGCCTGCATTGTATTCCTGGATGCGCTTTACTACATTCACCATGGCACGCCTCTTGAGGATGGGATCGGTTGCTTCGGAGCTGTGCCAATCTTACTGCATCATCTTGACAAAATGCTGACAACGATGATGCGGCTTCCTCAGGGGCTGCCCTTGTTTACCAGACCCGGTACACACGCCCGGTCTGTGCGCCTTCGACGCTGCGGCTGTAAGCCTGGGCGACGCGGCTCGCGGGTGCTGCCTCGAAACCGTAGAAGAACGGGCCGTAGACCTCCAGCGACTCTTCCAGCACGGTCGGATTGACGACATTGATGCGGATGCCGCGCTTGAGTTCGATCGCGGCGGCGCGCACAAAGCCGTCCAGCGCCGCATTGACGGTGCTGGCGTTGACGCCTTGCAGGATAGGTTCGTCGCTGAGGATGCCGCTGGTGAGCGTGATCGAGCCGCCATCGTTCAGGTGATGCTGGGCCACCAGCGCCAGGTTGATCTGGCCCATCAGCTTGTCGCGCAAGCCGATTTCGAATTTCTCCGGCGTCAATTCCTGCAGCGGGCCGAAGTGCAGCTTGCCGGCGGTCGAGACGATCGCGTCGATCTTGCCGATTTTTGCAAACAGGCCTTCGACGCTGCGGATGTCGGTGATGTCGACCTGGTACTGGCCGCTGCTGTTGCCGACCTGGATGATTTCATGGCGGCCGGCCAATTGTTTGACGACTGCCTTGCCGATAGTGCCTGTAGCGCCGATAACTGCGATTTTCATGGTGTGCTCCGCAAAAGATAAGTAAGGAGTAAATAAGGAGATAGATCCGACCTTCATTATGATTGCTTCTTTATGGTGGATAAATAGCGTAATATTCCTATTACTTGAAACCAATAGTGCGTAATTGGACATATGGACAGACTGACCAGCATGCAAATTTTCGTCCGCGTGGTCGAAAAAGGCGGTTTTTCCGCGGCGGCGGAAGAAGCCCGGATTTCACCCACCATGGTGGGCAAGCACGTGCGCCAGCTGGAAGAACAGCTCGGCGTGCGGCTGTTGAACCGTACTACGCGCCGCCAGAGCCTGACCGAGATCGGCCAGTTGTACTTTGAGCGCTGCAAGCAGGCCTTGCTGGAAATCGAGGCGGCTGACGCTTCGGTCAAGCAGATGCAGCTGTTGCCGCGTGGCGTGTTGCGGGTGACCGCGCCCGCCACCTTCGGTGGCCAGATGCTGGCTGCCGTGGTGCGCGCCTACCTGGAGCGTTATCCCGATGTCGAACTCGACCTGTCCCTGAATGACCGCGTGGTCGACCTGGTGGAGGAGGGCTTCGAGGTGGCGATCCGGATTGGCGCGCTGCCCGATTCGACCCTGGTGGCGCGGCCTTTGCAGCCATACCGGGCGCTGGTGTGCGCGGCGCCGGAATACCTGGCGCGTTGCGGTACGCCGCAGACGCCGCAGCAATTGCGCGGCCACAACTGCATGAGTTTCGTCCATGGCAACCATTACAACCGCTGGCGCTTTTCCAGGGACGGCGTCGAACAGGAGATAGAAGTGCACGGCAACTTCCGCGCCAACAACGGCCTGGCCCTGCGCACCGCCGCCCTCAACGGCATCGGCATCATCATGCAGCCGGAAGCCCTGCTGTGCGGCGAAATTGCGGCTGGACGGCTGCGGCGCCTGCTGGGTGGCTATGAACTGGAGCACCGCCCCATGCACATCGTGGTGGCCTCCAACCGCAAGATGACGCCCAAGCTGACATCGTTCATCGAGTTCGTGGTCGAGCATTTCGGCCGCGACGCCGGATCATTCAAAGCGCCGGATTAAGGCCCCGTTAGCGCGGCGAACTGCGCGCGCAGGAAGGCCAGCAAGGCGCGCAGCGAGGGCGACATGCTGCTGCGGTGCGGATACACCATGCTGAGCGGGGTTTCTTCGCCCACGAACTGTTCCAGGATGATTTCCAGGCGGCCGTCGGCCACGTCCTGCCGCACATCCAGCCACGATTTATAGGCGATGCCGATGCCGGCGATCGCCCAGGCGCGCGCAATGGCGGCGTCGTCGGTCATGCGGTCGCCGCGCACCTTGACGTCGACCGCAGTCTTGCCGGAGTAAAAGCGCCAGTTGTTGAACAGGCCGTGCTGCAGGTAATACAGCAGGCAGTTATGGCTTGCCAGGTCTTTTGGCACGGCTGGCCTGCCGTGCCGGGCCAGGTAGGAGGGCGCCGCTACCGCCACCCGGCGGCTGGGGGCCAGTATCTGTGAGACCAGGGTCGAGTCGTCCAGCGGACCGTAGCGGAAAGCGACATCGACCGGATCGCGGAACAGGTCCACCACGCGGTCGGAAAACTGCAGCGACAGGGTGACCTGCGGATGGTTTTCCTGGAAGGCGTCGAGCCAGGGCAGCAGCACATTGCGGCCGACATCGGACGGCATCGACAGCCGCAGGTGGCCGCTCACAGGGCCGCCGGCGGTGAGCAGGGCCTGGCCTTCCTGCAGCAGGGCCAGCGCCTGCCGGCTGTATTCCAGGAACAAGGTCCCCTCCGGCGTCAGCCGCATGCTGCGGGTCGAGCGCACGAACAGCCTGGCGTTGAGCTGCTGCTCCAGCCGCTTCAGGCTGGCGCTGGCGGTGGCCGGCAGCAGGTCGAGCTGGCGCGCTGCATTCGACAGGCTGCCGAGGTCGGCGGTGTGAATGAAAAGCTGGAGGTCGGTGGTTGAATACATTATCAAACTTTGATTGAAAGTGAATCAAATATCAGGCTATTTATAAAATAATTCAACATTATCATAATGATTGTCATTAGACCGGATTCATAGTGAATCTGTCGTTATCCTCAGGAGTCCGTAAATGAAAGCCATCGCCTTAACCCAATACCTGCCTATCGACAACCCCGAATCGCTGCTCGACGTCCAGCTCGACAAGCCGGCGCCGCAGGGCCGCGACCTGCTGGTCGAGATCAAGGCCATCGGCGTCAATCCGGTCGACGTCAAGGTGCGGGCGCCCAAGGACACCATCGAAAAAAAGCCGCGCGTGCTGGGCTGGGATGCCGCCGGCGTAGTGCAGGCGGTCGGGCCTGAGGTGAGCCGTTTCAAGGTCGGCGACCGGGTGTTTTATGCGGGCGATATCACCCGGCCCGGCAGCAACAGCGAATTCCAGCTGGTCGACGAACGCATCGTCGGCAACATGCCGCAATCGCTGTCTTTCGAGCAGGCCGCCGCCTTGCCGCTGACCACGATCACCGCCTGGGAAGCATTGTTCGAGCGCCTGCATGTGCCGCCCGCAGCGGCTGCGTCGGCCAAATCCATCCTGATCATAGGCGGCGCCGGCGGTGTCGGCTCGATTGCGATCCAGCTGGCGGTCAAGGTCGCCGGCCTGAAGGTGATCGCCACGGCATCGCGGCCCGAGTCGGAAAAATGGGTGCGCGAACTGGGTGCGCAACATGTCATCAACCATTTCGGCGACCTGCCGGCGCAGCTCAAGCAGCAAGGCTTCGACAACGTCGACTATGTGCTGATCCTGAACGACACCGACCGCCATTTCCCGGCCGCCGCCGCAGCAATAGCCCCGCAAGGCATGATCTGCACCATCGTCGAAAACGATGCGCCGCTTGATGTCAGCTTGCTGAAAGCCAAGAGCGCCGGCTTCATCTGGGAATTCATGTTTACCCGCTCGATGTTCCAGACTGCCGACATGCAGCAGCAGGGCAACCTGCTGGACCAGGTGGCGCGCCTGATCGACAAGCAGGTGATTGTCACCACGGTGAATCAGGTCTTGTCGCCGATTAACGCCGCCAACCTGCGGTTAGCCCACGCCACGCTGGAAGGCGGGCGGGCGATTGGCAAGATCGTCCTCAAGGACTTCTAAGGCTAAAATTGTCTTAATTGCAACGATGAGCCGGGGACGCTTGCGCGTGTTTGGCCCATTGCGCCTTTTACGCGTTGCGGCAAGGTGATTTTGTCATCAGTTCAGGGGGCGGCAGGCGGGGCAGCACTGTATAATGACGGCTTCTGATTTAACCCGCAGCCACGCTGCATCAACTCCCCCCACGCCATGTTGATTTTGCCCGGTTCCAACGCCCTTCCTGCCTTCCGTTCCCAACGTCTTCTAGCCCAGTTACAAGCGATCGACAGCAATGTCGTCGAAGTGACAGGGCGTTTCGACCATTTTGTCGACGCTTCGACTGCACTCAGCGAGGACGATATCGGCCGCCTGAACGCCTTGCTGACCTACGGCGATCCGTTCACCGCGGGCGACGGCGGCGAAGAGTTCATAGTGATCCCGCGTTTCGGCACCATTTCGCCGTGGGCCAGCAAAGCCACCGACATCGCCCATAACTGCGGCATGGCGCATATCAAGCGCATCGAACGCGGTATCGCCTACCAGGTCAAGCTGAAGAGCGGTTTGCTGGGCGGCGCCAAGAAGCTCAACGACGACAGCGTGCGCGCCATCGCCGACGTGCTGCACGACCGCATGACCGAAACCGTATTGCGCAGCGCCGAACAGGCGGCCGGTCTGTTCCGTGAGCTGGACGCCAAGCCGCTGGCCTTCATCGACCTGCTGGCAGGCGGCAAGGCAGCGCTGGAACACGCCAACAGCGAACTGGGCCTGGCGCTGTCGGATGACGAGATCGATTATCTGCTGAACGCTTTCACCAGCGCCAAGCGCAATCCGACCGACGTCGAGCTGATGATGTTCGCGCAAGCCAACAGCGAACATTGCCGCCACAAGATTTTCAACGCCGACTGGATCATCGACGGCGCAGCGCAGGACAAGTCCTTGTTCGCGATGATCAAGAACACCCACCAGCTGGCGCCCAAGGGCACCATCGTCGCCTATAGCGACAACTCGTCCATCATCGAAGGCGCCACTGTGTCGCGCTTCTATGCACGCGGCGCCGCCGAAGGCAATACGTACCGTGCTTCGGATGAGCTGACGCATATCTTGATGAAGGTCGAGACGCACAACCATCCGACCGCGATTTCACCGTTTCCTGGCGCCTCCACCGGCGCCGGCGGCGAGATCCGCGACGAAGGCGCGACCGGCCGCGGCGCCAAGCCGAAGGCTGGCCTGACCGGCTTTACCGTATCCAACCTGTTGTTGCCGGATGCGCAGCAAGCCTGGGAGAATTCGGCTGACGTCACCGTCGCCGGCCAAGGCGACGCAGCAGCGTACAGCAAGCCGGAGCGCATCGCTTCGGCCTTGCAGATCATGATCGACGGCCCGCTCGGCGGCGCCGCTTTCAACAACGAATTCGGCCGTCCCAACCTGGGCGGTTATTTCCGCACGTATGAGCAGAATGTTGGCGGCAATGTGCAGGGTTACCACAAGCCGATCATGATCGCCGGCGGCATCGGCAGCATTTCCGACAAACACACCAAGAAGAACGAGCTGCCGGTCGGCAGCCTGCTGGTGCAGCTGGGCGGTCCCGGCATGCGCATCGGCATGGGCGGCAGCGCGGCGTCGTCGATGGCGACCGGTTCCAACACGGCGGACCTGGATTTCGATTCGGTCCAGCGCGGCAATCCGGAAATGGAACGGCGCGCGCAGGAAGTCATCAATGCCTGCTGGGCCATGGATGACAAGAATCCTATCCTCTCCATCCACGATGTCGGCGCCGGCGGCTTGTCGAACGCCTTCCCGGAAATCACCAACGACGCCAAGCGCGGTGCGATTTTCGACTTGCGCAAGGTGCCGCTGGAAGAAAGCGGCATGGCGCCCAAGGAAATCTGGAGCAATGAATCGCAGGAACGTTATGTCCTGGCGATTGCACCGGAAAGCCTGCCGCTGTTCGAATACTTCTGCCAGCGCGAGCGCTGCCTGTTTGCCGTGGTCGGCACCGCCACCGAAGAGCGCCAGTTGAAGGTCATCGATCCACAACACGACAATAACCCGGTCGACATGCCGATGGATGTCTTGCTCGGCAAGCCGCCAAAAATGCTGCGTGACGTCAAGCACGTCGATCCGGTGCTGCCGGCGGTCGACCTGACCGGCATGGACCTGCTGGAAGTTTCGCAGCGCGTGCTGAAACTGCCGGCAGTGGCTGACAAGTCCTTCCTGATCACCATCGGCGACCGCACCGTGGGCGCGACTTCGGTGCGCGACCAGATGGTCGGCCCATGGCAGATCCCGGTGGCCGACTGCGCGGTAACCAGCATGAGTTTCGAAGGTTACCTGGGCGAAGCAATGGCGATGGGCGAGCGCACTCCGCTGGCGGTCATCAACGCCGCCGCATCGGGTCGCATGGCGGTGGGCGAAGCCTTGACCAATATTGCCGCGGCAGCGATTGCCGATATTTCCGACGTCAAGCTGTCCGCCAACTGGATGGCCGCCTGCGGCCAGCCTGGCCAGGACGCAGCCTTGTTCGATACCGTCAAGGCGATCGGCATGGAGCTGTGCCCGGCGCTGGGCATCAGCATCCCGGTCGGCAAGGATTCGCTGTCGATGCGCACTACCTGGAAAGATGAGGGCCAGGCCAAGGCCGTGACTTCACCGGTGTCGCTGATCGTTTCCGCCTTTGCGCCGGTAAGCGATGTGCGCCGCTCATTGACGCCGCAGCTGCGCACCGATCTCGGCGACACCGCCATCATCCTGGTCGACCTTGGCCGCGGCAAGAACCGCATGGGCGCCTCGGCGCTGACCCAGGTGATGCAGCAGATCGGCAATGAAACGCCGGATGTCGACAGCGCGCAAGACCTGAAAGCTTTCTTCGCCGCCATCCAGCAACTCAACAGCGAACAGAAACTGCTGGCCTACCATGACCGTTCCGACGGCGGCTTGTTTACTTCCTTGTGCGAGATGGCGTTCGCCGGCCACAGCGGCTTGTCGATCAATCTCGACATCCTGACCATGGAAAGCGAGCATGCAGCCGACTGGGGCGATTCCAAGAACTGGACCGGCCAGGTAGCCGAGCGCCGCAACGAACTGACCTTGCGTGCATTGTTCAGCGAAGAACTGGGTGCGGTGCTGCAAGTGCGCGCCGAGCAGAAGTCCGACGTCATGAACGTGCTGCGCAGCTTCAACCTGGGCGCCTGCAGCCACATCATCGGTAAACCGAACATGCGCGACGTCATCGAATTCAGCCGCGACGCCAAGACCATCTACAGCCAGCCCCGCATCGCCCTGCAGCGCCTGTGGAGCGAAACCAGCTGGCGCATCGCCCGCCTGCGCGACAATCCGGCCAGCGCCGATGCCGAATACGACCGCATCCTGGATGCGGCCGATCCTGGCATCACGCCAAAGATACCATTCGACCAGCAAGACAATATCGCCGCGCCTTTCCTCAACCTGGCGGCCAAGCCGCGCGTGGCGATCTTGCGCGAGCAGGGCGTCAATTCGCATGTCGAGACTGCTTACGTGATGCACCAGGCCGGTTTCTCGGCGGTCGACGTCCACATGAGCGACCTGATCGCCGGCCGTGCCAGGCTGGACGATTTCAAGGGTTTCATCGCCGTCGGCGGTTTTTCCTACGGCGACGTGCTGGGCGCTGGCGAGGGCTGGGCCAAGACCATCCTGTTCAACACCAAGCTGGCCGAGCAGTTCTCGCTGTTCTTCCAGCGCGGCGACACCTTTGCGCTCGGCGTCTGTAACGGTTGCCAGATGATGAGCAACCTGAAAGCCATCATTCCAGGCGCCCAGGCGTGGCCGAAGTTCACCCGCAACAAGTCGGAGAAATTCGAAGCGCGCTTCTCCATGGTGCAGGTCGAGTCGTCGCCATCGATCTTCTTCCAGGACATGGCCGGCACCCAAAGCGCCATCGCCATCGCCCATGGCGAAGGTTTCGCCGATTTCTCGCAAACCGGCGATATCCAGGAAGCGCTCGTGGCCATGCGCTTTACCGATAACAAGGGGCAGGTGACCGAAGCTTATCCGTACAATCCGAACGGTTCGCCGCAAGGCATCACTGCGGTGACCACGCCGGACGGCCGCTTCACGGTCTGCATGCCGCACGCCGAACGGGTGTTCCGCACGGTGCAGCAATCGTGGCACCCTGAGTCGTGGGGCGAGGATTCGCCATGGATGCGCATGTTCCGCAATGCGCGCAAGTGGGTGGGGTAATCTTTCTGTAACCTGCCTGGTCGAAGCAGGTGGAGCAGGGTGGGCAGGTTCTTTTGCCCACGCTGTATTCGCTCCTCGACGATCGGCGTTCTGCGTGGGCACAGGTACCCACCCTACATGACATAAAAAAAGCGCTCCGAGGAGCGCTTTTTTATTGACTGCGGTTTTGCTGCTGCCGGGGTCTTATTGCACCTTGGCTTTGGCGCGCAGATCAGCCTGGTAAGCTTGCAGCTTCTTCTGTTGCAGCGCTTCGGTGATTTGCGGTTTGACTTCAGCCAGGGTAGGGATCTTGGCTGCGCGTACTTCTTCCAGCTTGATCACGTGGTAGCCGAACTGGGTCTTGATCGGCGTTTCGGTCAGTTGACCTGGCTTCAAAGCCACCAGCGCGTCGGAGAAAGGCTTGACGAAAGAAGCTGGAGTCGCCCAGCCGAGGTCGCCGCCGTTGGCTGCCGAACCTGGATCTTTCGATTGCTTGGCCAGGTCTTCAAACTTGCCGCCGGCTTTCAGCTTGGTGATGATGGATTTTGCATCGGCTTCGTTTTCGACCAGGATGTGGCGTGCGTGATATTCCTTGTCGCCAGCCTGTGCCTTGAACTTGTCGTATTCAGCCTGGATGTCGGCATCCTTGATCGGGTTCTTCTTGACGAAGTCGGCAACCAGGGCGCGGATCAGGATCGACTGGCGGGCGATGTCGGCTTGCGCCTTGACGTCGGCGTTATTGCCCAGGCCCAGCTTGTCGGCTTCCTGGATCAGCACTTCACGGTTGATCAGTTCGTCCTTGACCATGTTGCGCAGTTCCGGGGTATCGGCCTGGCCGCCTTGTGCGGACAATTGCTTGACCATCATGTCGGCGCGCGACGAAGGGATTGCCTTACCATTCACGACTGCAAGGTTTTGTGCCATAACAGGCAATGTAGCAGCTGCAAAAAGTACCACCAGTAAACGTGAAGGTTTAAATGTCATTATCAAATCCTAAATTTGGGGGAGGTTGTTAATAAATCAATGCGAGGCAAAGGCAGAATAACTGAAGTATGTTTGAAGGGCAATTATTCTTTAAGATCACTATGTACATGCAGCTTAAGTTCCGCAGCTTTAGTTTCAGATGGTGCCAAGGCAGTGATAGCCAGTGCATGGATTTCTGTATGCATCATATCAGCCAAGCAATCATACACCAGCCTATGCCGATTTAAGCGGTTTTGGCCTTCAAAAACTGCGCAAACTATCCGTACTTTATAGTGTCCGCCGCCTGAGGCCGCGCCGGCGTGTCCCACATGCAGCGCCGACTCGTCCTCAACTATACATTCCAATGGTGCAAGTGTTGCTGTCAATTTGTTACGAATGGTATCAAGCCTTGGGTTCATCTGGGTCCTTGATGTATTTGGAGAGCAGGATGCTTTGGCCGATCACGAAAGCGAACATCAGTCCCATGCCGCCGAACAGCTTGAAGTTGACCCAGGTCGCGGTCGGGAAATTGAAGGCGATGTACAGGTTCAGGCAGCCCATGGCGATGAAGAAGGCGATCCAGGCAAAACCGACGCGTTGCCAGATCGGGTCGGGCAGGGCCAGCTGCTTTTCCATCATGGTGCGGATCAGGTTTTTCTTGAGCAGCAGCTGGCTGACCAGCAGCACCACCGCAAACGCCCAGTAGAGCACGGTCGGCTTCCATTTGATGAAGGTATCGTTATGGAAGTAGATGGTGGCGCCGCCGAACACGCAGATGATGAGCAGCGATACCCACAGCATCGCATCGACTTTTTTCCGGCGCAGCAGCAGGTAGCCGATTTGCGCCACCGTGGCGACGATCGCCACCGCGGTCGCCAGCAGCACCGGCGCTTGCGCCACTGTCACCACGCCGCCGGAGACAAAACCCGACAGGTACTGGCTGGCCAGCGCTTGCGCGGCATCGGCGTTGCCTTCGCTCCATTTGAAGATGCCGAAGAAAAGGATTACCGGGAACAGGTCGAACAGGAACTTCATGTGTGTTTTTGCTTTCAGTCAGGATAAATGATGGCCGGTGCTTCAGCCGGCCGGATCAAAACGCAGCGATGCCGAATTGATGCAGTAGCGCAGGCCGGTGGGCGGCGGCCCGTCCGGGAATACATGGCCGAGATGGGCGTCGCACACCTTGCATAAAATTTCAGTGCGCATCATGCCATGGCTGCGGTCAACGCGCTCTTCGACGTTGTCGGGATTGATGGCCTTGAAATAACTCGGCCAGCCGCAGCCGGAATCGAACTTGGCGTCCGATTCGAACAAGGGCGTGTTGCAGCACACGCAGGTATACACGCCGTGTTCGTGATGATCCCAGAACTTGCCGGTGAACGCCCGTTCGGTGGCGGCGTGGCGGGTCACCTCGTATTCCATCGGTTCCAGCTCGCTGCGCCATTCGGCGTCGGTTTTGATGACTTTGCTGCTCATATCGTTTGATCCAATCTAAGACGAACAACTGACTTCCAGTCCGCGTGCCCAGTCCGGCGGCAATTCGGCGTACTGTGCATGCTGCGGCTGTTCGTCAAACGGTTTTTCAAGAATCTGCTGCAGTTTCCTGACTTCCGAGAAGTCTTTCTCCTGGGCTCGTTCGATAGCTGTCTGCGCCAAATAGTTTCGCAATACGTATTTGGGGTTGCTTGCATCCATGACAAGCTTGCGGCTGTGATCCTGGCTGTTTTCCAGTTTCAGGCGCGCCCGGTATTGTAACGCCCAGGCGTCGAACGCTGCACGGTCGATGAACAGATCACGCAAGGCTTCGCTGCCGCTGCCGTCCAGGCGCAGATTGCCGAGCCGGCGGAAAAACAGGGTGAAATCGACGTGGCTGCCCTGCATCAGGGCAAACATGGCGTCCAGCAGCTTGTCGTCGGCGGGCTGGCGGGTCAACAAGCCAAGTTTGGCGTGCAGCAATTCATCCAGTTTTGCACCGTACAAGGCCTGGTAATTGCTCAGCGCAGCTTCGGTTTCCTCGACGCTGCCGATCAGCGGCAGCAGCGCCTGGCCTAGGGCGAAGCAGTTCCAGTGGCCGATCTGCGGCTGCTGGTTGTAAGCATAACGGCCCTGTTGGTCGGTATGGTTGCAGATATGGCGCGGGTCGTAAGCTTCCATGAAACCGAACGGGCCGTAATCCAGGGTCAGGCCGAGGATCGACATATTGTCGGTGTTCATCACGCCGTGCATGAAACCGACCGCCTGCCACTGCGCCATCAGATGGGCGGTGCGGCGGGTTACTTCGGCTAGCAGCGCCTGGCAGGGATTGGCGGCCGCCTGCAATTCCGGGTAAAAAGTGGCGATTACATAGTCGGCCAGGGTTTTCAGTTGTTCTGGGCGGTTGTTGTAATACCAGTGCTCGAACGAGCCGAAGCGCACGAAGCTAGGCGCCATGCGCGTCACCACCGCAGTGGTTTCCGGCCGCTCGCGCATCGCCAGCTGGTCCGAACCGATCACCGACAGCGCACGCGAAGTAGGAATGCCGAGCGCGGCCATGGCTTCCGAGCACAGGTATTCGCGGATCGACGAGCGCAGCACGGCGCGGCCGTCGCCCATGCGTGAATAAGGGGTCGACCCCGAACCCTTGAGCTGCAATTCCAGCCGTCCGCCGCCGCTGGCGGCAACGTCGCCCAGCAGGATGGCGCGGCCGTCGCCCAGTTGTCCAGCCCAGACGCCGAACTGGTGGCCGGAATAGACTGCCGCTAAAGGCTGCGAATCGGCGGCGGCGCGGTTGCCGGAAAAAATCTGGATGAAATCATCGCTGGTGCTTGCCGCCGGCGCCAGCCCGATCAGTTGCGCCGCCTGCTCGCTGGCGGCGACCAGATAAGGTGCAGGCAGCGGCGTCGGCGCCAGCTTGGTGTAGGCGGCGGGCGAGTCGGCAGATGCGCTGGCAAGTGAGTTGGCAAATGCGTTGGCGAAGCGCAGATGTTCGATTCCGGGCGCTTCGGGGAAAGCCAGGCGGTTGTTCATGACAGCGTTGATCCTGATGGCGAGAAGGGAAAGCTCAAGTATCGCACGGCTGCCCAACGCCTGTTTTATTCAGCCGAGACGAAGGCCCGGGCGGCCAGGGTCCTGGCATGGTCGCGAATGTCTATCTGCCAGGCCTCGCTCAATTCCTCGAAGCGCAGCTGGTCCCCGGCAAAAAAGGCACGTGTCGCTTCTTCAAAATTGACCTGGTTGCCGGCCATGGCCGACATGAAGCGGTAGGCCGATTCCTGCGCCTTGCGTACCTGGTCGCGCTCTTCGCTGCGGCGTTTTGCCTCCTCGACCAATTTGCGCAGCGCTACCGAAGCGCCACCCGATTGCTGGTTGAGCCAATCCCAATGACGCGGCAGCAGGGTGACCTCGCGGCCGACCACGCCCAGTTTAGGGCGTCCCGGGCCGCGCGCCGTTTCCGGTGCGCAGGGGGGATGTTCTGCCGCGGCAGCCACGGCTTCGGTCGCCGACAGGCGCTGCAATACCTGCTCGGCGCTGCCGCGGAAATCGACCTCGACCTGTTCGCTGGTGATGTCGTCGAAAATCAGGATGGTTGCCGCGTCGTTCCTGTCGAGCAGTTCTTTTGCTTTCAAGGCCACCAGCGCCAGCTGGCCGGAAGCGATGCGCTGGGCGCCGGCAAAAGCGATGACCGGGTGTGGGGTAACTGTGCTCATCTGTTTCTCATGGATTGTGTAGATTGATAAATATTACCCGGGTTTAATTTTGATGTCAATATTACCTTGGTAAAAATATCGAGCCTGCCGGTTCGTCGGCGGCCGGCGAACCGGTGGCCGGCAAACCGGTGGCCGGCAAACCGGTAGAATGCCGGACCGCCTATCGTTACCGCTTCATATAATCCCACGCAATGGAATTTACTTTCATCACTTTGCTGAACGGCCTCAGTTACGGCTTGCTGCTGTTCCTGTTGTCGTCGGGACTGACGCTGATTTTCAGCATGCTGGGTGTGCTGAATTTTGCGCATGCGAGTTTTTACATGCTGGGTGCTTATTTCGCCTATGCGATCAGTGTCAAGCTCGGTTTCTGGCCGGCGCTGCTGCTGGCGCCGTTGCTGGTTGCTCTGCTGGGAGCGCTGGTCGAGCGCTTCGGATTGCGCCATGTGCGGCGCCACGGGCAGGTGGCGGAGCTGTTGTTCACTTTTGGCCTTTCCTACGTCATCGTCGAACTGGTGCAACTGGCCTGGGGCAAATCGGCGCTGCCGTATGCGATACCAAAGCAGCTCGACGGCCCGCTGTTCACCTTTTATTCGACCACATTTCCCATCTGTCGCGGCTTCATGATGCTGCTGGCTTTGCTGGTCCTGCTAGCCGCGAGCTGGCTGCTGAAGCGTTCGCGCACTGGTTTGCTGATCCAGGCGGCTCTGACCCATCCGCAGATGGTCGAAGCGCTCGGGCACAACGTGCCGCGCATTTTTACCTTGGTATTTGCGGCCGGTTGCGGCCTGGCAGGATTGGCGGGAGTGGTGGGCGGCAATGCCTTTGTCACCGAACCGGGCATGGCGGCAGGGGTCGGCAGCATCATTTTTGTGGTGGTGGTGGTCGGCGGCCTGGGTTCGCTGCGCGGGGCATTCCTGGCCTCGCTGCTGATCGCTATCCTGCAGACTTATGCGGTGGCGCTGGATGTATCTCTGGCCGGCGGCCTGGCGCATTGGGGGGTAGTCCTCGATCCAGATGCAGCGG
Organism: Collimonas fungivorans; assembly: GCF_001584145.1. Lineage (NCBI taxonomy): Bacteria > Pseudomonadati > Pseudomonadota > Betaproteobacteria > Burkholderiales > Oxalobacteraceae > Collimonas > Collimonas fungivorans. The sequence continues at coordinate 3,328,551 of NZ_CP013232.1, read as the reverse complement.
TCTACCCGCTGCTGCAACTGACACTGGCCCAACTGGCGCCGGTGCTGCCTTACCTGCTGCTGGTGCTAGTCATGCTGCTGCGTCCGCGCGGTTTGTCGGGGGTGCGCGACTGATGGGCAAACGCTGATGGAGAAACGTTTGATGCGAAAGTGGATCTGGCTGGTGTTCGGGCTGGCGTTGCTGGCGGCGCCCTGGGTGTTTCCGCAAAGCGCGGCGCTGTCGCTGCTGTCGCAGTGCGGCAGCATGATGATCCTGGCGCTTTCTTTCAACATGTTGCTCGGGCAGACCGGCATGCTGTCCTTCGGCCACGCCGTGTGCGCGGGCCTGGCGGCCTTTGCGGCAGTGCACGTGATGAACCGCTGGGCCGGCGGCAGTCCGGCCGCGCTGGCGCTGGTGCCGCTGGTCGGCGGTTGCGCCGGTTTGCTGTGCGGCGCCGTGCTCGGTTTTATCACTACCCGCAAATCGGGTACTGCCTTGTCCATGATCAGCCTGGCGCTGGTTGAACTGGCGGCGGCTGGCGCCTTGATGCTGCCGGCATGGTTCGGCGGCGAGAGCGGGATCAGCACCGATCGCGTGCTTGGTGCGCCGTTGTTCGGCATCGACTTTGCTTCACAGCTGCAGGTGTATTACCTGATCGCCGTCTGGCTGTTCGTCTGCGCCGCCGTCATGTACGGTCTGACGCGCACGCCGCTGGGCCGCATCGCCAACGCCGTGCGCGACAACCCGGAACGTGCGGCTTTCATTGGCCATGATCCGCGCCGCGTACGCTACCTGATGTTCATGCTGTCGGCGTTCTTCGCAGGTATCGGCGGCGCGCTGACCGCCATCAATTTTGAAATCGCCAGCGCCGAAAACCTGGGTTTGCTGCGTTCGGCGCAAATCCTGCTGTTTACCTTTATCGGCGGCACCGGCTATTTCTTCGGGCCGATGATAGGAGCCTTGGTCGGCGTGCTGTTTTCTGCCTTGCTTTCGACCTATACGCGAGGCTGGCAGCTGTACCTTGGCTTGCTGTTTGTGATCGTGGTGCTGTTTGCGCCCGGCGGCATCGCCGGCGTTCTGGTGCGGCTGGCCTCTGTTCGACGGCTGACGTTGTCATTTCTGCTGCCGTTTTTGCTGCGTTCTGCCGGCCTGCTGCTGTTGGCGGGCGGGTCCGTATTCTTGATTGAAATGCTGTACCGGCGGACGGCGGGCCTATGAGCGCAACCGATCTGGTTATCCTGGAACTGCGCAAGCTGCACAAGCAGTTCGGCGACACGGCTATCATCCGCGGCGCAGACCTGCAATTGAAACAAGGTGAACGGCTGGCTCTGATCGGCCCCAACGGCGCCGGGAAATCGACCTTGTTCGACCTCATCTCGGGCCGCACCGCCGCCAGCCGCGGCGAGATCCTGCTGCATGGCCGCGATATCAGCGGCCTCAGTCCATTCCAGGTCAACCGCCTCGGCCTGGCGCGCAGCTTCCAGATTACCAATATATTCCCGCAATTGAGCGTCCGGGAAAACCTGCGCGTCGCCGTATTGGCGTCGCATGGCTACCGCAATGTCTTCTGGCGCCGTTTGTCGACCCTGCGTACCGTCAGCCAGCGCACCGAAGAAGTATTGCAGTCATGCGGTTTGCATGCGCAGCGCGATATCCTGGGCGGAGACCTCAGCTATGCTGCCCAGCGCGCGCTGGAAATCGGCATCACGATCGCCGGCGACGCCGGCCTGATCCTGCTGGACGAACCGACCGCCGGCATGAGCCGGGACGAATCGGCTGCGGCCGCAGAACTGATCCGCAGCGTCAGCATCGGCAAGACCTTGCTGATGATCGAGCACGATATGGAAGTAGTGTTCGGGCTGGTGGACCGGATTGCGGTGCTGGTCGAGGGCCGGATTATCGCTTGCGACACGCCGGCGGCGATCCGCGGCAATCGCGCGGTGCAAGCAGCTTATCTCGGCAGCGCCGAAGCGGAGCCGGCAGCATGACGGCCTTGCTCGAAGTGCGTGGTTTGCACGCTTTCTACGGCCAAAGCCAGGTCTTGCACGGTGTCGATCTTGACGTCAGGGCGGGTGAAATCGTCAGCCTGCTGGGGCGCAACGGCGCCGGCCGTTCCTCGACCCTGAAAGCGCTCATGGGCATGTTGCGCAGCCACGGCTCGGTGCGTTTCAACGGCGCCGAACTGAACGGTTTGAAGACTTTCCAGATTGCCCGGCGCGGCCTGGCTTACGTGCCGGAAGAGCGGGCAGTATTTCCGACGCTGACGGTGCAGCAGAATCTGCTCCTGGGCCAGCAGCGCGAACGGGTGGCGATCGAGGAGATGTGGCAGCTGATGCCGCAGCTGGCGGCGCGCCAGCATGTGGCTGCCGGTTTGCTGTCCGGCGGCGAACAGCAGATGCTCAGCCTGTGCCGCAGCCTGATGGGCAAGCCGCGGCTGATCATGGTGGACGAACCGACCGAAGGCCTGGCGCCGCATATGGTGCAATCGGTAGCGCGGCATTTGCTGGCATTGCGGGTGCAAGGACTGGGTGTATTGCTGGTCGAGCAGAAACTCGGCATCGCGCTGGAAATCTCCGACCGCCTGCTGGTGATGGGGCACGGGCAGATCGTGTTTGCCGGGACGCCGGCCGAATTGCGCGCCAATCCGGAGATACGGCAGAAATGGCTGGAAATCTAGATTACCAGTAATCTTCCGTCACGAACTGTCCAGGCACAGCGCGCCGGCAAGGGCGCAGGCCGCGCTGGTACAGGATATCGCGGGTGGCGGTAATCATTTCAGGATTGCCGCACATCATGATGCGTGATTTCTCCACCGTGATATCCAGGCCTGCCGCGGCTTCCAGTTCTCCGCTGCTCAGCAGGGTGGTGATACGGCCTTGCAGGTTGCCGGGAGCGACCGCCTGCCGATCGCGCGTGGTGGAGCGTATCAATTGCAGCCTGGCGCCGCCGGCAGCCAGTTCCGGGCGCAGCGGCAGCGCGGACAGCAGCTCCTGGTACGCCAGCTCCTCGGTGTTCCTGACACAATGGACCAGGACCAGGTTGCGGAATTTTTTCCATACCGCCGGATCCTGCAGGATTGAGATGAACGGGCCGAGACCGGTGCCGGTGGCCAGCATCCACAGATCCTCGCCATCTACAAACCGGTCCACGGTCATGAAGCCGTAGCTGAATTTTTCCACCAGGATCGGGTAACCCGGTTTCAGGTCTTTCAACTGTTCAGTGAACAAGCCGCCGGGAACCTGCACCAGGAAATATTCCAACTCGTCTTCTGTCGCCGCCGAGGTGACCGAATAGGCACGCCACAGGGTTTCCTCGCCGGCCGTTACTCCCAGCCGGGCAAACTGACCTGGCGTGAACTGGTAGCCGGCCGGCCGCGTGGTGCGGAACGACAGCAGCTTGTCGGTCCAGTAATGCACGCTAGTGACGGTTTCCGTACTGGCCTTGAGCTGGGAAACCGGTGTTTTTGGAGGCGAGCTGCTCATGACAGGGGTTCCTGTAGTTGTTCGCCGCGGACTGTGCCGGCGGCCGGGGCGTTCGGGCGCAAGGCTTGGCGCACCGTAAAGAAAGCCAGCAGCGGGGCCGCCGCGAAACAGATGAACAGCCATTGTGCCGCATTTGCGGCGCCGGGCAAACCGCCCGGGTCAGCCAGCCCGGCCAGCGAGGTCACCATGCCGGCCAGGGCGGCGCCGATGGCGGTGGCAAACAATTGTACGGTGGTGAGCGAATAAGCGGCGAGATTGCCTTCATCCGGGGGCGCGCTGCTCAATATTTTCGCCATCAGGTGCGGCATGCCCATGCCTATGCCGAAACCGACCAGTATCAGCGCGATGCACAAGGGCAGCAGGCCGTAGTCGTTCAACGCCGCTGCCGAAGGCAGCATGAACGACAGCGCCAGCAATGCCGCGATCACCACCAGCGGCCCGGCTTTCATGACAAATTTCGCGCGGGTCCCGCCATAACTGGAGAACAGCAGCGCCGCCAAAGTCCAGCCGCAGGACATGATGCCGGTCAGGTAGCCGGCCAGCAGCGGCGAGTGGCCCTGGATCACCTGCAGGAAATACGGCACATAGATTTCGGTGGTTAGTCCCAGGATCATCAAGATCATGGTGGCGTACAGGGCGCCGATGCGGCTGCGCAGGGAAAACGCGCCGGTCGGCAGCAAACGCGTGCCACCACGCTGTTCCAGCCAGGCGATCAGGCCGACCAGCGCGATGCCGAGCAGGATGCCGCCGATATTGAAGATGGCGCTGCTGAACAGGCTGGCCGCCGACACCGACAGCACCGCCGCCGCCAGCAGCAGTATTTTCGTGATGGGAATGCTGTTCGCTTTCTCTTCCGAACGCGTTTCTACCGGAACCTTCAACGTGAACTGCACCAGCAGCGCGAGTATGACGGCTGCCGGCAGCAGCGACCAGAATGCACCGCGCCAGCTGCCGGCCTGTGCAAACATGCCGCCGATGGCGGGGCCGGATAGCGTTGAAATCCCCCACATGCCCGACATCAAGGCCATGGCGCGCGACCACAAAGGCGGCGCAAACACCACCCGGATCATGGCGTAGGACAGCGCCACCAGCACGCCGCCGCCGAAACCCTGGATGGTGCGCGCCAGCAGCAGCCATACCATGTGCGGCGCCAGCGCGCAGCCGGCCGAACCGAGCGAAAACACCAGCAACGCCAGCAGGCAGGCGGGGCGATAGCCGATCCATTCGACCAGCCGCGAAGCCAGGCCGGCGGCGATGATGGAGGCCACCACAAACAGCGAGGTGGCCCAGGCATAGTATTCCAGGCCGCCGATATCCCTGACTACCGACGGCAGGATAGTAGTGACGATATAGACGTTGGTGGCGTGCATGCCGATGCCGCCGGCCAGCGTGATGGAGCGTAAGGCGTTGCGCCCCGACAGCAGGTCCGCCCAGCTGGCGGAGGGTGCTTCGGGCGCAGTAGGGGTGACTGACATGGATGGTCCTGTTTGCAGCGTTCCGATTGAAATTTTACCGCGGCGATTGAAAGTTTACTGTGGCCGCCGATCAGAATCCGCCGGTAAATTGATATCTCGAGCCGGGATGCCACAAGGTGACCGAAGTCGCCAGCGCCTGCCGCACCCAGGTGCGGCGCGACAGCAGCAGGCAAGGTTCGCCGGCTTCCATCTGCAGCAGCTTGCGCACCGCGGCGTCCGGCATCTTCGATTCGATACCGTATTCGGCTTTGTCCAGGGGCGCGATCTGCACCATGTAGTGATTTGGCGTGATCCGGTGGAAATCCTGCTGCAGGTAATCGGGAAACAGCTGCGGATTGGTGTAGCGGTCTTCCAGCTGGATCGGGATGTCGTCGGCAAAATGCACGATCACGGAATGAAAGGCCGGCCCGTTTTCCAGCCCCAGCGCTTTTAATGCGACCGGCGCATTGCTGGCTTCCAGCGTCAGCACCTGGCTGCGGTAGCGGTGGCCGCGCGCCACCAGTTCATCGTCGATACTGTGTATCTCCACCAGGGTAGACTGGTATTTGCCAGGGGCGACGTAAGTGCCCGAACCCTGGATCCGCACCAGCATCTGGTTGTCGGTGAGTTCGCGCAGGGCGCGGTTGACCGTCATGCGCGACAGGCTGAATTGCAGCATCAGTTCGCGTTCCGAGGGAATCAGGTCGCCTGGTTTCCAGTCGCCGCTGCGTATCTGCTGCAAGACGTGGTCCTTGACCTGTTGAAATGCCGGGACTGCTTTGTTGTTTGTTGCGCCATGCATATGCAGGCTCCTACTCAAGAAATTCATCACGGATACTAACTCAGTTACCAGCGTAGTTGCCGACAAGCCAAGTATGCGAGTTCAAGTGGCCTTGAAGTCAACATAAATTTTACTTGCTTGCATAAATTCGGTTGACTAAGTTGTATAGGCATTATATTTTACTGGACTATACAACTTGCTGTTTGTTTTCCAGCGATCTTAATGATAAAGATCGGTCTGCAGCCATTTTTAAGGAGATGAGTCAACATGAGCACCAGTACAGATCCGCGGCGCGACCCTAGCCGCACCATCCGGGCCGCGCGCGGCACCACCCTGACCGCCAAGAGCTGGCTGACCGAAGCGCCGCTGCGCATGTTGATGAACAATCTCGATCCGGAAGTGGCGGAGCGGCCGAACGACCTGGTGGTCTACGGCGGCATCGGCCGCGCTGCGCGCGACTGGGCCTGCTTCGACAAGATCGTCGAGGCGCTGACCAACCTGGACGACGACCAGACCCTGCTGATCCAGTCCGGCAAGCCGGTAGGCGTATTCCAGACCCACGCCGATGCGCCTCGCGTCCTGCTGGCCAATTCCAACCTGGTGCCGAAATGGGCCAACTGGGAACATTTCAACGAACTCGACCGCAAGGGCTTGTTCATGTATGGCCAGATGACTGCCGGCAGCTGGATCTACATCGGCAGCCAAGGCATCGTGCAGGGCACGTTTGAAACCTTTGCCGAAGCCGGGCGCCAGCATTTCGGCGGCGACCTGGCGGGACGCTGGATACTGACCGCCGGCCTCGGCGGCATGGGCGGCGCCCAGCCGCTGGCGGCGACCCTGGCCGGCGCTGCCTCGCTGACGATCGAATGCAAGCAGTCCAGCATCGATTTCCGCCTGCGCACACGTTATCTCGACAAGCAGGCCAAGAACCTGGACGATGCGCTGGAGCTGATCAAATACCATACCGAACGCAAGGAAGCGATTTCCATCGGCTTGCTCGGCAATGCCGCCGAAGTGCTGCCGGAACTGGTCAGGCGCGCCAAGGCCGGCGGCATCAAGCCAGACCTGGTGACCGACCAGACTTCCGCGCACGACCTGATCAACGGTTACCTGCCGATAGGCTGGAGCGTCGAGCAATGGGTAGACGCGCAGCACGATCCGTCGCAGCAAGCCAGGCTGACTGCCGATGCTGCGCAATCCTGTGCGCAGCACGTGCAAGCGATGCTGGATTTCCATGCGATGGGCATCAAGACCGTCGACTACGGCAACAATATCCGCCAGGTTGCATTCGACCAGGGCGTCAAGAACGCCTTCGATTTCCCCGGTTTCGTGCCGGCCTATATCCGGCCGTTGTTTTGCGAAGGCAAGGGACCGTTCCGCTGGGTCGCGCTGTCCGGCGATCCCGAAGATATCTACAAGACCGACGCCAAGATCAAGGAACTGTTCCCGCAAAACAAACATGTGCACCGCTGGCTGGACATGGCGCGCGAACGCATCTCCTTCCAGGGCTTGCCGGCGCGGATCTGCTGGCTGGGACTGGGTGAGCGCCATATCGCCGGCCTCGCGTTCAACGAAATGGTGCGCACCGGTGAACTGAAGGCACCAATCGTGATTGGCCGCGACCACCTGGATACCGGTTCGGTCGCCAGCCCGAACCGCGAAACCGAAAGCATGAAGGATGGCACCGATGCGGTTTCCGACTGGCCGTTGCTGAACGCCTTGCTGAATACTTCCGGCGGCGCCACCTGGGTTTCGCTGCATCACGGCGGTGGGGTCGGCATGGGTTATTCGCAGCACGCCGGCATGGTGATCGTCGCCGATGGCACCGAGGCAGCCGCCAAGCGCCTGGCGCGAGTGCTGGTCAACGACTGCGCCTCCGGCGTGATGCGTCATGCCGATGCCGGTTATGAGGCAGCGGTCGAATGCGCCAAGCGTCATAAGCTGAATCTGCCGATGATTAATCGTTGATATTGCGCTGATAGCGCTGACGAATGCTGCGCCGTTGCCATATACCTAAAACAGCGGGCAACGGCGGCGCCAGATAAGCGGGAACTAAGCAGGAACCCAAGCAGGAACCCAAGCAGGAGACGTTTCATGGAAATAAGCCAGGCTGAGACCAGCCTTCCGGTTGCGGAAAAAGCAGCGCCGCCGGCGTTTGCGGCCAGCGGAAAGATAGGGCGCGCCAAGGCGGTTGCCGCCATCACCATCGGCAACGGCCTCGAATACTTCGAGTTCACTTCGTATAGCTTTTTCGCCATCATCATCGGCAAACTGTATTTTCCGGCGGATGGCGATATCGCCCAGCTGCTGCTGGTCACCGCCACTTTCGGCATCGGATTCGTGGCAAGGCCTATAGGCGGCCTGTTGCTGGGCGCCTACGCCGACCGCGTCGGCCGCAAGGCGGCGATGACCTTGACCTTGCAACTCATGGCGCTCGGTTCGGCGATGATCGTTTTTGCCCCGACCTATGCCCAGATCGGACTCGCCGCGCCGTTGCTGATCGTGGCGGCGCGCCTGGTCCAGGGTTTCGCGCTGGGCGGCGAGATCGGCGCTTCGACTTCCTTGCTGATGGAATATGCCGATAACCGCTCGCGCGGATTCTATGGCGGTTTGCAAGCTGTCAGCCAGAACCTGAGCGCTTTGCTGGGGGCGCTGACCGGCTTGCTCCTGACTACCATCCTGACTACTGAATCGCTGGAAGGGTGGGGCTGGCGTATTCCGTTTGCGATCGGTTTGCTGATGGGCCCGCTAGGCGTGTTCATCCGCCGCAACCTGCATGAAACGCTGGACGACGGCCCCCCCGGGCCTGACAAGCGCAGGCAAGGCAATGCGATCAGCAAGGTGTTTGCGCACCACAAAAAGGAAATTGCGGCCGGTATCTTGCTGACCATGGGCAACACGGCGGCGATCTACATCACTCTGTACTACATACCGACTTACGCTACAAAGATCCTGCACATGTCGATGTCGGCCGGATTGGCAGCCGCCTGTGTTGCAGCGGCGGTGGCCGCATTGGTGGCGCCGCTGGCCGGCATGCTGTCCGACCGGGCCGGCCGCAAGAAAGTGTTTGCGGCATTCTGCGTGCTGCTGGCGCTGGTGATTTATCCCGCGTTTGCGCTGATCAACGCGCATGCGGAGCTCGCCGTATTGCTGCCGGCTATCGCGGTCCTGTCGCTGTTGACTACCTTCATTGCGGTGCCCGGCCTGGTGATGCTGCCGGAACTGTTTCCGCGGCCGGTGCGCGTCACCGGCATGTCGGTGGTGTACTGTGTCGGCGTTTCCATCTTCGGCGGTTTTGCGCCGTTTTTCGCGACCGAACTGATGGCGCTGTCCGGCAGCAACCTGGCGCCTTCGTGGTATGTCATCGGCTGCGCCCTGATCGCACTGCTGTCGCTGCCCCTGATACAAGACAAGGCGGGCCTGCCCCTGGACTGAATCCGGAAGGCGAGGCTTGACCACAGTTGTAAAATCGATTCCTGCATCACGCTAATTTGAAAGAAATGACCATGAAAACACCGTTGACTCTGCAACCAGGAAAAATGTCGTTGGCAGAGATCCGCCGCATCTGGGCCGAAGCCGTGCCGCTCGAATTGCCGCCGGCGGCGTATGCCGCCATCAATGCTTCCGCCGCCACCGTGGCCCGGATCGTCGAACGCGGCGATGCCGCCTACGGCATCAATACCGGCTTCGGCAAGCTGGCCAAGACCCGCATCCCGGACGAACAGCTGGAACTGCTGCAACGTAACCTGATCCTGTCGCACTCGGTCGGCACCGGCGACCTGATCGACGATGGCGCCGTGCGTCTTATCCTGGCCATGAAGATCGGCAGCCTGGCGCGCGGTTTCTCGGGTATCCGGGCCCAGGTGATCGATACCCTGCTGGCGATCTACAACGCCGGCATCATGCCTTGCATCCCGGTCAAGGGTTCGGTCGGCGCCTCCGGCGACCTGGCGCCCTTGTCGCACATGACCCTGGCGATACTGGGCGAAGGCCAGGTCCGGGTCGACGGCAAGCTGGTCGACGCCAAGGAAGCGCTGGCCAAGGCAGGTATCGCACCTATCGTGCTGGCGGCCAAGGAAGGGCTGGCGCTGATCAACGGCACCCAGGTTTCGACCGCGTTGACCTTGAACGGCCTGTTCCTGGCCGAGCGCGTGCTGGAAGCCGCCACCGTCACCGGCGCGCTGGCGGTCGACGCCGCCCGCGGCAGCGATGCGCCGTTCGATCCGCGCGTGCATGAAGTGCGCGGCCAGCCGGGCAGATCGCCACCGCCAAGATTTACCGCCAGCTGCTGAGCGGCAGCGCCATCCGCCAGTCGCACCTGGTCAACGATGAACGGGTGCAGGATCCGTACAGCTTGCGCTGCCAGCCGCAGGTGATGGGCGCCTGCGTCGACCTGATCGGCAATGCCGCGCGCACCTTGCTGATCGAAGCCAATGCCGTCACCGACAATCCGCTGATTTATGCCGAACATGACGAAGTCATCTCCGGCGGCAATTTCCACGCCGAGCCGGTTGCGTTTGCAGCCGACACGCTGGCGCTGGCGATTGCCGAAATCGGCGCCTTGTCGGAGCGCCGCATCGCTCTGCTGATCGATTCTTCCTTGTCGAGCCTGCCGCCGTTCCTGGTGCAGTCGTCCGGCCTTAATTCCGGGTTCATGATCGCCCATGTCACCGCGGCGGCGCTGGCGTCCGAGAACAAATCGCTGGCGCATCCGGCCAGCGTCGACAGCCTGCCGACTTCCGCCAACCAGGAAGACCATGTCAGCATGGCGACTTTCGCCGGCCGCCGCCTGCACGAGATGGCGCACAATACCGCTACCATCGTCGCCATCGAATTGCTGGCGGCGGCGCAGGGCGTGGATTGTCATTTGCCGCTGACGACTTCGCCTTTGCTGGACGAGGTGCAACAGCGTTTGCGCAAGCAGGTCGCGTTCTACGACAAGGACCGTTTCTTCGCGCCGGATATCGAAGCTGCCAAGCAACTGGTGCTGCAGGGCGCGGTCAGCGGCAGCTGCCACGCCTTGTTTGCCGGCCTGTACGGTCAGTAACATGCGGCGGCTCAAGTTCGAGGAGCTGCAAGCCACGCCGTGGAAAAACGGCGGCGGCGTCACGCGCGAGCTGCACGGCTATCCGGCAGGCGCCTCATTCGATGCTTTTTTATGGCGAGTGAGCATTGCCGATGTCAGCCAGTCGGGCGCCTTTTCCAGTTTTCCTGGCGTTGACCGGGTGATTACCTTGCTGGAGGGCGAGGGTATGCAGCTGTTTTCGGCTGGCTGCGAACCGGTCTTGTTGCTGCCTTTGCAACCGCACCGCTTTCGCGGCGAGGAGCAGGTCAGCGCGCGGCTGGAAGGCGGCCCTTGCCAGGATTTCAACCTGATGCTGCGGCGCGGCGCGGCTGGCGGCGAAGTCAGCGTCTGGCATGCGGACCAGGACCAGGATCAAGAACTGCGGCAAGGCTGCAGCCTGCTGTTTTGCGTGCAAGGCCGCTGGGATGTGCTGACCGAGAACGGTGAACAGACAACGCTGGAGCCGCGCCAGACCTTGGTGTGCGACGAACGGCCAGGCGCGCTGGCGTTGCGTTCGCTGCAAGCCGGCAGTATCGTTATCGGTGTCAGCATCAATCTGCTATAGGAAAATCAGTATGCCGCAGAGTCAAATTGAAGCAGGCCGGTTAGCCGAGGGCATCTGGCACAAGGCCAGGATCGCGCCCGCCGGCAACCCCGATCAAGTCATCCTCGACGGCGCCATGGTGGTGCGCGACGGCCTGATCGCCTGGATCGGCAGCGAGCCAGAGCTGCCGGCCGAGTTCAGGCAAGCGGAGCTGGCATACCACGATGCCGGCAACCGCTGGATCACGCCTGGCTTGATCGACTGCCATACCCACCTGGTGTATGGCGGCAACCGCGCCGACGAATTCGCCATGCGCCTGGCAGGCGCCAGTTATGAAGAAATCGCCAGGAGCGGCGGCGGCATTGTATCGACCGTGCGCGCTACCCGTGAAGCCAGTGAAGACAGCTTGTTCCGGCAATCAGCGCGGCGCCTGGAGGCTTTGCTGGCGGAAGGCGTCACCACGATTGAAATCAAATCCGGCTACGGCCTCGACCTGCAGACCGAACGCAAGATGCTGCGGGTGGCGCGGCGCCTGGGCGAATCTTATCCAGTCACCGTCTACACCACCTTCCTTGGCGCCCACGCCTTGCCGACGGAATACCAGGGCCGCGCCGACGACTACATCAGACTGGTGTGCGACGAGATGCTGCCGGCCTTGCATGCGGAAGGGTTGATTGACGCAGTCGACGTGTTTTGCGAGAACATCGGCTTTTCCGTGGCGCAGAGCGAACAGGTGTTCATTGCTGCCGGCAAGCTCGGGCTGCCGCTGAAGATGCACGCCGACCAGCTCTCGAATATCGGCGCGACCCAGCTGGCGACGGGCTTCAAGGCGCTGTCGGTCGATCATCTCGAACACCTGAATGAAGCGGACGTGGCGGCTATGCAGCAAAGCGGCACGGTCGCCGTGCTGCTGCCTGGCGCCTATTATTTCATCCGTGAAACCAAACAACCGCCGCTGGAACTGTTGCGGCGCTACCGGATTCCTGTCGCGATTTCCACCGACAGCAATCCGGGCACCTCGCCCAGTACTTCCTTGCTGCTGATGCTTAACATGTCTTGCACCTTGTTCCGTATGACAGCGGCGGAAGCGCTGATGGGGGTAACCGCCAACGCCGCGCTGGCGCTTGGAAAGGCGGACCGCCACGGTTTGCTGGCGGCCGGACGTGCCGCCGACTTCGTGCTCTGGTCAGTGGAATCGCTGGCGGAACTTGCCTACTGGTCGGGACTCAATCCCTGCAGCGCGATAGTGCGCGGCGGCAGATTCAGTCAGTATTGAGCACCGTCTCGCGAAAGGAAATGTCATGAAACAAGTGATCGCCGACCATGCCCTGTTGCCTGAAGGCTGGCGCAACAATGTCCTGCTGGAGTGGGACGACAACGGCCTCCTGACCCGCGTCATCCCCGATTCCGATGCTGTCGCCCTGGCTGTTACAGGCACGGTATTGCCCGGCATCGCCAACCTGCATTCGCACGCATTCCAGCGGGCGATGGCGGGGCTGACCGAATTCCGCTCCAATCCTAACGACAGTTTCTGGAGCTGGCGCACCCTGATGTACAAGTTCGCCGGCAAGCTGGCGCCGGCCGACCTCAAGGCGATTGCGGTCCAGCTGTACATCGAGATGCTGCAGGCCGGCTACACCTCAGTCTGCGAATTCCATTACCTGCATCACGACAAGGATGGCAAGCCTTACGCCAATCCGGCCGAAAACCTGGTGTGCCTGATCGAAGCGGCGCAGGAGGTCGGCATCGGCCTGACCTTGCTGCCGGTGATGTACCAGTACAGCGGTTTCGGCGCCCAGGCGCCGCATGCCGGGCAGGCGCGTTTCATCAATTCGCCGGAATGGATCATCGATGTATTGCAACGCTTGCAGGCGGCGCATCCGCAGCATGCCGGCTTGCGTTACGGCGTTGCGCCGCATTCCTTGCGTGCGGTTTCGCCGCAATCGCTGCTGCAGCTGCTGACGCTGCTCGGCCAATGGGATGCGCAAGCGCCCGTGCATATCCACATCGCTGAACAGAACAAGGAAGTTGAAGACTGCGTCGCCGCTTTAAGCGCGCGGCCGGTGGCCTGGCTGCTGGAGAATGTCGAGGTCGACCGCCGCTGGTGCCTGGTGCACGCTACCCACATGACTACTGCCGAAACGGAAAAACTGGCGCGCAGCGGCGCGGTCGCCGGCATCTGCCCGACTACCGAAGCCAACCTGGGCGACGGCATCTTCAATGGCGTTGCCTATGCCGGCGCCGATGGCGTGTGGGGCATAGGGTCCGACAGCCACATCAGCACCAGCGTCAGCGAAGAACTGCGTTTGTATGAATACAGCCAGCGCCTGCAGCACCGCCAGCGCAACATGCTGGTCGGAAGCGGTAATGACGGCGCCGCGGTGGGCGGTTATCTGTATCGGCAAGCCCTGCGCGGCGGCGCTGCCGCCAGCGGCCGTCCGGTGGGCGGCCTGGAAATCGGGCAGCGCGCCGACTTGCTGGTGCTGGACCCGCTGCATGCGGACCTGAGCGGCAAGCACGGCGATCAGCTGCTCGACAGTTTTGTGTTTTGCCAGCACGGACAAACGCCGGTGCGCGATGTCATGGTCGGCGGCCATTGGGTCATTCGCGACCATAAGCATGGCCGGCAGGAACAGAGCGCCACTGCTTATGCTGGCGCCATGAAGAAGTTGCTGGATTAAGAGTTGCTGGATTAAGGATAGACGATGAGCTTGCCTGTGGAAAAATTCCTGTTTCATCGCGGCAGATTGCCGCTGCTGGTGTCGATGCCGCATGCGGGGGAATACATCCCGCCCGATATCGCTGCCGGCATGAGCGCCGCGGCACTGGAGATTGCCGATACCGACTGGCACATGCCGCGCTTATATGATTTCCTGCAGGAGTTGGGCGCCTCGGTCCTGGTGGCGACCCATTCGCGTTACGTGATCGACCTGAACCGGCCGGAGGACAATGTCAACCTTTACCCGGGGCAGGATACGACGGGGCTGTGCCCGCTGGATACCTTTCACAAGCAAGCCTTGTATCAGGCCGGGAAAAATCCCGACGAGGCCGAAGTACAGCGCCGCATCACGCAATACTGGCGTCCTTATCACCAGCAGCTGGAGCAGGAGCTGCAGCGCATGCGCGCTGAACACGGCGTGGCGATGCTGTGGGATGCGCATTCCATCGCATCGGTGGTGCCGCGTTTCTTCGAAGGGCGTTTACCCGACCTTAACCTGGGCACCGGCGCCGGCAGCTCGTGCGCGCCGGAACTGACGCAGCAATTGCAGGCGATCGCCGCCCAGGCTGCCGAGGCGGGCTACAGCCATGCAGTGAACGGCCGTTTCAAGGGCGGCCACATTACGCGCCACTACGGCAAGCCGCAACAGAACATCCATGCAGTGCAGCTGGAACAGGCGCAACTCACCTATATGGAAGAGCAACTGCCGTTTGCTTTCGACGAACAGCGTGCGGCGCAGGTGCGGCCGACTTTGCGGCGTTTCATGGAAGTGATGCTGGCCTGGGCAGAAAGCCACGCATCGGACTGATTTCTTATAACCAGTAACCGAGCGAGCGCGCCGCCCATTCCTTGATGTGTTCGGAAAACGGCCGCTGCTGCCATTGCTCCAGCGTGATTTGCTGCGAGCCGCGGATGTCTTCGCGGAAGGCTTTTTCCATTTCGCGGCCAAACTGCTCGTCGATGACGATCACGTTGGCTTCATAATTGTGGAGGAAGCTGCGGATGTCCAGGTTGGCGGAGCCGACGGTGGACCAGCTGCCATCGATCACGGCGGTTTTGGCGTGCAGCACTGCAACCTGCAGCTGATAAATGCGGATGCCGGCGCCCAGCAATTGCGTATAAAACGATTGGCCGGCATGGAACATCAGGCCGATATCGGTCACGCTCGGCAAGATCAGGGTGACGTCGACGCCGCGCCTGGCCGCGGCCACCAGCGCATCTACCAGCTGGCGGTCGGGAGTGAAGTAGGGCGTGGTGATGTGTATGCTTTTGCGCGCTTGCTGGATCGCCAGGATATAGGCCTTGTAAAGGCTGTAGTCGCTGTCGGGCTGGGTGCTCAGCACATGCACCGTCTTGTCGCCGGCGCTGTCCAGTTTGGGAAAATAATCGAGGTCCGGCAAATCTTCCGCGTGCTGCGTGCCCCAGGTTTGCAGGAACAGCAATTGCAGGGAAGCGACTGCCGGCCCTTCGATCTGCAGGTGGGTATCGCGCCAGCCGATGGTTCCTGGACCTGCGCCTGTGCTGGTACGACGGCGCGAGCGGAACAGCGAGCTGTTGGCATACGCGGCGCTGATGTTGACGCCGCCGGTAAAACCGATCTTGCCGTCCACCACCAGTATCTTGCGGTGATCCCGATGGTTCAGTTGCCAGCGGCCGAAACGCTTGAGCGGGTTGACCGGATTGAATTCGATCAGCTTGATGCCGGCGGCGCGCATGCGCTCGAAAAATTCGGCGGGCGTGCCGATGCTGCCGACGCTGTCATAGATGATGTTGACTTGGACCCCGGCGCGCTGCTTTTCAATCAGCAGGTCGGCAAACTGCAGGCCGAGCTGGTCCTGGTCGAAAATATAGGTTTCAAAATTGATCGTGCTTTTGGCCTGTTGTATGGCGGCCATCATCGCTGTCATGGTCTCCGGTCCGTCGAACAGCAGGGTGACCTTGTTGCCCTTGATCAGCGGGCTGCCGGTCACCGCTTCTTCC
Source organism: Collimonas fungivorans (assembly GCF_001584145.1). Taxonomy (NCBI): domain Bacteria; kingdom Pseudomonadati; phylum Pseudomonadota; class Betaproteobacteria; order Burkholderiales; family Oxalobacteraceae; genus Collimonas; species Collimonas fungivorans. The sequence continues at coordinate 3,312,547 of NZ_CP013232.1, read as the reverse complement.
ATTGCGGCTAGCGTGTTGAGGCGAGCCGAGGCGTTCACTGCACCGCTGCTGGCTGCGGATACCTGCGATACCGACGCGCTCAGGTTGCTGACGTCGGGCAAGGTCGAGCAAGCCGCGGTCAGGACGCACAGCAGCGCGGCGGCAAATCGCAGAAACAATCGTAGAAACAATCCTTGCAACTGAGTGTTCAGCATGTTTTTAGACCTTGCGGCGGGTTCAAATATATTGCCGTTCGGATACTACCGTGTTGCGCCGGTTCTTGCTTGACTAGTCGTATTGCGGGCCGTGCGGCCCGCAACGTCTGTTTTTAATAGTTAAACGCTAGGCTTGTCCTCTTCCATCGGCGCCAGCCTTTTTGGTGGAATGAAAAAATCCTTGGGACCTTTCCTGAAGCGCGTGAACACCCCTTTAGCCAGCGCCAGTCCATGGCGGAAGCGCACCTGGCGCGCGCGTAAGGCGACGAATAGTGCCAGCGAAAAACTGACCCACAGGTTGACCGTGCCTATCCCCAGCACGCCGATGACCGAAACGGCCGCGGTTTGCCAGCTCATGTGGTTGTCGAGGCCGACCAGGGCGGTGGCGAAATTGGTCGCCGAAAACGTGATGTGGCGGATGTCGATCGGCAGGCCTAGCATGAAACCAACGGTGCCGATGGTGCCGAGCAGGATGCCGAAGTAGAAATTCCCCATCAGGCCGCCCAGGTTGCGCTCCAGGTATTCGCCGAAGCGGGCCAGCCGCTCCTGGCCCAGCAGCTTGCGCAGCCAGTGCGCGCGCGCCACGCGTTGCGCCATATGGGTATAGAGCGCCTTGTTGTCGTAGTAGCCCGAGATCAGGCCGGCCAGGAACAGGCAGACGCCGGCGATCGCCGCATGGAACAGCGCCAGGCTGGCGAACGGATCGATATCGTGCAGCAGGTGCGCCGCCTTGTCGGGCGTCACCAGGTGATGGCCGAACAGCGCCTGGTAGCCGAGGGCGATCAGGTAAGCCACCGGAAAAGCCAGCAACAGGTTGCCGGCGACCGCAATGAATTGCGTGCGGATCACCTTGACGATCAGTTCCACCAGGCTGTCGAGGTCGATATTGCGGCCGTCGCGGCTTTGCAGGCCGGAAGCGATGCGCGACGCCGTCATCGCCGGCTGCTTGGTGGCGACCGTGAAATGCAGGACATGGATCAGCATGAAACCGAACGAGTAGTTCATGCTGAACAAGAACGCTTCCACCAGCGGCGCGGCGCGCAGGTAGGACGCCAGGATCTTCAGCAGCGACATGAAACCGATGATCAGGCCGGCGCCGGAGGCGGAGCGGAACATCGCGCCGTATTCGGAGCGGTCTTCGGCGATATAGTGTTCGCCGGTGCGGCTGGCGTTCTCGGTGACGTTGCGCGCCAGCAGGTTGATATTGTCGGCGAACAGTTCGCGCACTGCGTATTTGCGGTTATGGCCTTCGATAAGTTCCTGGCCCAGCGCCAGCGCCTGGCTGCGTTTGGCGAGTTGCCTGGCCTCGGCGGCGCCAGGCTCGGACGCGGCATCCGCCTGGTTAGCCTCGGCCGGGCCGACATCGACCAGGTCCAGCAGCTTGCGCAGGCGCGCGATGCTTTGCTCCAGCCGCACCAGCAGGTAGGTGAGGGAGACGCTGCTGCCCATGCGCAAGGCGTTCTTGCGGATCTTGAGGACGATGGTTTCGCACTGGTCCAGCATCACCGACAGATGGCGGGCGTCTTCCAGCGGCGGCAGCTCGCCCTGGTCGAAGGCCGAGTCCGCCGCCGCCAGATGGCGGCGATAGCTGTTCAGGTAAAGGTGCAGCTCGACGTTCTGCATCAGGAACGGCGACTCGAACTCGTCGATGCTGGGATAGAGCCGCAGCAGCGCCGGCTCCAGCCCCATGGCGCTGATGCGGTAGGACAGGGTCTGGATCGCCTCCAGCAGTTCGCCCACGGTCTTGTGGCGGTCGACGGCGTCGCTGGCGGCGTTGTTCTCGGCGTCGGTATACGGAGCGGCCTGGCTCAGCAGGTCGAACAGGCTCAGCCAGTCTGCCGCGGGTACGGCGTTGATCCACAGGTAATCGGTTTCCACCGGCAGCAGGCGGTCGAGGCAATCGCGCAGGTAGTTTTCATCCAGCGCCGGCGGCAGCATGCGGAACGACAGGCGCTGGAACAGTTCGGTAAAAAAGCCGGCGTTCGGCAGGATGCCGGTGTCGGTGTAGAGGCTGATCTGGCGCCGCGTCGAAAACAGCCGCAGGATATAGTGGCGCAGGGCGCTGGCCTGTAGCGGTTCGCCATGCAGCAATTGCACCAGCACCCGCACGTTCTCTGCCGCTTCCTGTCCGAGCCCCGGCTTGCTGGGGCGCAGGGTCTTTATCAAGGCCACCAGATGGTCGATATTGTCAGAGTTGGGGTCGGCGGTGATGAGTTTTAGTGTTGATAGCATGCAAAGTTTTATAAAATGCGAAGTCGACAGTGTACGGTTAGTTTATCGAAATCGGTTGTGAACGAATGTTATGTTTTGATTTATCGCTGAAAGAGTCCATGAAATTTTCCAAAACTCCCTCCTTGGGCAAATTCCTTGCCAGCTTGTTCCTGTTATTTCTGCTGGCGGGCTGCCAGAGCATGGCGCCGGCGCGCGCTGCCGATGCTGCGCAGGTCGATCACTTGCTGACGCTGATAGACCAGCGGCTGGCGGTCGCTCCCATGGTCGCCAAGGCCAAATGGAATTCCGGCGGTGCCATCAACGATCCGCCGCGCGAGCAATTGATACTGGATGCCGTGGTAGCCCAGGCCAAGGGGCTGGATCCGGTGTTTGCCCGGCGTTTCTTCCAGGCCCAGTTCGACGCCAGCAAAGCCATGCAGCTCGGACTGCATGCGCAGTGGCGCCAGCAAGGCAAGGGCCGTTTCGACGACGCGCCGGACCTGGGACGCGATGTGCGGCCGGTGCTGGACCAGCTGACGCCTGCACTGATCGCAGTGCTCGAAAAGATCCAGCCGATGCTGGCGCAGCCAGGCATGCCGGCCTACATCGCAATGCGTTCAAAGGTTCTGGTGCGCGGCGACCTGGACGGCGAGCCGCGTCGGGCAGCGCTGCAGGGCTGGCTGAAAGACTAGAGCCCGGCCGGGCCTAGCCTGGCCGGGCCTTGTTGTGCCTGGTGGCGTGACGCATGTGCCGCTTGTAATTGGGGCCAGGCTGGCCAAATGCTTCCAGCCCGCGCTGATAACCGTACTGCCACTGCGCTTCCACGTGCTCCAGGTAAGTTTCATGGCGGGCCGGCATCAGCAGGCGCAGGCGGTTTTCCGCCCAGGACAGTTTCTGCTGCATGCCGCGCTTGTGGAATACGCTTTCCACATCCGATGCATCGATCCAGACGTCGGCATGCTGGCTGTGCACATGGCGCAGGCGCTGGTTGCCGTCCACGCCCAGCACCGCGCGCCAGGCCGGGATCGCCAGCGCCTGGCTGAACGGCGCCTTCAATTCCATCACCACCCGTTGCGCCAGTTTTTTCGCCAGCTCGACAGGAAACAGGTCGACCACGCCGCCGGTATAGTGCCCGGCCTGGTGCGAGTGGCAGGGGAAATAAAACATGTCTGAAATCGAAATCCGCACGGCGTCGCCGATCGGCATCTGGACGTCGGTCAGCAATTGCGGCGCGATGGCGTTGTCGCCCCACATCGGATCGCTCATGGGCGAGGGCATGCCGTCCAGCAGCGCCGCCGTGCGCGGGTCGCAGAACACGGTCTCGGCAAACAGCTTGCGGCCGGCCCTGGGTTGTCCCACCTGGTCCTTGGAAAACAGCATTTTGCCGCCGACGATGGCTACCGCAGGCGGGTTTTCCGCTTGCGCCTGCAGCGGCGGCAGCGGCAACTGTGGCGGGATATCGAAAAAATAATCGCTGAACAAATCCGGGATGACCGCGGCACGGCTGGAGGTCAGGCGGCGTTTGACGGCATGCAGGAACGAACGGCCGATGGCGGCCCGGGGCGTCGATTGCAAGCCGCACAGGAAGCGGTACATGGCCGGCGAGCTGATCCAGGCCTTGCGCTGCGCATCGTCCGGCAGCGCCTGGATCACGGCGGCGGCGATCGAGCCGCCGCAGCTGGCCAGCAGCAGATCCGGCTTGTTGCCTGTTTCGACTGCAGCGGCGTACATGCCGAGGTAGTAGCCGAAGCGGAAGCCGCCGCCCGCCATCACCATGCAGCATTGATATTTTTCGGTTCGGGTCATGGGCTCGAATGATGCATCAATAACTGCTTGCATATCAAGCATCTTTGCCGGACAAGGAGCGCCGCCGGACTAGCAATGGGCCCAGAACCACCTGGTCTGTAGTTCGTCGCGTTCGCGCCGCATGCGGTCGCGTATGTACGGCGCTTGCCGGCGGTGCCCCATGTCGCCCAGCCATGCAAGGCGTCGTCCAAGCGCCGGACAGTCGACGCCGGGCTCGGTGCCGATCGAGGTCACCGGTTCGATGACGGCGGCGGGCGGCGCTGCCTGGGCCAGCGACGGCGGCAGCGGCTGGCGCAGCGTGCGTTCGATGGTCGCCTGGTCGACGCCGGGGATGACGGCGTTGTCGGTGATTTGCAAGGACTTTGCCTTGCTGCCTTGCGGACAGCCTTTGTCGGTGTAGACGGTCTTGCCGTCTATGCTGCATTTGGCGATGGCGCCGGTATTGTCGGCAGAGAGTGGGGTGGCCGGCGGCGGAGCAGTGTCGCTGGCTGCCGGCGGCGCTAATGCCGATGCAGCGGGTGGCGCGGGATTGTTTGCCAGCGGCGCGATGGCCACTGTTTTTGCCGGCTGCTCGACGCTCTTGCCGATGCCGAGCGAATGGTCGATCGCATACAGAACGCCGCTGGCAAGCGCGATGGCCAAGAAGAATGCGCCGAAAATCCGGATGGTTGGATGCATGGGCTGCTTAAGGTTTCATGTCAGCCGCCATGGCTGGCTTGCGCTGCGCGCATGGCGGCTGCTGGAGTCCGGTTCAGGGCAGCAGCTGGCCGCGGATTTCGCCACCGGGATTGGCCGCACTGTGGACGTTGATATACAAGTTGCCTGCCATGTAGCTGGCGTACTGAGCATCGGTGAACTTGGTGCCGTCCGGCACCGACCACATATTGTCGCCGGTCTTGGTCAGGCCCACCAGGACGGGACCGTTCTTGCCCAGCGCGCCTTCATGGATATGCGCCACTTTCCCTTGTATGCCCCGGGTGGTGACGCTGCCGCTGACCGATTTGTCGGCCTTGACCACGATGGTGCCGGCGCCGCTTGCGCTCGAGCCGTTGGCCGGCACTTCATGCGCGCCGTCCAGGGTTACCTCGCTGGTATGGTTGGTATCGGCAGACATTGTCGAGCATGCCGCAAGCAGCAGGGCCAGTGCAACAGAAGCGAACAACGATGGCTTTACATTTTTTAGTAGGGTAGTCATGTGTTTTCCTTCATGCTGGTTATAGGTGAAAGCAAGCAATAGTGTAGTCCGCTTTCTTTCTTGCGGATTTTTTTATGTATTTGCTTGACCCTATAGTTACTACAGGGTTTTAAATGGAGCCATGCAAACGTAAGTACAACCGCAAAGGAGTAGAAAATGAGCTTTTTCAAAAACCTGCTGGGCCTTGGACACCATGGCGGCGGCCACAATGCGCCATACCGCGGCAAGCACGGCGGCCAAGGCGGCGTCCAGCAGAATACCTGGGGTTCGGCCGCACCCGCCCAGAATAATTGCGTGAAATGCAATGCCGGCAATGTCGCTGGCGCACGGTTTTGCCAGCAATGCGGCAATTCCCTGCAAACGCCGGGTTGCAGCGGTTGCGGCATTGCCAAGGTCGCAGGTGCAAAATTCTGCGGCAATTGCGGCGTGCCGCAATAAGGCGGTACATTAGCCTCACTTAACCCAAGGACAATCATGAGCGCAGGCCACTCGCACGCCTTACCCACCAGCCAGAACGAAAAATACATCTGGATCGCCTTAGGACTGACTTCGACCTTCCTGGTGGTCGAAGTGATCGGCGGCCTGATCACCGGCAGCCTGGCGCTGATCTCGGACGCAGCGCACATGCTGACCGACACCATGGCGCTGGCGATTGCGCTGGCGGCGATCCGCATCGCCAGGAAGGCGCCGGACGCCAAGCGTACCTTTGGCTACCACCGTTTCGAGATCCTGGCGGCAGCGTTCAACGCCGTCTTGCTGTTCCTGGTGGCGATGTACATCCTGTACGAGGCTTACCAGCGTTTTCGCAGTCCGGCTGAAATCCAGTCGACCGGCATGCTGGTGATCGCCGTCTTCGGCCTGCTCGTCAACCTGGTCAGCATGCGCCTGCTGAGCGGCGGCAAGGACGCCAGCTTGAACGTCAAGGGAGCCTACCTGGAAGTCTGGAGCGACATGCTGGGTTCGCTCGGCGTGATTATCGGCGCGCTGGTGATCCGCTATACCGGCTGGGAATGGGTCGATTCGCTGATTGCGGTACTGATCGGTTTCTGGGTCTTGCCGCGCACCTGGATCTTGCTCAAGGAAAGCATCAATATCCTGCTGGAAGGTGTGCCGGAAGGGATGGACATCGAACAGGTACAGGGCGCGCTGCGCGCGGTGCCCGGAGTTGTGAGCGTGCATGATTTCCACTTGTGGGCGGTCACCAGCGGCAAGGCCAGCCTGACCGCGCATGTGGTGTACGACCCGGCTTATCCGGCAGAACAATTGCTGCCGGTGCTGAAGGAAGTCCTGGCGTCGCAGTTTGCGGTGTATCACACCACGCTGCAATTCGAGCTCAGTCCCTGCGCCCATACCGAGGACGGTTGCAACTACAGCGCACCCGAGGAAACGCACGTGCATGCCTGAGGCCGAGTTGATGTAAACCACACGGATGCATGCCTGACATGCATCCGTTTTTATTTGTGGGCCGCCAGCGTGGACGGCCAGTGTGGACGGCCGATCGGCGGTCCGCCGAAGATTTCCCGCAGTTATTTCCTTATGTAAATCCTCAAATATTTGATTGATAATAGCAATCGTTCGCATTATCATTCTTCTTTTGAGGAATTTCTCTGCTTTAAACACCATTCTTCCGGACCCGTGCCTCCATCCTGCGCCAGCCGCGGCTTGGCGCGGGCTCCCGCGAAGAGGGTTTCCTGTGTTTCCAGCACCGCCGTTCTCCATCAAAACCGCAGCACATTAAAACAAAAAACAAACAATCGACTCAGGGGTAGTAAATGACAACTTATAGCGCCGCGACAACTCCGCCGGCAAGTACTCTTTCACGCACTGTGCCAGTCCAGCCGTCACTGCGCATCATGAGCCTGGCGGTAACGCTGTCGCTGTCGGCCATGGCGCCGCAACTGACTTTGGCACAACCTTTGGCGCAACAGCTGGCGGCTGCAGGCAACGATGCCGCGCTGCCGGAAGTAGTGGTCACGGCGGGCAGCGACCAAGCGCCGACCGAGAAGACCGGCAGCTATACCGTACGCAAGAGTAATGCCGCCACCAAGATGGACATGTCGTTGCGCGAAACGCCGCAGTCGGTATCGGTGATCACCCGCGCCAAGATGGATGATTTCAAGCTCGACAACGTCGACCGGGTATTGGCCGGCACTACCGGCGTTTCCGTCGAAAAAGTGGAAACCAACCGCACTTACTACACGGCGCGCGGTTTTGATATCACCAATTTCCAGTTCGACGGCGTCGGCATCCCGCTCACTTTCGGCCTGCAGAACGGCGACCTGGATACCGCCTTGTATGACCGCGTCGAAGTGCTGCGCGGCGCCAACGGCCTGACTTCTTCCACCGGCAACCCTTCGGCCACGGTGAATTTCGTGCGCAAGCGTCCGACCTACGATTTCCAGGCCGCCGCCGGTGTCAGCTACGGTTCCTGGAATACGCGCCGCATCGACGCCGATATCTCAGGTGCGCTCAACAGCGACAAGACCGTGGCGGCGCGCGTGGTGGTGGCCCATGAAGACGGCAATTCCTACCTGGACCGCTACCAGCCCAGCAAGAACGTATTCTACGGCGTGATTGAAGCCAACCTGAGCAACGACACCTTGCTGACCTTGGGTTACAGCTACCAGAAAAACGATGGCAAGGGTGCGATCTGGGGCGCTTTGCCGCTGTATTACACCGACGGCACGCCGACCAGTTACGGCGTCGGCACCAGCACTTCAGCCAGCTGGTCGTCCTGGAATTCGGAGGAGCAGCGCGCCTTCGCCGAACTGAACCATCGCTTCGGCAACGACTGGCAATGGAAGACCACCCTCAGCCATAACAAGCTGAGCACCGACGGCAGGTTGTTCTATGTCTACGGCACGCCGGACCGGGCTAGCGGCGGCGGCCTGTTCAGTTATCCGTCGCTGTACAATTCGGACAACCGGCAGACCGTGGTCGACAGTTATGTCAGCGGCAAATATGCAATGGGCGGACGCGTGCACGACCTGACTTTCGGCGCCAGCTGGTCGCGTTCGACGCTGGACGACATTTCCCATTACGGACAAGGAATCGGCACCGCGCTGACAGCCTCGAGCGCATTCGACGGCAGTTATCCGGAACCGAGCTTCGACGCTTCGATCGACGGCAGCTCCTACACCGACAAGCGCAAGACCCTGTATGGCGCAACCCGCCTCAACCTGGCCGACAATCTCAAGCTGCTGCTTGGCGCCAACTACACTGACACCAGCACTACCGGCATTGCTTACGGCGTCAGCCAACAGAGCAGCGCCAGCTCCACCACGCCGTACGCCGGCCTGGTGTACGACCTGAACCGCAACGTATCGGCTTACGCCAGCTATACCGAGATTTTCAATCCGCAGTACCAGACCGACATCAGCGGCGCCACGCTCAAGCCGGTCGAAGGCAAGAGCTACGAGTTGGGCCTGAAGAGCGAATTTTTCAACCACAAGCTGAATGCATCGGCGGCCTTGTTCAGGGTGGAACAGAACAACACGGCGGAACAGGCCGGTTATATCGGCAGCAAGGCCTATTACCGCGCCATCGACGCCCATTCGGAAGGCCTGGAGCTGGAATTGTCCGGCGAACTGGCGAAGGGTTTGCAGGGCAGCCTCGGCTACACAGTGATGACGATCAAGGACCAGGACGGCAATTCGGCCAAGAACTACGTCCCGAAAAAGACAGTACGGCTGGCCACCACCTACCGGCTGCCGCAGCTGGAACAGCTGAAAGTAGGCGCCAGCGTCAACTGGCAAGGCAATACCAGCCGCACCGACGCGCTGACCGCGACCCAGAATGTCACCACGGTGCAGCAAGGTTACGCCTTGCTCAACCTGATGGCGCGCTACGACATCAGCAAGCAGGTCAGCGTCACCGCCAATCTCAACAACGTCACCAACAAGAAGTACATCTCCAGCCTCTATGCAAGCCAGGGTTATTATGGCGAGCCGATCAACGGCAGCGTTGCGATTAACTGGAAATACTGAAGCCGATCATGACGACACGTCCTTTCATGGTAATCCTGCACCGCTGGTTCGGCCTGGCGGCGGCGGTGTTCCTGTTTATCGCCGGCGCTACCGGCGCCGTCATTTCCTGGGATCATGAACTCGACGCCTGGCTTAATCCGCAGCTGTTCCATGCCCATAGCGCTGACCAGCCTTTGTCGGGCAAGGCCTTGCCGGGGCTGGAGCTGGCGAACCGGGTGGAAGCGCAGGACCCGCGTCTGCGTGTCACCTATGTGATGACTGAAAGCGAACCCGGGCATACCAGCAGCATGATGGTGGAAGGGCGCATCGATCCAGCCAGCGGGAAGCCCTATGACCTGGGTTTCAACCAGGTCGCGGTCGATCCGGTCAGCGCCGAGATACAGGGCAAGCGCATGTGGGGCGCCATCTCGCTCAGCCGCGAGAACCTGCTGCCGTTCCTGTACAAGCTGCACTACACCATGCATCTGCCTGAGGTCGGCGGCATCGAACTGGGGGTATGGCTGATGGGTCTCATCGGCATCGTCTGGGTGCTGGACTGTTTCATTGCCTTGTGGCTGTCGTTCCCCAACTGGCGCAGCTGGCGCAAGTCGTTCGCATTCCGCTGGCGCCAGGGCGGCCACAAGCTCAATTTCGACCTGCACCGCTCGGGCGGCGTCTGGCTCTGGCTGTTGCTGCTGGTGCTGGCGGTGACCTCGGTTTCGATGAACCTGTATAACCCGGTGATGCGGCCCATCGTGCAAACCTTCTCGACGCTGACGCCGGACCCGTTCGACAGCCGCAAGCCAGTCGCACCGGCATTGGCTGCCAAGACAGAACCGGCGGTCAGCCGCGAACGGGTGGCGCAACTGGCGCGCGAGGACGGACAGCGGCGCGGCTGGACGGTGCCGGTCGGCGGGGTGTTCTATTCTTCCGCCTTCGGTTTGTACGGCGTCGGATTTTTCGAGGCCGGCAACGACCACGGCGATGTCGGCCTGGGCAACAGCTGGCTGTATTACGATGCCGCCGACGGCCATGCGGCCGGCGCCAAGATTCCCGGCAGCGGCAGCGCCGGCGACATTTTCATGCAGGCGCAGTTTCCCTTGCATTCGGGCCGCATCCTCGGCCTCACCGGACGCATCCTGATTTCCCTGATGGGGGCAGCTGTGGCCTTGCTGAGCGCGACCGGCGTGATCATCTGGGCGCGCAAGCGCCGCGCACGCATGCTGGCGGCGCGGCATGCGGCGAAACTGGCTTTGCCGAAGGCAAGCAGGCGACGCACGGCGGTCGCCGAATAAGCTGCAGCCGGAACGCGCCGCAGGCTTGTCTTACTGAGCGATCTCGACCCGGTTCTTGCCGCCGCGCTTGGCGCGATACAGCGCCTGGTCGGCAGCTTCCACCAGTTTTTCCTGCGAGCTGCCGCGCTGCGGCACCATGCTGGCGCCGCCGACGCTGACGGTGACCCTGGCGTCGTTGCTGGAGGAAGCATGGGCGATGCCCAGCGCATGCACCGCCGCCTGCAGCTTGTCGGCCTGGATCTCCATGTGCTCGCGCGACATTGACGGCAGCACCAGTACAAACTCCTCACCGCCTATGCGCGCCGCGAGATCGGTCGGGCGCCTAGCAAAATGGCCTATGCTCTCCGCCACCTGCTTGAGCGCGGTATCGCCGGCCAGATGGCCGTAGGTATCGTTATACAGCTTGAAATCGTCGACATCGATCATCAGCAGCGATAGCGAGCTTTGCTCGCGTTCGGCGCGCTTCCATTCGGCGCCGAAATATTCATCGAAATAACGGCGGTTGGCGAGTCCGGTGAGGCCGTCCGAATTGGTCAGGCGCTGCAGCTCCAGGTTGGTTTCCAGCAGCTGCTGCTGGCTCTGGCGCAGCGCGCGATAGGCCTCGTCGCGCTGCAGCAGGTTGACGTAAGAGCGCGAATGGTAGCGGATGCGCGCCACCAGTTCTATGGTGTCGGGCAGTTTGACCAGGTAGTCGTTGGCGCCGGCGGTAAACGCCGCACTCTTGACCGCCGGATCTTCGCGGGTCGACAGCACGATGATAGGGACGTTGCGGGTGGCCGGGTTGGCGCGGTACTGGCGCACCAGCGTCAGGCCGTCGATGCCGGGCATCACCAGGTCTTGCAGGATGACCGTGGGCCGGGTTTTCTGGGCGGCTTCGATCGCTTCGTCGGGATGGGCGCAGTAGTGGAAATCGATGTTGATCTGGTTCGCCAATGCGCGCCTGACGGCTTCGCCCACCATGGCCTGGTCGTCGACCAGCAGCACCATGACCGGATAGTCGTCTGGCGGCTGATCGATGTCGAGATTGAGTTCTTTAGGCATGACTTACTCCGTATCTGTACTGATTGTAGCTATCGTTTGCTGCAGTTATCGTTTGCTGCAGTTATCGTTTGCTGCAGTTATCGTTTGCATATGATGCTGACCAGCTTTGCTGCTATCTGGTTCACTGGCAGGATGGCGTCGGCCGCATCGAGCAGGGCGGCCGCCTTCGGCATGCCGTACACAGCGCTGGATTCACGGTCCTGGGCGATCGTGTAATAACCTTTGTCGCGCATGGCTTTCAGCCCCAGGGCGCCGTCGCGGCCCATGCCGGTCAGCAGAATGCCGACCGCTTTCCCCGCCCACAATTCGACCACGCTCTGGAAAAAAACGTCGATTGACGGCCGGTAGGGATAGCCGCTGGGTTGTTCGGTGTAGCCGAGCTGGAACGGCCGGGTCAGGCGCAGATGGTCGTCGGTCCCGGCCAACAGGACGTGGCCCGGCACCGGGCTGTCGCCGGCCTGCGCCAGCCGCACCGGCAGCTTCGACTGGCTGCTGAGCCACTCTGCCATGCCGGAGGCGAACTGGGCATCCACATGCTGCACCACCACCAGCGCCGCCGGGAAATCGGCCGGCAGCTGCGACAGCAGGGTGGCCAGTGCCGCCGGACCGCCGGCGGAAGCGCCGATGGCGACCAGGTATTTTGAATCGGGGGCCGGCAGAGACGATTTTTTGCCGCCCGCCGCGGTAGTCGTCGTTGCGGCCGCCGGCGCTCCTTGTTCTGGCAGCGACTGGCGCTGGTTGAGCAGTTTTTCGATAGAGTCGATCTTGGCCAGCATGGTGTTGACGTCGTTGCGCTGGTAGCCGCTCAGGGTGCTCGGGGTATCGATCGCATCCAGCGCGCCGTAGGCCATTGCATCATAGACCGCAGAGACATTGGCGCCGACGTCGCCGGTGACGATCAGGATCGCGCAGGGCGTATGCGCCATGATGTGGCGGGTGGCGGCGACGCCGTCGAGCACCGGCATCATCAGGTCCATCAGGATCAGGTCCGGCACCTGCCATGCACACAGCTCAATGGCGCGCTGGCCGTCCTCGGCAATCCAGATGATCTCGTGGTCCTGGCGCTGGACCAGCGTGCGGCGCAGCGCTTCTACCGCAATCGGCGCATCGTTGACGATACCGATCTTCATGAGTGGGCCTCGCCGATCAGGTCTTCCACCGCCTGCAGCAGGGTTTCGTCATGGAAGCTGGCTTTGGCCAGGTAATAATCGGCGCCGGCTTCGAGCCCGCGCTGGCGGTCTTCCTGGCGGTCCTTGTAAGACACGATCATGACCGGGATGGCTTTCAGCTGCAGGTTTTTCTTGATCAAGGTGACCAGCTCGATGCCATCCATGCGCGGCATGTCGATATCGGTCACCACCAGGTCGAACGGTTCGCTGCGCAGGGCGTTCCAGCCATCCATGCCGTCCACCGCGACGCGCACCGTATAACCGCGGTTGCTGAGCAGCTTGCGTTCCAGTTCGCGCACGGTGAGCGAATCGTCGACCACCAGCACCCGCTTGCTGGTCTGCACCTGTTGCTGGCTGCTGTTGCCTTGGATCTTGCTGAGCTGGCCCTGGGCAATCAGTTTCTCGACCGAATTGAGCATGTCGGCCACGTCCAGGATCAGCACCGGGGAGCCGTCTTCCATCAGCGCCGCCGCCGCTACATCTTTGATCTTGCCCAGGCGTGCATCCAGCGGTTGCACCACCAGCATGTGTTCACCCAGCAGGCGGTCAACCTGCAAGCCATAGGTCTGGGTCTGGTCGCCGATCACCACCAGGGCAATGCGGTCGTCGCTTGCGGCAGCATCGCCGCTCTGCAGGATCTGGCTGGCGGCGACCAGGCCGATCTGGCGTTCTTCAAAGGCAAAATGCTGGCGGCCTTCCAGCGATTCGATCTGGCTCCGCTCCAATATCATGGTGCGGTTGACGTAAGCCAGCGGAAAGGCGTAGGGCTCGCCGCCTATGCTGACCAGCAGGCTGCGCACCAGCGACAGCGTCAGCGGCAATTGCAGCTGGAAACGCATGCCGTGGCCGGCTTCGCTGAAAATCTGGATGGTGCCGCGCATGCGCTTGAGCATGTTGTGGACCACATCCAGGCCAACCCCGCGTCCGGAAATTTCGGTCACCGTGTCGCGCATGCTGAAGCCGGGCAGCAGCAGGAAATGCAGCAGCTCGGCATCGCTCAGGCGGCTCGCGGTGGCGTGGTCCACCAGGCCGCGCTGCACCACGGAGGCGCGCAGCTGTTCCAGGTCGACGCCGTTGCCGTCGTCGCTGATGGTGATCTGCAGCAGGCCGGCATGATGGCGTGCGGTCAACGTGACCAGGCCTTCTTCGCCCTTGCCGGCGGCGCGGCGCTGCTGCGGCGTTTCGACGCCGTGGTCCAGCGCATTGCGCAGCAGGTGCACCAGCGGCGCATCCAGCTGTTCCAGGATGTCGCGGTCAACCTGGGTGGTCTGGCCGTTGATCTCCAGCTTGACTTGCTTGCCCAGGGTGCGCCCGAGGTCGCGCACCATGCGGTCGTAACCGACCACGCGGTCGGCGAACGGCCGCATGCGGCTGGCCAGGGCTTGATCGTACAGACGCTGCGCACGGCTGCTATTGCGCCGTTCGAACAGCTCAAGTTCTGTCAGACGCTCGGCCAGCATCTTCTGGCTGGCGTCGATATTTTGGCGGACATCCTGCAAGGCCTTGAGGTGGGCGCTTGCGAGATTACCCTCGCGCAGGGAGTCATGCAGGGTTTCCAGCGATTGCGCGGTGTTCTGCTGCAGCCGTTTCAGGCGCAGCAGCGATTCGTTGAAAGCGGGCAGCCAGCGCGATTCCACCAGCGATTCGCCGGACAGGCTGACCAGCTGGTTCAAATGCGCCGCGGTGACGCGCAGCATGCGGTCGCCCTGGTCCTGACTCTTGATCTTGTCCTGGTTCTTGCCTGGGGCTGCTTCATCGGCCGCCGGCACCGCCTCATCTTCCGGTTCCGCCGCCGCCTGCGGCTCGCGTGCGCGGTCATCGGCTTGTTGCAAGCTGTTTTCCAGGCCGCGCAGGAAAGTTTCGATTTCCTTGCGGCCGCTGCCGGCCTGCCACAGCTCCAGGTCTTCGGCGCTGGCGGCGATCCGCTGCAGCAGGTCGACGCCGTGCAGCAACTGGTCGATGCGGCGCGGCCCGAGCTGCACTTTTCCCTGCTGTGCCGAAACAAAACAGTCTTCCATGACATGGGTAACGTCGACCCCTGCCTGGACGCCGACAATCCGCGCCGCGCCCTTGATCGAATGGGCGGCGCGCATGCAGGCTTCCAGCTGCTGCTGCGGTGGCTGTTGCAGCGGCGCGCGTTCAATCGCCAGCAGGCCGCTGCTCATCACTTGCGCCTGGGTCTCTACCTCCAGGCGGAACAGGTCGAGCATCGAGGCATCGCGCATGTCGTCGGCGTTCATGCCAGGCTCCGATCCAAGGTGTGAAACAGCAGTTCCTGGTCCAGCAGGCCGACGCTATGCCCGTTCCACTGGATCACGGCGTCCGTGAAGTGGCCGGCGGCGCGGGTCAGGGTGGTGGGCACCGGCTGCCGGGCCGAGGCGGCGACGCGCAAGGTGCCGTGCACTTCATCCGCGGTGAACGCAGTGGTCTGGCCGTTGTGCCTGACGATCAGCATGCGCCGCAGCAGTTCCTGGCGCGCGGTGGGCTTGCTGTCGCTGCTGCTGTCACTGATGCCGAGCATCGCCGCCAGCGACACGCAAGTCACCAGCGCTCCGCGGATATTGGTGATGCCGAGCACAACCGCGTTTTGCCGGTGCGGCAAGCGGTGCACGGCGCGCAGCTCGGTGATTTCTTCCAGCAGCGCGGTCGGCAGCGCCAGCCATTCTTCGCCGATGCGGAACAACAGCAGGGAGTGGAGGTCGGCGCCGTCTTGCTGCGGCTCTTCGGCCAGCTCAAGCCAGCCGTCGCTGCCGCCGTCCAGCTGCAGCCGGTCCAGCAGCTCGGCTGCGGCGCGCGCATGGACCGGACAGTTGCGGCAATCGATATGCAGCGCCAGACGCTCGCATGAAGAATCGCCGCGCACGCCGATGCGGTTCCAGCAGTCGTCGATCAGTCCGGTGTCGGTTTGATAATCAAGTGATGTAGTCATGATTGGCACATCATACGGCTAACTTCGGCCAGCCTGAAGCGGCAACGCCATTGGGAGAAGATGTCAGGGTCAAGCGCATGTCAGGACGGGTTGTTTTCTGCCGAACGCCGCGCCCGTTGCCGCAGCAGCTGGGCGCCGGCGATGTCGCCCTGGGTTTGCAGCAGGGCCGCCAGGTGGGTCATGGCGGCGGCGTGGGCCGGCTCCAGGTACAAGGCTTTACGATAGCAGTCTGCCGCGGCTTGCTTGCGGTCGGCGGCGTCGTGGATCACGCCCATCAGGTAATATGCCGCCGCCGACGGGCCATGGCGCTGGATCAACTGTTCGCACAGGCTGGCGGCTTCGCCCAGTTTGCCTTGGTCGGCCAGCAGCTGGACCGTCGCCAGGGTAGTTTGCGGCAGCGAAGGCAGGTCTGCCGCAGGCCGGGTCCTTGACGACGCTGCGCGCGCGGCGGCCGGTCTTGGCTCCGGCCGCAACGGCGCCGGCGGCTGCGGCGCAAAAGCCGCGACTGGCGCCGCCGCAGGCCTGGCCGGCTCCTGTCTGGGTGCGCCCTGGCGGAAGGCGAAGGCCATCGGCGCCTTGATCGGCGTCAGCGCATGCTGCATCATCAGGGCGCTTTCCGCCGGGCCGACAAACAGCAGGCCCTCGGGCGCCAGCCGCTGGGTCAGGATGGTCACGGCCTGGTGCTGGGTGGCGCGGTCGAAATAGATCAGCAGGTTGCGGCAAAAGACAATGTCGTACTGCGCTTCGCCATGCAGCAGGGTAGGCGCAAACAGATTGCTCTGGATGAAGCGCACCTGCTGGCGCACTGTCTCCGACAGCGCGTAGCCTTGTTCATTGAGGGCGAAATAGTGGTCGCGGAACGCCAGTGAATTGCCGCGGAACGAGTTCTTGCCGTATACCGCCTGGCGCGCAATGGCGAGCGATTGCGCGCTGATGTCGATGGCGTCGATGCGGAAATGTTGCGGCGGCATGCCGATGTCGAGCAAGGCCATCGCAATCGAATACGGTTCTTCGCCGGTGGAGCAGGGCAGGCTCAGGATGCGCAAGGGCTGGCTGGCGCTGATCGATCGCTGCGGCTGCAGTTGCGCCATTTCGTTGAACGCTTCGCGGTTGCGGAAGAACCAGGTCTCGGGCACGATCACCGATTCGATCAGGTGCAGCTGTTCCTGCTCCGACATCTGCAGCAGCATCCAGTAGGCGTCAAGGTCGTCGACGCCGCTTTTGTCGCGCCTCTCGTGCAAGGCGCGCTCAAGCATGGGCCGGCCGATGGACTGGACATCCAGCCCCATCGTACGTTTCAGCATGGTTTCGAATTTTGCCAGCGGCATTATTGCTCCGCTGCCGGAAACAGCTGCGCCCGGACTTCAGGCGGCAGCAGGTCCTGTACCTGGACCGACTGGATCAGCCCGCGCGCATCGTCGGTGACCGGTCCCAGGTAGGGCGCATCGCTGTGGTCGAGGCCGCTGTCGCGAAACTCGGAAGGTTCGCGGCGCATGATTTCGCTGGATTTTTCCAGCACCAGCCCCAGCAGGCGGCTGTCCGGACCTGGGGCCGGATAATGCACCAGCACCATGCGGGTGCTGAGGCGGCGCTGGGCTGGCCGGCCCAGCGCCAGCTGGCTGAGATCGATCACCGGCACCGACTGGCCGCGATAGGTGAATACGCCAGCCACCCAGGGCGCGCTTGCGGGTATCTGTTTCAGGTTGGCCAGCGACAGCACTACCGCCACCTGGCGGGTGTCGAGTGCGTAATGGTCCTGGCCGATCTGGAACAATAAAAAAAGCATTATATGTAACTCCGCAACTCCGCTGCTGCTTCAGCCGGATTTCAGTTTGAAGCGCGATACGCCGTTGCGCAAGCCGTTGGCGGTCAGCGTCAGTTCATCGATCGCCTGGCTCGACTGGCGCAGCGATTCCACGCTTTGCTGGGCGGCTTCGCTCAGCTGCGTCAGCGCCTGGCTGATCTGTTCGGCGCCGACGGCTTGCGCCTGCACTCCTTCGTTGACCGACTGGAAGCGTGGCGTCAAGGCCTGCACTTGGTGGATGATCTGCGACAGCTGGGTGCCGACGTTCTGCACGTCGGCGATGCCGCGCCGCACTTCTTCGGAAAATTTGTCCATACCCATGACGCCGGCCGATACCGCGGACTGGATCTCTTTCACCATCTGTTCGATGTCGTAGGTCGCCACCGCAGTCTGGTCGGCCAGGCGGCGGATCTCGGTCGCCACTACGGAAAACCCGCGACCGTATTCGCCGGCCTTTTCCGCTTCGATGGCAGCGTTCAGCGACAGCAGGTTAGTCTGGCCGGCGACCTTGGTGATGGTAGTTACCACCTGGTTGATATTGCTGGCTTTTTCGTTGAGGATGGCCAGCTTGGCGTTGACCGAGCCGGCCGCATCCATCACGTGGTGCATGGTGTCTTCCATCTGGGTCAGGCCGGCCTGGCCGGTGCCGACCAGCCGCGCTGCTTCCTCTGCACCGGACGAGACTTCGTTCATGGTGTTGACCAGTTCGCGCGAAGTGGAATAGATCTCGCGCGAAGTGGCGCCGATTTCGGTGGTGGTGGCGGCGGTTTCATTGGCGGTGGCTTGTTGCTGCTTGGCGGTAGCGGCGATCTCGACCACCGAGGTAGTAACCTGCACCGCCGATTTCTGCGCTTGCCCGACCAGCCCGGTCAATTCGTCCGACATGCGGTTGAGGCCTACTTCCAGCGCCTGGAATTCATCATGGCGATTCAGGTTCAGGCGTTGCGACAGGTCGCCGGAACGGATCACTTCCAGCGCCGCGATCAGGTCCGCCATCGGCCGCGTGATGGCGCGCAACAGGAAGAAGCCGCAGATCAGGGCGGCCACCAGCGCGATCACCAGCGCTACCAGCAAAGTACTCTTGGCGACCAGCACCGCGGATTCGATCTTGTCTACCGAGTGCACTTCGGCTTGCTGGTTGAAATCGCGCAGCTGGGTGGCGGCGTTGCGCCCCAGCTGCCAGGCCGGCTCCAGCTGCTGTATCAGCAGGGCGCGCGCTTGCGGATTCTTTTGCGAGTCGTCCAGTTTCAATACATCAGCCATGAGCCGGTCGTATTGCGTACGTGCGGCCTTGAAGGCGTTGAAGTTGGTCCTGTCCTCGCCTTCGAAAATGGTCTTGTCGTAGTCGGCGATCAGCTTGTCCATTTTTTCGGCGTCGGCGCGCATGGTTGCCAGGTCCTGCTTGCGTTCGTCCGGGTTATCCAGCGCCACTACCTGCAGCGCCAGCAGGTAACTCTGGAACCAGGTCGAGCGTATGCCGGTGCTCAATTCCAGGCCCGGCATGGAATCGGTCTGGAAGCTGGTGGTTTCGTGTTCGATCGCCTCCAGCTTGAGATAGGTGATGCCAGCCATGAATCCCATCAACGCCAGGATAAGCCCAAAACTGACCAGCATTCTTTGCCGAATAGTCCATTGCTTCACGTGTCATCTCTCCTGTCGTTAATCTATGATCGCTGCGTTCCCCTGGTCTACGGCTTGAGAACGGTCCGAAATTGGTGAATTGACAACTGCGCCGTTCCGGTGAGTTTCTGAGTGGATACAATAAACCAGCCAGATCGAAAACGGGCGAATTTTTGGTCATGCCGGACCAGTGTCGGGCGCCGATTATTGCAGATTTTTGGATACTGATTTGTATATCATTGTGAAATCTCGAAGGTAACAATCGATTAACCCTTGTGCCGCCGTCAGCGGCGATTCCGATTGTCAAACCGCCGCGTGCCAGATCAGCCTCGGCAGCCGCGCACAATTTTTGTCTCTGTCCCTTCAGCTATGCAGCGGCGCTGCCGTTAACGTAAAAGAAAGCAGCAAAGGAAAGCAGCAAAGGAAAGCAGCAAAGGAAAGCAGCAAATGCTTCCCGTGCCGGCGCCGCGACGCCGCACGCTATCGATAATTGCCAAGGCAAACGGAGACCCATTCATGAACAAACTGTCTTTTACGCAGAAACTATGGCTGCCGCTGCTGGTCAGCCTGGTCGCACTATTTTCGATCTCCGTATTCAATGCCTACCAGGCGCGGCAGATCCGGCTTGACGAGCGTAAAAGCGATTTGATCAATGTCTCCAATGTCGCCATGAACATGATCAAGGAATACGGCGCCATGGCCGCCAGCGGCGTCCTCGGCAAGGACGAGGCGCAGCAGCAGGCGCTGGCGCGCCTGAAAGCCATGCGCTACGGCAAAGACGGTTATTTTTCGGTGTCGACCTCGAATGAAGTGATGGTCATGCATCCGATCAAGCCGGAGCTGGACGGCCGCAAGATGAGCGATTTCAAGGATCCCGACGGCAACCTGGTGTTCGTCCTGATTTCCAAGGCCGGCAGCCAGAGCGGCGGCGGTTTTATCGACTACGTCTGGCCGCGCGTCGGCGCGGCTGAAGCAGTGCCGAAGATGTCGTTCGCGCTTGGCTACCAGCCGTGGGACTGGATTGCCACCACCGGCATTTACGTGGACGACCTCAACCAGGCTTTCATGCAGTCGCTGTACCAGGCCGGCGCCATCCTGCTGGCGGTGGCGCTGACGCTGGTTGCTCTGGTGATCTATTCCAACCGCAGCATGCTGGCCGCGATAGGCGGCGATCCGGGCGCTGCTGCCGCTATCGCCAACCGCATCGCCGACGGCGACCTCAGCCTCGATATCGCGACCCGGCCCGGCGACACGCGCAGCCTGGTGTATGCGATGAAATGCATGCGCGCATCGCTGCTGCATACGATCACCAACATCAAGAGTTCGGCCGACACCATCGCCACCGCCTCCGGCCAGATCGCCAGCGGCAACCTGGACCTGTCGAGCCGCACTGAACAGCAAGCCGGATCGCTGGAAGAAACCGCGTCGGCGATGGAACAGCTGACCTCGACCGTCAAGCAGAACGCCGACAACGCGCGCCAGGCCAACCAGCTGGCGGTGACTGCCTCTCAAGTGGCGAGCAACAGCAGCGCGGTGGTGTCGCAGGTGGTCGACACCATGGGCAATATCCGCAGCTCATCGAAGAAAATCGTCGACATCATTGGCGTGATCGATGGCATCGCGTTCCAGACCAATATCCTGGCCCTCAATGCAGCGGTGGAAGCGGCGCGCGCGGGCGAACAGGGCCGCGGTTTTGCCGTGGTGGCGGCGGAAGTGCGCAGCCTGGCGCAGCGCTCGGCGGCCGCGGCCAAGGAAATCAAGGTGCTGATCGACGATTCGGTGAACCAGGTCGGCAGCGGCAGCCGGCTGGTCGAGCAGGCCGGCGCGACCATGGGCGAGGTAGTGACCAGCGTCAAGCGGGTGACTGACATCATCGGCGAGATCGCCACCGCCAGCCAGGAACAAAGCACGGGCATCGAGCAGGTCAACCACGCGATCACACAAATGGACGAGGTCACCCAGCAAAACGCGGCGCTGGTGGAGCAGGCCGCCGCTGCCGCCGCATCGCTGCAGGAGCAGGCGGTCAGCCTGGCGCAGATGGTGAGCGTATTCAAGACGGACAGCGGACCTGCCAGTCCCTCGCTACATGCCGGAGCAGGCAGGCGGCCGCTGGATATCACGCCGCAGCAGGCGCAATTGGGAAGCAGGCCGGCGGCGCGGCGGGCGGCAGCCTAGATTTAATCTTTTAAGGAAAGTACGCGGGCATGAAAAATCTGAGTCTGAAAGCAAAGTTGTGGCTGGTGCTGGCGGTCATGTGGCTGGGGTTGCTGCTGCTGGCCGGCTGGTCCGCCCTGAACACGCGCGACACCATGATGAAGGAACGCGAAGCCGGGCTGAAGAATGTGGTGGAAACCGCGGCCGGCATCGTCAAGGGGTATGCCGACGATGTCGCCGCCAACCGGCTTAGCCTGGCGGACGCGCAAAGCCAGGCCTTGCAACGCATCAGCAGCATGCGCTATGCGCAGGACAACTATGTGTTTGTCTTCGATTCGCGGCCGGTGGTGCTGATGCACCCGACCAGCAAGGATATCGTCAACAAGAATGTCGGCGAGCGCAAGGATACCGACGGCAAGCTGTATTACGTGGAAATGGTCAAGCTGGGCAAGCAGCAACAGCAGGGCATCGTCCATTACATGGGGCGCTTGCCGGGTACCGCCGACACCCGCGCCGAGAAAATCAGCCAGGTGAATTATTTCGCGCCGTGGGACTGGTTCCTGGTGTCGGGCGTGTTCGTCAACGATGTGCAGGCGGCGTTTTACGACAACCTGCTCAAGCAGCTGCTGATCATGTTCGTCATCGGCGTGACAGTCTCGGCCACCATGCTGCTGATCATCCGCAGCGTGACGCGCAGCCTGGGCGGAGAACCGAGTTATGCCGCCGCCATCGCCGCCAGGATCGCCGGCGGCGAGCTGGACGTGGCGGTGCTGGTCGACGGCAAGGACAAGTCCAGCCTGCTGCATGCGATGCGGCAGATGCAGCAGCAGCTGGCGGCGGCTATCACCGAGATTCGCGAGGGCACTCACAATATCGGCGCTTCGATCAAGGAAATCTCCGCCGGCAACAGCGATTTGTCGGCGCGCACCGAGCAGCAGGCGGCTTCGCTGCAGCAGACCGCCGCCAGCATGGAGCAGCTGACCGCCACCGTGCGGCAGAATGCCGACAACGCCAGGCAGGCCGGCCAGCTGGCGCAGAGCGCTTCCAGCATCGCGGCCAAGGGCGGCGAGGTGGTCGGGCAAGTGGTGCATACCATGCAAGGCATTACCGACAGCTCCAGGCGCATCGCCGACATTATCGGCGTGATCGACGGCATTGCGTTCCAGACCAATATCCTGGCGCTGAACGCGGCGGTGGAGGCGGCCCGGGCCGGCGAGCAAGGACGCGGTTTTGCGGTAGTGGCGGCCGAGGTGCGCAGCCTGGCCCAGCGCAGCGCCCAGGCGGCCAAGGAAATCAAGGAGCTGATAGGAGATTCGGTCGGCAAGGTCGATGGCGGCTCCGAGCTGGTGGCGCGGGCCGGCCAGACCATGGGTGAAATCGTGCAGGCCGTCAAGCGCGTGACCGACATCATGGCGGAAGTCACGGTGGCCTCGGAAGAACAAAGCAGCGGCATCGAACAGGTCAACCAGGCGGTTACGCAGATGGACCAGGTGACGCAGCAGAACGCCGCGCTGGTGGAGCAGGTGGCGGCCGCGGCCGGTTCGCTGGAAGGGCAGGCGCAGCGCCTGCAGGATGCGGTGTCGGTGTTCCGCGTGGCTGAGCGGCAGCGCGATAGTGCGCCGCCGGCGCTGGCCAAGCGCGCCGAGCCGCTGCCGAGCGCCAGGCCGGCGCCCGCCAAGCGTTCCCCGCCCCCGGCCCTGAAGACTGTCGCCGCCAGCAAGACGCGCACTGGCGCTGGCAAGCTTACCGCCGGCAAGGTACAGCAAACATCATGGAAAGCTCCTGCGGTCAAGCTGGCGGCGTCTAATGCGGATGACTGGGAGACGTTTTAACAGGGTGGTTTGCAGGACGCCGGCGGCCTTGAATTTGTCCGGATGAAAGAAACGGCGCATAGCCGCGGTCAAGAGGTATACTTGTAAGTATCGAAGATGTCCGCCTGCCGTGACGGCAAACGGACAGCGCAGATGATGTTTTGCAAAACATCGTGACCTGCTTCCTGCCTACCTACACTGATCGAGACCAATCCATGCGTTTGAATTCCACTACTGTCGAATTGCCTTCGGCCGACTGTTCCGCGAGCGCCGCATGACGGCGAGCGAACAGCCGATGATCCACTGGATCGAGGAAGACCAGCCGCGCTCGGCGCGCTGGCGTTCGGAAAACGGCAATCCGGCGCCCAAGCGGGTAGTGATTGCGGATGACAGGATGACGGCCGACAGCGCTTACCGCCTGGCCTGCGAAGGCACCGGCATGCTGTGGCGCGGCGATTTCCAGAACGCCCGCCAGTTGCTGCAGGCGCTGGCGCGCCGCGCCGAACCGAAACCCGAGAAGCGCGGCAAGCCGCGCAAACAGCCGGTGTCGCCAACCGATGCCTTCAACCTGCACCGCCAGGCCCAATCGCAACGGGCGCGTACCCTGGGCATGCTGCTGCTGCCGTTCGAGGCCGATTACAGCATCTCTTTGCGCCGCGCGCCCGATGTGCAGCTCGCCTGCAACGAAGCCTATGGCGCGCCGGCCGAGCCGTTCGTGGCTTCGCTGCGCGAATTGCTGGGCCTGATCGGCGCCCACGAGTGGCGCAAGAAGGGCGTCGAGATCGCTGCGCTGGGCGCGCGCATCCATCCGCACTACGGCGTGTATTCGCCTGTGCGCGGAGAATATATCGGGCTGGTGGAGGCTGCGCCGTTGCCGTCCACCAAGCTAGCTTTTGATATCGGCACCGGCACTGGCGTACTCGCAGCGTTATTGGCTAAGCGCGGCGTAGAGCGCATCGTGGCGACCGATATGGACCCGCGCGCCCTGCGTTGCGCGCGCGAGAACCTGGTGCGGCTCGAACTGGACGGCCAGGTTACCCTGCTGCAGGCTGATCTGTTTCCAGAAGGCCGGGCGCCGCTGGTGATCTGCAATCCGCCCTGGATTCCGGCGCGCCCCAGCTCGCCGATAGAACACGCGGTATACGATCCCGAGAGCCGCATGCTGCGCGGTTTCCTGGGCGGCCTGGCACAACATCTGGAACCGGGCGGCGAGGGTTGGCTGATCTTGTCCGACCTGGCTGAGCACCTGGGCTTGCGTTCGCGCGCCGAGCTGCTGGCGGCGATCGAGGCGGCCGGCTTGAAAGTGCTGGGAAAAACCGATATCCGGCCGCAGCATCCGAAGGTCAGCGATGAGGCAGATCCGCTGCACGCCGCGCGCGCCGCTGAGCTGACTTCGCTATGGCGGCTAGGGGCGGCTTGAATCGAGTGGCTTAAATCGGGCGGAGTGAAAAACATCCGCTTTTCATTGCAATGCGGCAAATATGTGTTGTAAATTCGTCGGTTTTTTGCGGCTGCGGCCGACGGATTGTTGTTACCCAATGTTAACGATTGTGAAATATATAAGTTTGCTATTGCTGCAAGTAAGCTCCAAATCTAGGCTATCTCTGTTCATCTGGCCATAAAAGGATGAATACAGGCCGCGCGCCTTGTCCTGCCATGCGGGCAGTCGTTGCGGTATCCCGGGGATAAATACTAGAAGTGGATGAAATGAACAAGAGCAAAGGTAGCCAGCCGCCGCCAGATCCGCTATTGCCTTTGGACGAATCCGAGCTCGGGCTAGACGATCTGTTCCTGGCCAGCGCCCGGCAAGATCTGGCCAGCATCGAGCAAGCCCTGGCCAGCTACGACTACCGCGCCGTGCAGCAGATGGCGCACAGGCTGAAAGGCGCGGCCATGATTTTCCGCATGGCAGCGATGGTTGACGCCACGCTGCACATTGAAGCCGTCTTGAATACGGGGCTGGCCGTCGATCACATGCAACTGGCCGCGGCCTGTCTCGCGTTGCGCCGCCAGGTTGAACTGCTTTAGCAGCATCGCGATCCTCTAAAACGGCTATAGTCTCTATATCAAATCCCAACTTGTTATGGAGAGCTCATGGCGTCTGTACATTTACAAAGCACCACTGGCTATGTCCAGCAAATCCAGGCCCGGTCGCACCGGCTGCAGGCCGACGAACCGCTCGACAACGGCGGCACCGACAGCGGCCCCGCGCCCTATGAACTGCTGCTGGCTGGACTGGCCGCCTGCACCTCCCTGACTTTACGCATGTACGCCGATCGTAAACAATGGGAGCTGGGCCTGATCGACGTGCGGCTGCGCTTTTCGCGCGATGAACAAGGGCACGAAAAGATCGATCGCACGGTCGCTTTTGGCGCGCTGCTCAGCCCGGAACAGATTGGCAGGCTGGGCGAGATCTGTGAAAAGACGCCAGTCACAAAGACTATCAGGCAAGGTACGGAAATTCAGACCACCTTGAATCCGGCTCGGCTTGAGCCGCAGGCTTGACCCATCCTGAGGAGAAACGCATGTCGAAGATTGTCGGAGTAGCCGGCAGCTTGCGCAGCGGTTCGCTGAACGCCGCCTTGCTGCGTGCGGCCGCCGAACTGATGCCGGCTGGCTCGGAGCTGGAAATCGGCAGCATCAAAGGTATCCCCCTGTATGACGGCGACCTCGAACTGGCCGAGGGTATCCCGCCGGCGGTGGCGCTGCTGAAAGAGCAGATCGCGGTGGCCGATGCGCTGCTGCTGGTGACGCCGGAATACAATAATTCGATGCCGGGCGTGTTCAAGAACGCGCTTGACTGGCTGTCAAGGCCGCCGGCCGACAGCGCCCGCATCTTCCGCGGCCGCCGGGTGGCGGTGATCGGCGCCTCGCCCGGCGGTTTCGGCACCGTGCTGTCGCAGAACGCCTGGCTGCCGGTATTGCGTACGCTGGGCATGCAACCCTGGTTCGGCGGCCGCTTGATGGTGTCGCACGCCGGCAAGGCATTCAACGAAAGCGGTGAGCTGGTCGACCAGCAAGTGCGTGAACAGCTCAGGGAATTCAACCGGAATTTTGTCGAGTTCTTGAAAAACTGAAATGAAATTCAAAGACTACTACAGCGCCCTTGGCGTCGAACGCACGGCCAGCGCCGCCGAAATCAAGCAGGCCTATCGCAAGCTGGCGCACAAATACCATCCGGATGTTTCCAAGGATCCGGCCGGGGAAGAGAAATTCAAGGACATCGCTGAAGCTTATTCGACCTTGAAGGACACGGAAAAGCGCGCCGCCTACGACCAGCTGGGCAGCCACCAGACCGGTGAAAACGTCGAGCCGCCGCAGTCCTGGCAGCAAGGTTTCGCCGCTGGCGGGACCGCTTTCGGCGATGTCGACATGGCCGATATCCTGGCTGCTTTCGCCGCCTCGCGCCACGGCGCCGGGCCTGGAGCCAGAGTGCGCCCGATGCGCGGCGAGGATTACGAAGTCAATGCGCCGATCACGCTGGAACAGATTTACGAGGGCGGCGAAACCGACGTCCGCCTGAGCATGTCCGAGTACGACGAGCACGGCGCCTTGCACCGTGTGCCGCACACCTATCGGGTAAAGGTTCCGAAGGGCGCGGAGGACGGCCAGCGCCTGCGCCTGGCCGGCAAGGGCGGCCAGGGACAGGATGGCGGCAAGCATGGCGACCTGTATGTGGTGATGAAAGTGATCCCGCATCCCTTGTATCGGGTGAGCGGAAAAGACCTGTATATCGACCTGCCGCTGGCACCATGGGAAGCGGTGCTGGGCGCTGCCGTGCTGGTGCCGACGCTGGGCGGCAAGGTTGAGCTGAGCGTTCCTGCCGGCACCGCCGCCAATCGCCAGTTCCGCCTGGCCAGGCGCGGTTTGCCGTCGGCTGGCGGCGAGCAAGGCAACCTGTATGCGGTGGTGAGGATAGAAGTGCCGCCGGCGCCGAGCGCGCGCGAGCGCGAACTGTTCCAGCAACTCGCAGCGGAATCGGCATTCAATCCGCGACAACATCTTAGCTAGGAGAGCGCCAATGACTGCTCTATTGGTAGAGGCCGTTTGGTTAAACGATATCGAGGTGTGTTCGCTGGATGAGCTGGCAGAGTTTTCCGGGCTCAGCCATGACGAGCTGGCAGAACTGGTGGCGATCGGCGCCATCGAGCCGGACCGGAACACCGCGTCGTCCTATGTGTTCCGCGCGCAGACGATCGTGCTCGCCAGGACCGCGCGCCGCCTGCGCGACGATTTTGAGCTCGATACGCATGGCGTGGCGATGGCGCTCAACCTGCTGCAAAAGATACACACCCTGGAAGCGCGGCTGGCCGCCGTGGATGCCAAATTGCCGCATTTAAGCTAGCGCATTCACCGCATTACGGACGGGTTTCCGGTCCAAGGTGTCCGGCGGGTTTTGTGTCGGGCAGGACTTCGGCCGAATATGGATTGCCGATAATGGCGACCAACATGTCGATCATCGCCGGATGTTTTGATTTTACGCAATCCGGCGCCGATCTTTTTTGATCATAAATACATTTCTAATCTAATCACTTAATATCGCGGGCGACGCCAAGATGATGTCGCATCAGGGCGGATGCCCATTCCCGGTTGTCGTTTTCCAGCGCCTGGATGATTTGCAGATGTTCCTTGCATGAATCGATCTGGCGCGGATCGCGGTGGAATGCGATATGTTCGCCCAGCCGCCTGAGCTGGTTTTGCTGTTGCACCGCCTGCAGCACGAAGCGATTGTTGGAGAAGCGCGCCAGCATTTCGTGGAAGGCGGCGTTGAGGCCGAAAAACGCCGAAGCTGAATAGTCTCCTGGTGTCTGCTGCAATAATTTTTCGTGCGCCAGGCGGCTGTTCTGCAGCTGGATGGCGTCTATCTGGAAACTGCTTTCCAGCAGTCCGCCGCACTCCACCATGATGCGGAACTGGTAGCTTTCGCTCATCAGCTCCGGCGAACCGATGGTCGTCGGGAAATTCCAGCCCTGGCCGCGGCGCTTCTCGATCAGGCCGTCCGCCGCCATGCGCACCAGTGTCCCTCTCAGCAGGCTGCGCGGCACCTCATAGCGCTCCAGGAAATCGGTCTCCGTCATGGTGTCGGGCAACAGGTTGCGGGTGCGGTCGTCGATCAGGCGCAGATACAGGGTGTCGCCGCTGATGCCGTCGACCACCATCTCTGCCGCTCTTTCCGGGCGGGCATTGCTGCTGACGAAGTAGCCGCTGTTGACGTGATAGTCCAGCAACTCTTGCTCCGCCACCAGGCGCAATGCAGCTTTGACCGGGGTCCGCGAGACGTCGAACTGACTGGCCAGGCCTTCTTCGGTCAGATGGGTGCCGGCGGGCAGTTCACCGGTGGTGATCTGCTGGATCAGGCGATTTGCCAGGTCAAGTTGCAAAGGGCTGGGGCGGCTGGGTTTTGTTGTTTTGCTCATTCTGGTGCCGCTGTTAGGTTTACATTCGCTCAATGTTAAATGATTAATATCATACGAGTAAACCATAGAGCAAGCTGGGCGAATGCACACAACGGATAAGGTAATTCTCAAAAGGTAACATTGAATTGATTTTATCAAAAAGTTAATACAAGATACTCCGCAATTGTCGATTAAACAATTTCGGAGGCATCCTGCATGAGCGCTATTGTGGCGGCGGTTGAATCTTTTCCTGAAGTGAGCGTGTGCGGCTCTCCCTATCAGCGTGGGTGGCAGCACGGTGCTGCAGTCCCTGAACGCATCGCCCACAGCGCCGGGCTGTATCGCTTGCAGCTGGCGCGGCAGAATATCTGCACCGGACGCCTGCGCACGCTGGCGCAGGGCATGCAGCCGGCGATCAAGCGCTTCGACCCCGACTACCTGGAGGAAATGCAGGGCATAGCCGATGGTGCCGGCGTGCCGCTGGAGGATGTCATCCTCATCAACTGTCGCAGCGAAATGCTGTTTGGATACGGGCGGTCTAGCCACGGGCAGTCTAGCCACGGTGAGTTGTCCGCGATGCGGCAGGACCGTGACGACGGCTGCACCAATCTTGTGGTGTTGCCGGAAAACGCAGATTGCGGACGTCTGATGCATGCCCATAGCTGGGACTGGCGGGAAAAGTGCCTGGATGCCGGCATCGTCCTGCGCATCCGGCGCGGCGGCGCTGCGCAGGAACCGGACCTGCTCATCTTGACCGAAGCCGGCAGCCTGGCGCGGCACGGTTTCAACAGCGCCGGCCTGTCCCTGACCGGCAACTCCCTGAGTTCGGATCGCGATTACCGCCAGCTGGCCGATGTGCCTCTGGTGCTGGTGCTGCGCAAGATGCTGGAAGCGCCGAGCATGCACGCGGCCATGAAGCTGCTGTGGCGGACCCGGCGCCTTTGCTCCATCAACCTGATGCTGGCGCAGGCCGGGATCAGCGGCGACGGCCAGCACCTTGGCGACGCGGTCGACCTGGAGTGCGCGCCGGACGAAATTTTCTGGCTGACGCCGCAACACGGCTTGCTGGTGCATGCCAGTCACTGGTTATGTCCGGTGGCACACAGCAAGCTGCGCGCCAGCGGGCTAGCCGTCAACCCGGATTCCCTCTATCGCCAACGGTCCGTGGAGACGGCGATGCTGCAAACCATCAATCGCGGTCCGGGAAAAATCGATTGGGCAACGGTCAAGAAGGCGCTGGCCGATGATTTTCCCGGCATCGGCGGCGTCTTGCGCAAACCTGACGCGGCAGTCGCAACGACCCTGATCGATGCCGCCAGCCGCACCATGTGGATAGCGTGCAAACCACACCAGCCGGGCGCTTTCGTCGAGTACCGCCTGTAGCCGGGTCACTCCGGCCCGGCCTCGTTTTAACCAAGGAAGTCAAACATCGCCGCCGCGAGGAATTGCTGCGTCTCCAAATATCGGAAGGAGCTGACATGACATAAAAATACAGCGGCGCGAGTCTGCTTTCAAAAAAGAAGCACACGGTGATCAAACAAGGAGGAATTTCAATTGAAGAAAAAATCATGCATGGCTGCGATGGCGGCGCTGCTGGCCGGCAGCGCTTTTGCGCAGACCGGTGTTACTCTGTTCGGTGTGATAGATAGCGGCATAGAAATGGTGAACAACGTCCCCGATGCCGATGGCAACCCCAGCCGCCGCATTCATCACAATTCCGGCAACCTGTGGGGTTCGCGCTGGGGACTGGAAGGCAGCGAAGATCTGGGCGGCGGCCTGCGCGCCATCTACCGCCTGGAAAGCGGATTTGACTCCGACACAGGCGCTTCAGGCCAGAACGGCCGCCTGTTCGGCCGCCGCGCCTATGTTGGGCTGGCTGGAGAATCCGGCAGCGTGACAGTCGGTCGCCACTACAACATTTTATTCGATGTAATTTATCCTTTTGATCCAACCGGCATGGCGTCTTATTCGACGCTGACGCACGATCCGGCATTTGCCGAGCGTGCCGACAACTCCATCAAATATAGTGGAAAATTCAGGGATGTGACGGTGACCGGGCTGTACAGCTTCGGTTATGACAGCACCATAAAAGAAGGCGGCGAAATGGCCGGCGCGCCGAAGGTCGGGCGCGAGCTGGGCGCGGGCTTGCAATATACTCCCGGCGCTCTGGGCATCGGCCTGGTTTTCGATCAGCGCCATGGCACATCGTACGCTTCCCGGAGCCAGGTCGAAAAACGCCTTGCGGCCGGCCTCAGCTATAGTGCGGGACCACTCACGACCTACCTTGGCTACCGCTGGCTGGATTCCGATGTCGAGAATATTTCCGGTGCCTCCAATTTATACTGGGGCGGATTGAAATACCAGGCAACGCCGGCAATTTCCCTGGCCGGCATGATGGCCTATACCGACACCAAGGGAAGCGCTGCCGATCCTGTTACGATCACGCTGTTGGGAACTTACGATTTGTCCAAGCGCAGCAGCCTGTACCTGCTTGCCTCTTACGCACGCAACCGGGGCGGATCGAACATGGGCGTCAATGGCATCGATAACCAGATCGTGCCGGGCAATAACCAGACCGGGATGATCGCGGGGATTCTCCACCAGTTCTGAAGCTGGCTTGGCGCGCCGGCCGCTGCCTGAGGAGTGCAGTACGGCGCCCTCGCTTCAATATTCCCTGATCGCCTCGACGACGATATGCAAGGTCACGGCATCGCTGACAAAGGGGACGTAGCGTCCGAGCTTGTAATCGCTGCGCAGTATCTTGGCGGAGCCATTGGCGCCGCAGGCCTGTTTGCCGTAAATGAGCATGAAGCGACAATTGAAATTGCTGATCTCCAGGGTTACCGGATGCGTGATGCCCTTGATCGTCAGCTCGCCTTCGACATGCGTCAGCTGCTGTTCTTCAAAATGCAGGCTGGAAGACTTGAAACTGATCTTGGGAAAATTGGCGGCGTCGAAGAAGTCGCCGGAGCGCATGACCTGGTTGAAGCTGTCGCTGCCGGTGCTGACCGACGCCGCGTCGATTTCGATGTCGATGCTGCCGCCGTGGCTGGCCTGGTCGATTTCAATCGAACCTGAAGTGCTGTCAAAACGGCTGCGCTGCATCGATAAACCCCAGTGGCTGTACTCGAAAGAGGAAAACGTATGCTCGGGGTCAATCAGGTAACGATCGGCGGCGCTGCAGACGCTGGCCCCGAACACCGGCAGCAACAGCGCCGCTATCTGCAGCACCTGCAGCAGAAGCTTGGAGATCGGCGGGATTACGCGTGGCTTGGCGGTGAGCGGCGTCATGGTCTTGGCTAAGTTGTCGGTTGCAACAGGCATCATGCATCAGTCGATATCGTTACGCTACAGCTTCGTGGGTATTTTTGCCTGGAAACATATAAAATGCCACTCTGCAATTGCGGCAAAAACCTGACAACGCGGCAGCACCCCATGCATTTATCAGGTTTTCGCCATCACAACTTACACTGGAGCGCCAGACATCATGTATGAGCTGTATATCGCCAACAAAAACTATTCGTCCTGGTCGCTGCGTCCGTGGGTGCTGATGCGTGAGCTTGGTTTGGCGTTCAAGGAACATGTGGTGCCGTTTGCCGACGGAGCCCCAGGCTCCAACTGGGACGCGTTCCGCATTTTTTCGCCGACCGGCAAGGTGCCGGCGCTGAACGACGGCGGCACGGTTGTCTGGGATTCGCTGGGGATCACGGAATACCTGGCAGAGCGCCATGAGGGTGTCTGGCCCAGCGATCCGCAAGCCAGGAGCTGGGCGCGTTGCGCCGCCGCCGAGATGCATTCCGGTTTCGGCGCCTTGCGTGAGCACTGCACGATGAATTGCGGCATCCGGGTGCGCATCGAGCAGTTGCCGGCATCGCTCAAATCTGATATCGCGCGGCTGGATGAGTTGTGGGGTGAGGGCCTGCAGCGTTTTGGCGGGCCCTTCCTGGCGGGAGCAAATTTCAGCGCCGTCGACGCCTTTTTTGCTCCTGTGGCTTTCCGGATCCAGACCTATGGCCTCAAGCTGGGCCCCGCAGCGCAAGCTTATGCGGTGCGTTTGCTCGATTTGCCGGCCATGCGGCAATGGCACGCGGATGCCCTGACGGAAAGCTGGCGCGAACCGGCCCATGAAGCTGAAGCCAAGGCGGCGGGAATGTTCCTGGAAGACCTGCGCAGCGCGCCGTCAAAGTGAAATTGAAGCGCGCAACGTGCCATAATATTCCGCATGTTTACGCGTAATGACGACAAGCTGCTGTATATCACCGATTCACTCGCGATTCCGCTCAGTGAGATCGAGATCAGCGCCGTCCGCGCCCAAGGGCCGGGCGGCCAGAATGTCAACAAGGTTTCATCGGCGATACACCTGCGGTTCGACATCCGCGCCTCGTCGCTGCCAGAGTTCTACCAGGAAAAGCTGCTGGCCCTGAATGACCAGCGCATTACCAAGGACGGCGTGCTGGTGCTCAAGGCGCAGCAGTCACGCAGCCAGGAAAAGAACAAGAGCGAAGCCCTGTTGCGCTTGCAGGAATTGCTGCTGGGCGTGACCGTGATTCCCAAGAAGCGGCGGCCGACTGCGCCCAGCCGCAGCTCGCAGTTGAAGCGGGTCGACAGCAAGACCCGGCGCGGCAAGGACAAAGCCATGCGCGGCAAGGTAGTTCTCTAGGCCTGCACCAGGCGCAGGCGGGTAATTTCAGATGGCGCAAACAGCCGCTTCGGCGGTCCCCAGTAACCGGTGCCGCGGCTGGTGTACACCCACAGGTTGCGCAGGCGGTTCAAGCCGGCCGTATAAGGCTGCTGCAAGGGCACGAACAGATTCCACGGGAAGAACTGGCCGCCATGGGTATGGCCGGACAGCTGTAGGTCGAAGCCGGCGTCGGCTGCGGCCGCCGCTGAACGCGGCTGGTGCGCCAGCAGCACCTTCAGCGCCACATGCGGCGGACTGCCGGCCAGCGCTGCATGCGGGTCGCTGCGTTCGGCTTCGTCAAAGTGATGGGCGCTATAGTCGGTGACGCCCGCCACCAGCAGCGACGCTCCCTGGTGGTTGATGACGACATGCTGGTTCATGAGCACGGTCAATCCAAGCCGGCGCACCTCTGCCACCCATTCCGGCGCGTTCGAATAATACTCATGGTTGCCGGTGACGAAATAAGCGCCGTGGCGAGAGCGCAGCCTGGCCAGCGGCGCCGTGTGCACGGCCAGCTCCTGCACGCTGCCGTCGACCAGATCGCCGGTGACCGCGATCAGGTCTGGCTTGAGGGTATTGACCTTGCTGACGATGGCGTCCAGGTAATTGTGCTTGATGGTCGGGCCGACGTGGATGTCGCTGATCTGCACGATGCTGTATCCGTGCAAGGCAGCCGGCAAGCCGCTGATCGGGACATCGACATCGACCACCGCCGCCAGGCGGCGCGCGTTGAAAAATCCGACAAGACTGGAAACCGCGGCCAGCAACAGCACGGCCACCGCGCTCCAGAATGCGAATTGATCATGGTCCAGCTTAAATACGGGCGCCAGCCACAAGGCCAGCTCGCGCAGCAGGGTTGCCAGCAGCAGCGATGAAAATATCCCCATGGCGAGCATGCCGGCCCAGGCCAGGCGGTCCGACAAGGGCTGGCTCTGGATTCCACGAGCCAGCATGCCGCCGGGAATAAGCAAAAACGACAGCAGCAGCCAGACGCCCAGCACCGCCGGCAAGAACGGGACGGCCGATAACGCCGGCACCAGGAGCCAGCCGATCAGCGCATGCAGCACGCCCAGCAAGAACAGAACAAGCACGATGGCAAAGCGCGAAGGCATGGGGGAACCTGTGAGAAAAAAGAGTGGAGGGGCGCAACAAGCCGTCTTACAGGCTTTGTGCCCATATTAGGGCGCGGCTGGCGGCTTCAATAGGCGCCCGTTTATATAAAGCAGGAGATGTATTGCGGAAACAGCAGGCTTATTCAAATATAATCTGGCATTCATTCTCTAACAATCACCAATATCTGGTGTTTTTCTGCAAGTTATGCCTCTTTCGAAGCGAAATCGCCTCATTTCTCGTTTGTTTTGCAGTGTCTGCCTGGCCGGGATGCTGTCTGGGCTGGTGCGGCCTGCATCGGCGGCGCCGGCCGCCGCCGATAGCGCTACAAGCCCAGTCCGGCCGCGCATCGGCCTGGTGCTGTCCGGCGGCGGCGCCCGCGGGTATGCCCACCTGGGCGTATTGCAGGCGCTGGAAAAAATGCATATTCCGATCGACTATGTAGCCGCCACCAGCATGGGCGCGGTGGTCGGCGGCCTGTATGCGAGCGGATTGTCGGTCGATGAGCTGGACCGCATCCTGACCGGGACCAACCTGAGCGATATCGCCTTTGACCGCAATGAGCGGGCAGACCTGCCGCAATCCCAGCGCGAGGACGATTATCAATATCCTATCGGCCTGTCGGCCGGTTACGGCGACGGCAAGCTGAAGCTGCCGGCGGGCTGGTGCAGGGCAATAACCTGCTGGCGCTGCTGCAGAACTGGACTCCGCAGCTGCCGGCGAATATTTCCTTCGACAAGCTGCCGACGCCATTCCGCGCCGTGGCCACCGATCTCGGCAGCGGCGCTGAGGTAGTGCTGAGCCAGGGCTCGCTGCCGCGCGCGATCCGCGCCAGCATGGCGGTGCCGGGCCTGTTTGCGCCGCTCAAGCTGGATGGCCGCACCCTGGTGGACGGCGGCCTGGTGCGCAATCTGCCGGTATCGCTGGCGCGCAGCATGGGCGCCGACATCATCATCGCGGTCAATATCGCCACCGACCTGCAAGATCCGTCCACCCTGGAATCGCCGACCGCTGTGGCGCAACAGATGGTGACCATCCTGATCCAGCAGAACGTCAAGCATGAAATAGATACGCTAAAGAAGCAGGATGTCTTGATCGAGCCTAATCTCGGCGACCTGTCGTTTGCCGATTTTTCGCGCGGCAAAGATGGTGTCAAGGCCGGTTACGACGCCGCCGAACGCCAGAGCGCCAAGCTGGCCGCGCTGGCCCTGCCGCCGCAGCAATGGAAGGAATATCTGGCGGCGCGCAGCGGCGGCGGTCCGGTGCTGGCCCAGGATACCCACATCGATGCGATCGAAATCCGCAGCAACGGCAGGGTGCCGGCTGCGGTGGTGCGCCGGGCGCTGGATGTCAAGGAGGGCGATTTCTATAACCCGGTTGCGCTGAACAAGGACGTGGCGCGGCTGGCGACCAACGGCGACTTCAAAAGCGTGACGCAGGAGCTGGTGACAGAGAACGGCCGCAATGTACTGAAAGTGGAGGCCGACGACAAATCCTGGGGCCCGCATTTCCTGCTGTTCGGCCTCGGCGTGTCGAACAATTTCGACGGCCGCGGCGATTTCAACCTGCAGATCGGCCATCGTTTGCCGTGGCTGACCGAGAGTGGCCTGGAGTGGCGCAACGATGTCGTGCTGGGAGGCAAACAGGCGAGCTTGCATACCGAACTGCGGCAGCCGATATGGAATACCGTGGGCCTGTACGTAGCGCCTTATGCCGAATACGGACGCCGCCATATCGACCTTTATGCGGATGAAGGCGGGGTAACCTCAAAAACCGTGCCGGTGACTGCGTACCGGGTCGATACCACCAGGGTCGGCGTCGACCTCGGCATCCCGATCGGACGGCTGGGGGAGTTTCGCGCCGGCGTGAATTATCAATGGCTGACAGCAGCCCCTGCTTATAACTTGCCGGACGACTTTGCGCATCTGCTCGGCGTCGACACCATTTTCGATAAATTCCGGGTGAACCAGCCGGTGATCCGTGCTCAGCTCACCATCGATCAACTCGACGATCCGCTATTCCCGCGCAAAGGATATTACCTGTCCGCGGTCAGCAATATCGGCCTTGGCGGCGCCGCGAACAGTTATAGCGATGCCCAGGGCAAGGCGCTGTGGGCGGTCAGCCGCGGCCGCAATACGCTTAACCTGGCGCTAGAAGCGGCAGGTACTTATGGCAACGAATCGAACGATGCCAGCGGCAATGGCGGACTAGGATTTTCTTTAGGTGGATTTCAGCATTTGTCGGCTTACGCTCCGGACCAGTTTACTGGCAACTATCTGTTATATAGCCGCCTGACGTATCTGCGCGACATGCCGGAGCTCGACTTGCCTGGGCTGCGCAATACAGTGCTGGGCAGCAGCCTGGAAGTAGGCGATGTATGGTCGACCCGCGATGGCTTCGGCACCGGACCATACAAGAAAAGCGTGAGCGTATTTTTGGGCGGCAGCAGTTTCATGGGCCCCCTGTATTTCGGCGCGGCGATCGCGCCGCGCGGCGTCTGGAATCTGTACCTGCAACTGGGACGGGTATTCTAGGATTGCCGCCGCACGACGAGTGTCAGGCTTTGTCGGCGCCGCGCACCCGCCGCGGCGGCGCCGGAGGATAGCCGAAAAATTCCAGCACGCTGTTGGTGACCTGTTCGCGGTCGTTGTCGACGCAAATCATGTGGTAGCTGTTTTCCAACACCACCACGCGCACGTCGGGCAATGTCGCCTGCAGGAACTCGGCTGATCTCAGGCTGGTCAGTTCGTCCTCGCGCGCATGCACCACCAGGGTTGGGCAGGTAATCCTGTGGGCCCCGGCCAGTACCTTCTTGCGCAGGCGGTCGACCTGGCGGATGCATGCCAGCGGCACCCAGCGATAATGGAAATTGTCGCCGCGCGCGAACTTGGCCTTGACGATGGCGCGCACCGTGGCGTTCTTGATGCCGAACGGTTCGTCTTCTTCGACTTTCATCCTGCTTGCGACACCCGGAATGCAATACACCAGGTGCCGCAGCTGGCGGTACCAGGGCGTCGA
The DNA here is from genome assembly GCF_001584145.1 of Collimonas fungivorans. Taxonomy (NCBI): domain Bacteria; kingdom Pseudomonadati; phylum Pseudomonadota; class Betaproteobacteria; order Burkholderiales; family Oxalobacteraceae; genus Collimonas; species Collimonas fungivorans. The sequence continues at coordinate 3,275,148 of NZ_CP013232.1, read as the reverse complement.
CCAGCCGTCGATGAACACCGGCGGCGCCAGCGTCACCAGCTTGCCTTTGCTGTGCTGCACCCGTTCGCACAGCGCCAGCGCCAGCAGCGAACCCAGGCACATGCCCATTACGTGGAAAGTGTCGTATTGCGGCGCCAGCTCCCGATAGCTGGCGGTGACCGTATCGAGCCAGTCTTCGTAGCTGACCGGCACCAGGTCCTCCGGCTGCCCGCCGTGGCCGGGCAGGGTGACGGCGTGGGTTTCCACGCCGGCGCGCTGCAGCACTTTGTGCATCGAGCCGAGATCGAATTGGGTGCCGCCCAGGCCATGAATCAGCAGGGCGCCGGTGCGACTGCTCATATCCGGCTCCGTTGCTGCGCATCCTCCTTGAGATTGAGGCGCCAGGCGCCGGCCACCATGGCGACCGATTCGTCGGCGTCCAGCAGCACTGCGCTCATGTCGCTGACATGGCTGACTTCTCCGGCCGGCAACAGCAGGCGGAAAGCGAAATCGGGGCGGGCGTCATCGTCGCTGTCGTCCAGCCAGCGGCTGCGCAATTGCTGGCGGTCGTCGGGATGGACATGCGCCAGCACCTGGTCGAGTTCGCTGAAAGCGGTGTTGCCTACGCCCAGCAATCCGTGCAGGTCGCCGTTCCAGCACAGTTTTTTGCTGTGCGGGTCGATGCTGTAGACCAGCTGCCGGCTGACGGCCAGCGCCAGTTCGACGTCGCTTTTCCATTGCGCGGCGTCTTCGTGCAATTGCTCGCGGGTGGTCTTGAGGGCGCTGATCAGCAGGCAGAGCAGGGCGGCTACGGCAAGGTAAAGCTGCGCTTCCAGCAGCGAATGCCTGGAAAAGGTGTCGGAAAAAGCGGCAAACGGTCCTTCGCCTTGCACCGTGTTGAGCAGGGCGAAAAAGGCTAGCATGGCAACCGCCAGCGAACCGCCGCGGCCGCCCCACAGCAAGGTAACCACAGCGGCGAAAAACAGCGGTATGTAGGTCAGCGCAAAATTGACGCCGGCCGAAAACTTGCTGATGCTGTTGCCGTCGAAAATCACAAAAGCGGTCACGCCCAGGGCCAGGAACGCCGCCAGGCCCAGCAGGAAGTCGCTGCGGTCCATGCCGCCCGAGCGCATGGCGTGGAAACGCGACCAGCCGGCCAGCACCGGCGTGACGATCAGGATGCCGACCAGGTCGGATGCAGCCCAGATGCGTGCCGTCGGCCAGAACGGCACGTGCTGCACCAGCGTGAACCAGGCGGCGCCGATGGCGGCGCTGGCCGCGCTGCAGGCGACGCCGGCGATCAGCAGGCCGCGCACGAAATACAAACCTTCCATCGGCAGCTGCGCCTTGCGCACCAGCGCCACCACGATCGCGGCGATGCCGATTTCATCCAGGGCGAACAGCGCCACGCGCAGCAGGTTGCGTTCTTCGATAACACCCAGCAGCAGCTGCGCCAGGACGAAGCCGATCACCAAAGGCAGCCAGCGCGCGGTCCTGGTCAGCATGAATGCGGCGACGGTGACCCCGGCCGGCAGCCAGATATAGCCGGTGGTCGCAATCGGGCCGTTGAGCTGGTGCGACATGTAGCCGGTGACCAGGTAGAGCAAGCCCCACAGCAATGCTATGACAGTTTGGTTGGTCAGTTTCACGGTGGATGTCCTTATGGCGTTGATGTTCTTGCGGCCTGAAAAATGCAACGGGCAAGATGTCGCTCATTATATGGTGAATCTGGAAAGAATTTGGCTATGGGAAATGCCGGCCATGCGACTGTCAACGTTGACAGTTACGCGGCGGCCGGGCTTGGCCAGAGAATTGGTCGGCTGGCAGCCGTTCCGTGTATTCAAATTCTCACTTTTCCGGAGGTCCAATGAAAAAAGCATGGTCTTGTCCGTCCAGGCTCACCTTGTTGCTGGCGCTGGCGGCGCCGCTGCTGGCGCAGGCGCACGGCTACATCGATGCGCCCAAATCGCGCGCGTTCATGTGCAAGACGCAGGAAAATACTGCGTGCGGGGCGGTGCAATATGAACCGTAAAGCGTCGAGGGGCCGAAGGGGTTCCCGGCTGCGGGGCCGGCCGACGGCACGATTGCAGCCGCCGGGCTGGCGCAGTTTGCGGAGTTGAATACCCAGACCACGGGGCGATGGAAAAGGGTGGTCTTGAAAGCCGGGCAGAACGATTTCACCTGGTACTTTACCGCCGGCCACATGACGCAGGACTGGCGCTATTACATCACCAGGCAAGGCTGGAATCCGAACCAGAAACTGAGCCGCGCCTCGTTCGACTTGCAGCCGTTCTGCGTCATCAAAGGCGGTTTTGCGCCGGTCAGCAATACCCATGTGAAGCATAGCTGCACCATTCCGGCTGGCCGCAGCGGCTACCATGTGATCTTGAGCACCTGGAATATCGCCGATACCGGCAATGCCTTCTATCAGGTAATCGATGCCGAGCTCCCGGCTGCAGCCGCAGTCAACCCGCAGAAAGTGATGATCAATCCATTTCAATAGAACGGGGGCGGCATTGCCGCCCGTTTCCACCGGATTCGGATTGGATGCAGTCATGGCGAGCCGATAACCGCTCGAGACTTGCTGTGCCTGGATTAATGCAATTTGCTGATAATATGCATCGTGTTTGCGCGCATGGCGCGCCGCGATGCCCGGCGAATGCTGATATCCACCATGTACTCCGGATCAGCTCGGTAAAGTACTGGGAATTTTGCGGAGAGCTAGACCCCCGTATTTGCATACGAAGGTCTAGTCTATGGTATATGGTGCCCACGGAGGGACTCGAACCCCCACACCTTGCGGCACATGGACCTGAACCATGCGCGTCTACCAATTCCGCCACGTGGGCTTGAGAGAGCGAGATTATAAGCTAATGTACGAATAAGTCAACCTAGTCATAACGATATGTAGATATAAATTGCTTGGTTAGGAGAATGTCATAATCCTCCGTTACACTAACCATTGATGAATAACAACCTGTTGAAAATAGCCTTTTGAGCCAATATTCCTACACTATCCCCAGCCGGGAGGAAATTCTCGGCCTTTTGCGCACCTCCGCCGAGCCGCAAGACGCCGCTGCCCTGGCTACCGCGCTTAGCGTCAAACCTGATGAAATGGACGGTTTGACGCGCCGCCTGAATGCCATGGAGCGCGACGGACAGATCAAGCCCGACCGCGGTGGCGTCTACAAGCTGACCAATTCCCCTGGTTTTATCGAAGGCCGCGTCAGCAGTCACCGCGACGGTTTCGGCTTCCTGATATCGGACGAGGGCGGCGACGACGTTTTCCTGCCTGAAAAGGAAATGCAGAAAGTGCTGCATGGCGACCGGGTGCAGGCGCGCATCATCGGCACCGACCGCCGCGGCCGTCCTGAAGGGACTATCGTCGAGGTGGTGTCGCGGGCAAATACCCATGTGATCGGCCGTTTGCTGAATGAAAACGGGGTCTGGGTGATCGCCCCCGAAGACAAGCGCATCGGCCAGGACATCATCCTGGCGGGATCGCCGGGCAAGGCCAAGGCCGGCCAGGTAGTGAGCGTCCAGCTCACCGAGCAGCCTTCGCGTTATACCCAGCCGGTCGGCAAGATTGTCGAGATCCTTGGTGATATCGACGATCCGGGCATGGAAATCGAAATTGCCGTACGTAAATATGGCGTGCCGCACGAGTTTTCCGAAGCTGCCAAGAAACTGGCCGCCAAGTTGCCGGGCGAAGTGCGCGCGGCCGACCTGGGCGACCGCGTCGACCTGCGCGACGTGCCGCTGGTGACGATTGACGGCGAAGACGCGCGCGACTTCGACGACGCCGTGTATTGCGAACCGATCAAGATCGGCCGCGCCAACGGCTACCGCCTGATCGTGGCGATCGCCGACGTCAGCCATTACGTCAAGCCTAACGACGCCCTGGATGTCGATGCGCTGGAGCGCAGCACCTCGGTGTATTTCCCGCGCCGCGTGATCCCCATGCTGCCGGAGAAACTCTCCAACGGCCTCTGCTCGCTCAATCCGGATGTCGATCGCCTGACCCTGGTGTGCGATGCAGTGATCAGCGCCAAGGGCGAAATCAAGGCTTACCAGTTCTATCCCGCGGTGATCCATTCGGCGGCACGCCTGACGTATACAGAAGTAGCGGCCATCCTGGGTAATACCAAGGGCCCGGAAGCCGCCAAGCGTCCCGGCCTGGTGCCGCATCTGCTGCACCTGTATGAAGTGTTCCACGCCTTGCTGCAAGCACGCCAGGCGCGCGGCGCCATCGATTTCGAGACCACCGAGACCTACATCGTCTGCAACGCCGCCGGCAAGATCGAGAAAATCCTGCCGCGCACCCGCAACGATGCGCACAAGGTGATTGAAGAGTGCATGCTGGCGGCCAACGTCTGCGCCGCCGACCTGATGGAACGCCACAAGCATCCTGGCCTGTTCCGTATCCATGCCCATCCGACCAAGGAAAAGCTGGCGGTGCTGCGCACCTTCCTCAAGCAGGTCGGCCTGACGCTGGCCGGCGGCGATACGCCGTCCGCCTCCGACTATGCCGCCCTGATGCCGAAGATCAAGGCACGGCCGGACGCCTTGCTGCTGCAGACCATGCTGCTGCGCTCCATGCAGCAGGCGGTCTACAGCCCGGAAAACATCGGCCATTTCGGCTTGTCGTATGAATCGTATGCGCATTTCACCAGCCCGATCCGGCGCTATCCGGACTTGCTGACCCATCGCACCATCAAGGCGATCCTGCAAGGCAAGCGTTATGAACCAAAGGGTTTCGACACCAGTTCTCTGAACACCATGCTGTCGCCGGCCGGCCGCAAGAAACAGGCGGAAGACAAGGCTGCGGGCAAGAAGAGGAATGAGGGCAGCCTGGCGGTATGGGAAGCGCTTGGCGTCCATTGTTCCGCCAATGAACGGCGCGCCGACGAAGCTTCGCGCGATGTCGAAGCATGGCTCAAGTGCTATTTCATCCGCGACAAGCTGGGCGAAGAGTTCACCGGCGTGATTTCCGGCGTCGCCACGTTCGGCATTTTTGTCCAGCTCGACGCCTTGTACATCGAAGGCCTGGTGCACGTCACCGAGCTCGGCGCGGATTATTTCCAGTACGACGAAGCGCGTCACGAACTGCGCGGCGAACGCACCGGCATCCGTTACCAGCTGACCGACCGGGTCACGGTGCAGGTGAGCCGGGTTGACCTGGACGCCCGCAAGATAGACCTGCGCCTGGTCAACGAGCCGGGCATCAAGACCGTACTCAAGAATGAAGCGCGGCGCGCCGACAATGAACAAGGCCGGGGCGCCAAACCGAAGGCCGGCGGCAAGGCTGCGCCGCCGAAAAAGACCGGCAGCAGCAGAGTTACGACTGCTGCCAAGACCACTGCTCCAAGCAAGACCAAGAAGGCCAAGACCGCCAGCGTCGCAGAAAAGACGCGGGCGCCGAAAGCCTTCACGAAATCCAGCAAGCGTAAAAGATAGATTCTGAGAATATGAAAAGTAAAATGATTTTCGGCTTTCACGCCGTCACCGCGCGTTTGCGTCATGAAGCATCGTCGGTGGAAGAGATTTATGTGGATGCCGGCCGCGTCGACCGCCGCATGCAGGAACTGTTGAATGCCGCCAAGGCGGTTGGCGTGCGCGTGATCCCGGTGGATGACGCACGCTTGTCGAATATCGTCGGCACCCGCCGCCACCAGGGCGTGGTGGCGAAAGCCGGCGAACTGTCGCTGGCGCGCAACCTGGATGAGCTGCTCGATGCCATCGTCGGTCCGCCGCTGCTGCTGGTGCTGGACGGCATCACCGATCCGCACAACCTGGGCGCTTGCCTGCGGGTGGCCGACGGCGCCGGCGCCCATGCCGTGATTGCTCCGAAAGACCGCGCGGTAGGCTTGAACGCTACCGCCGCCAAGGTCGCCAGCGGCGCTGCCGAAACCGTGCCTTACATTACCGTCACCAACCTGGCGCGCACCTTGCGCGAGCTGAAGGAACGTGAAATCTGGCTGATCGGCACCAGCGAAGACGGCGAAAAAGGTTTGTACGAAGCGGATTTTTCCGGTCCGGCAGCCCTGGTCATGGGGTCCGAAGGCGAAGGCATGCGCCGCCTGACGCGTGAAACCTGCGATGTGCTGGTCAACGTGCCGATGTTCGGCTCGGTCGAGAGCCTGAACGTGTCGGTGGCATCCGGCGTCTGCCTGTACGAAGCCCGCCGCCAGCGCATGGTTAAGGGCTGTTGATTCTGTTTTCGCGGCATTCATGCTGCGTCGGACCAGCCATTTTTGGCCGCTGATTAGGTAGTCACGTAGTTCACAAGACGGTGATTTACGACTCGAAAGCAGTCCGAAGATCACTCTCGATATCGTTAGCGTCCTCCAGGCCGAAGTAAAAACGAGCGCAATTTCCACTGAGGGGGAGGCGCTTCGATGAGGGCCAAGCGGATGGATCAAAATGATTTACAAGGCTGATGGTGCCGCCCCAGCCATAGCCCACTTTGATCACCTTGAGACAATCCAGGCGCTGGATGGTCTCGTCCAGCGACCAGGCAAATTCAACAGATACAAGGCTATTGAAACCGTCATAGTCGCGGACAAACAAATTGCCTTTTCCATTCGGTTGGGTGGGATGGAGCACTCGTTTAATTCCCGCCATGCTAGTAAAAACACTAATTGCCTGGCTTGTTGTCGCCATCTGGCATGAGAGTCGCGCTCCCAAAGTGCTCATTGACTGAATTGCACTTGCACATGCATCCGACCCGACATGGCTTCCGAGAAGCGCCGCGATCGATTTGGTTCTTTGGAATAGATTTCGGTCTTTGGTGACGATGGCGCCGAGCGATACGCCACCACTAGCCGCATGGGTCTTAGTTAGTGAAATCAATGCAACGTCGATACCTGCTTCCAAGGGGTGATGAAAGGTCGACGCCGCCCAGGTATTGTCCATCACTGTGATCGCAGGGTGATCCTTGCATGCTTCAAGCACTGCATTCCCGTCCACCAGTTCGAAGGTAAATGCACCGGGTGATTCCCAGAAAACTACCTTGGTATTGGTTCGAAGGCGATTCGAAAGCACGGCAGCATCTTGTGGTTCAAAATATTCAACATCGACACCTAACGCTCGGAAATGCTGATCTAACAGCCATCGAGTTGAGTAAATGACGGTATCACAAACAAGGATGTGATCGCCTGATTTTGTGGCGGCGGCCAGAAGTAAATGTATCGCGCTCTGCCCGGAGGGAGTCAGCACCGTGAACCTTCCCCTTTCTATCTTGGCTACCTGGTTAGCCAGATGGCGTGTAGTCGGGGTGTCGACTCCGCCATAGTAGAGGCCAGCGAACGTTTCATCACTTCCTGCAATCAAACTTGCGTTATCTATCGGGAGCAATTCCTTAAAATTGTTTACGATAAATGTCGTGGCGTTGATGGCCGGAGTTATCGGTGAACTAATGCTTCCCAAGGGGAAAAGGCCGATCTGCGCTAGGACGGTTGAATTTGATTTCCGCATTGCTATTCCTTGCGGTAGCACGTGATGCTACGGGTCACCGAATTTTTTTGGGAAATCGATCGATCCGTCCATCCGAGCATGAGGCCAGATCCAATAATGACTGCTATTCCTAGTCCTTTTAATGTATCCGGGAAGTCCCCGAACAGCAGAAAGCCAAGCCCTACCGCCGATACAATTTCAATATAACTCAATGGTGCTAGAAGTCCTGCTGGGGCCAAACGATACGCTTGGATATACATAAGATGGATTAGGCTTGCGAAGAGCCCCATTACTACGAGAAGCGTCCAGGCGGAATAGTCAATTGGCGCGATCGTATGAAATTCCATGATGTTCCCCAAGGAGCCTATGGCGAGCATCGCCCCTAGAGAAAGTGTGCCGCCAAGACCGGTATATAAATGCATGACGAGAGGGGAGTCTGATTTTGAGAGATGACGACCGAGCACGAGATAGATTGCAAATAAGACTGCACAAGTGAGCGGAAGCGTTGCTACCGGGCCGAGTATGACTAAATTCGGTTGGATCACCAACAGCGTCCCGCCGAATCCGGCAAAGACTGCCGTGATGCGCCGTAGATCAGGTTTTTCCTTGAGAAATACAACGGCGAGAATAGTTACTATCATCGGTTGGATGAAGAATATGGCGATGGCATCTGCGAGTGGCATAGCTTTCAGCGCCACAAAAAAAGCGATACTTGCAGCTGCTAACAGCACGCCCCGTAATAGGTTGAGCCGAAGATTTTGTACGCGTAGAGCTGACCAGCCTCCAGAGGCCAGGAGGAGGGGAAGTGCGGATGCAATCTGCAATACGAAGCGTGCGAGTGCAATAATAATCACTGGGATACCATAGTTCTCCCCCAGGATTTTTGCTATGGCATCGGGAATCGGCGTCAATAGCGCCGCTGCCGTCATCAATGTCGCACCCTGTTTCAGTGACATGGATTCAGGCCGTTTGGTCGAACCACCCTCATTCAATATTTTTTGTTGGAGTTTCATGGTTTCAGCTACTCAGAATGCTGTTCATTAGGTCGAGTAGCTGCGAGATCTTCTCGCATTGCTGTATCCGGCACAGCACAAATAGATTTGAGATTATTCAACATCAAAACCATTTCATCAAAATTGACCCCTGTTTCTCTGCATGCTTTGGGGAAAAGACTGTGTGAGGTTAGCCCTGGAAGGGTATTGACTTCGATGAGGTAGGGGTGCTCATTGCTGACGATGACATCCGCTCGATAATAATCCAGCCCAAGTGCCTTTGCGAAAGTTGAGCCGTCTCTTTCTATTTTCTGTCGTATGTTGTCATCTAAATTGATGAACCACGATTGTGTCTCGTCAGATTCATATTTTGCTTCGAAAGAGAAAAAATCCGTTGTGTAGCCCACAGCGAGCGTAGGCAGCATGCCATGGTAAAAATAACAGACCGACAGTTCCTGACCGCTAATGAATTCCTCAATCAGTAAACCACGGCCAAAGGATGAGGCTACCTCCACTGCTTTTTCGAACTCCTCCACACCGCCTTGAACCAGCGAAACGCCGATGCTGCAACCTTCTCCATTCGGTTTGACAATAAAGCGACGCCCAAAACGCTCCTTGGCAGTCTCGAAAAAGGCGGTCTTACCGTCCGGGAAATAAAGATAATCTGGGACTCGTATCCCCAACCCCTTGGCGACATGCTTGGTTAATAGTTTATCCATGCAGATGGCGCTTGACTGCGGTGACGGGCCGTTATGAGGGATGCCGAGCCCTTTGAGATGGGCTTGTGCCATGCCGTTTTCTCCGAAACCACCATGCAGCGCGAGAAACACTCTTGTATAACCGCTTAACGGAAGGTTAATGAAGTGGCGATAGCTGGAGACATCCAAAATCTCATAATTAATATTCTTCTGCTCGAGGGATTGCGCAACGGATTCCGCAGTTTGCAACGCGATTTCTCGTTCCGACGAGTCCCCACCTGTGATGATGGCGATGAATTCTTTAGACACTGTTTTCCTCCCAGGTTATGAGCTTCTGTAGGCTGCACACTTTTTTAGCGAATATATCTGCGCCAAGGGCAATTTTTTCGATGTCCATGTCCGCAGTGAATGAAAGTCGAATGGCAGTATTTACTCGTTCTTCCTCGTATCCGACCTCCGTGAGGACATGAGACGGGAGAATGCTTTTCGAATTGCAAGCCGAACCAGATGCGATGCAGACAGTCGGTAATCCCTTTATGATTGTTTCTGAACGAACTCTTGGAAAAGAAAAATTTAGAATATGTGGTACTGCATTATTTGTTGGAGAGTTCAGTTGATATATGACATTGTGCCTACGCAGAGCTTCGAGAATTATCTGCCGTCGGTAGTTTGCAGCTTCCCACTGATGCGCAAAATCAGTATTGTTGATTCGTTCGGCTGCAATGCCGAAGCCAACGATCAGCGGGACAGGGAGTGTGCCGCTTCGCAATCGGTATTGTCCTCCGCCGAACGTCAGAGGGCGCAGCCGAGATGCAGCAGCTGACGAGACATAAAGTGAGCCTATCCCCTTTGGGCCGCATATCTTGTGCGCCGAGATTGAGATGCAATCAATTCGTGCGTGTGGACTTGAGATATCAATTTTGCCCGCAGCCTGACTCGCATCGACGTGGAATAGGGCCCCATTGTTTTTTATCATTGCACTAATTGCGGCAATATCTTGAATTGTTCCTATCTCGGAATTTACATAGGAGATGGTAACGAGAGCAGTATTCGCATCTACAATGCTGGCCAAATGCTTAATATCAATGCGGCCGTTTGCGTCCACTCGCATGCGGCGAAGCTCGATACCACGTCTCTGCATCTCGCTTGCCGCCGCAAGAGTGGATTTGTGGTCGATCGGACAAATCACTATGTTCTGTCGGCTCCCCGGGTCAGCGCAGCCTAACACCACGATATTGTTGCTTTCAGTTGCCCCTGAGGTTAGTGTCAGCTCATCACAGGAACAGCCGAGCAGACATGCAATGCTGGCAGTCGCCTGGTCGACCGCCAGTTTGGCTGAGCGGCCCATACTATGAGGCGAAGATGGATTGCCAAAACTATCGTCACTGAATTCAACCAATGCTGCTGTTACGGCATCAGTGCACTGAGTCGTCGCGGCAGCGTCGAAATAAATAATTGGTCGGTTGCTCATGGTTGACATTATCATTCCTTAAACCTGATACGACGCCAGGCTGACACCCCTGCCATATATCTCTTCCCTCGTTATTTCTCCACTTCCGCCCGGATCTGCAACGAGGATTTTTAGGCCTCGTAGATCATAAAGCGACAAGGCAATTTCTATACCGGTGCGAATTGATGTGTGGCATTCAGCTGGGGCCATAATCACGAAATAACGTCCGCCCGCTCTGTGTACTTCCGATATCATTTCGGTGATCTCCCCCGCACAACCTGTGATGCCGCAGCTGATAAGTGGGAGCGGATTACCGGATTTGTCGGGAAATGATATTTCGGACTTTCCTGGCTTGTCCTCGAGAAAACGTTTCTGGAGCTTGCCGGCTTTGACTAACCGAGTGGCGGCGTTCTGAAAGCGATTTCTGAGCCAAGTTTCGGGGAACGCCAGCATATGTCGTCGGCTCGATAGAATGTTTTTTTCGGAAAGTTGGCTGGATACTTTGAGGCGCGACAAATAGTTCGGGGGAAGTTCGTTGAATGTCTCGTAGAATATGCTTCGATAATCACTGGCTTTGCCGCTGTCTGGCACATATTGCCAGTCGTTTACCAACAGAAGCAGTTTTGCTGGTTTGTTGTGCTGAAGTCGATAGTGCTCGCCGAGCCGCACACCGAGATCCCACGTGTAGGACGGGAAAATGCCAACACGCTCTTTTACCTGTTCTTTGAGAATTTCGTTCTCGACGTCCTCGAAAATTCCTGGTACGAGTCGCTTTGTAGCTGTATCAAAGAACAGCATAAAGTGCCCAGCCATGATGATGACTTCACCGAAGTTATCGTCGTGCATGGATGCACGAAATTCGTCAAAGAGCTCCTCTTCGGAAAAGACGAATTTTTCATTTTCTCTGATCTGATGCATTACATTCTCCATGGCAAATGGAGGAGCTGAAAGGGACTCGAACCCTTGACCTCGTTGCCAATGGCAACGCGCTCTCCCAACTGAGCTACAGCCCCGACCTGACGAAGGAAACCACAACGTTGTGTACATTATGCTAATGTTCGGTAGATGGAATTACAAGTCAAAATGACATGTTGTAAGAGGCCTTCACTCGAGAGACTCAACAAAAATCAGGCAAAGCTTAAGGCCGGTGGGATGTGGCAAAGACGGCAGGCGCGATTTGGAATACCATTACGCCTCCGCATTCATCCGACACCCTTATGTTCAGCCGCATTCGTGAAGACATTGCCAACATCATGGCGCGTGATCCCGCCGCACGCACCCAGTGGGAAGTGCTGACTTGTTATCCCGGCCTGCACGCCATCATCTTGCATCGCTGGGCGCATCATTGCTGGAACAAGGGCTTCAAGTGGCCGGGCCGTTTCATTTCCCAGGTTGCCCGCACTTTCACCGGGATTGAAATCCATCCTGGCGCAACCATAGGCCGGCGGGTATTCATCGACCACGGTTTTGGCGTGGTGATCGGTGAAACCGCTGAAGTCGGCGACGATTGCACGATCTACCAGGGCGTTACCCTCGGCGGCACTTCGCTGAACAAGGGCGCCAAGCGTCATCCGACCCTGGCGCGCGGCGCCATCATCGGCGCCGGCGCCAAGGTGCTGGGCGGCTTCACGGTCGGCGAGGGCGCCAAGGTCGGCTCCAACGCGGTAGTGGTCAAGGAAGTGCCGCCGGGAGCGACCGCGGTGGGCAATCCTGCGCGCATCGTCCTCAAGGAAAACGTCAGCAGCAAGGATGAGGCCGCGGCCCGCATGTTTGCCGCTTACGGCGTCACCCCCAACGGCGACGATCCCTTGTCCAAGGCCTTGCATGGCTTGATCGACAACGCCGCCGCGCAGGAACACCAGATAGAACGCATCATCGCCTTGCTGAAGAAATCCGGCATCGCCTGCGAGGGCTTGCCCGAGCTAGAGAAATTTGACCCGGACCAGCTCAATAAGCTGGTTGAATAGGACGGTCTGCCAGGAGAGCAAACAATGAATGAAGAAGTGAGCAGCACCCCGGCCGGCGACGAAGCGGCGGCCGGTTCCGGCAATGCCGATGCATTCCTGGACCAGTTTGAAATTCGCGTGCTGGCGGTCCTGGCCGAAAAGGAAGCGTTGACGCCGGATAACTATCCCTTGTCCCTGAATACCCTGACCAACGGCTGCAACCAGCTTTCCAGCCGCGATCCGGTGATGGCTATCGCTGAATCGACCGTGCTCGACGTCCTGCAGCGCCTGATGCAGCGCAAGCTGGTGGTCGAAGTAAACCAGGCCGGCGCCCGGGTTGCCAAGTACGAACACCGGATGCGCGTCAAATGGCTGCTGGAGCAAGACAAGCTGGCGGTGCTGACGACCTTGATGCTGCGCGGGATCCAGACCGCGGGCGAACTGCGCAGCCGCAGCGGCAGGCTGCATGAATTTGCCTCGGTGGGCGAAGCCGAAACGGCTCTGCAATTCCTGGCCGACAAATATCCGCCGCTGGTGGCGCGCCTGGCGAAAGCGCCGGGCACCAAGGAATCGCGCTATGCACATCTGCTGGCTGGCGAGGAAATACTGGAGCAGCAGGCGATCGCGGATGCGATGTCGGGCAGTGCATCGGTAGTGAAAAGCGGCAGCCAGGACCGGATCGCCCAGCTTGAAGAAGAAGTTGCCGGCTTGCGGCGGCAAATGGATGATTTATCGGCGCAGTTTGCCGAATTCAAGCGGCAGTTCGATTAATCGGCTACTACACTAGAGGCCGGCCGTCGTAGCCAAAACGCCGGATCACGCCGTCCGCATCAATCGCAATCCAGCCGCCTCGCTGCGCCTTGACGTCATACTCCCAGTCCGGCAATACGTAGCGGGTGCGGGCAGTCTCGTCTGCACCTGAGAGGTGGCGCGCCGGCCGGTGCGTATGGCCGTGGATCAAGGTGGCGGTGGCGGTGCTGTCGAACAAGGCATCGATCGCTGCCGGATTGACATCCATGATTTCCATCGTTTTGTGGCGCTGTTCTTCCTGGCTTTCCTTGCGTACGCCGGCGATGATCGCCTTGCGCTGCGCCAGCGGCAGTGCAAGGAATTGCGCCTGCCACTGCGGTTGCCGCACTTGCGCGCGAAATTCCATGTAGGCCAGGTCGTCGGTGCATTGCGCGTCGCCATGGGCGATCGCCAGGCGGCGGTTGCCTACCGTGATCACTGAAGGATCGGGCAGCATGGTCAGGCCGGCCGCTTGCGCGAAGTCGTCGCCAACCAGGAAATCGCGATTGCCGGCGATCCAGAAAACCTGCACGCCGCTATCGCTGACTTGCCGGATCGCTTCGGCAATTTCGCGGTTGTACGGCGTTTCCAGGTCATCGTCGCCAGCCCAGTACTCGAACAAGTCTCCCAGCAGATACAGTTGCTGCGCCCGCTTTGCCTGTTCCTGCAGGAAATCGAGGAAGGCTTGGGTGGTGCGCGGGTGCGCTGCCTGCAAATGCAGGTCGGAGATGAATAGCGCAACAGCTGCGCCATGCTGGTTCGAGACTGAGGCTGTCATGAGAAGGAGTCTGGATTAAACGACTTCAGCTTTTTCGATGACGACGTCATCTACCGGTACATCGGCAAACATGCCGGAACGGCCGGTCTTGACTTTTTCGATGGCGTCGACAATTTCGGTGCCTTCGACCACCGTGCCGAATACGCAATAACCCCAGCCATCCTGGCCTGGATAGTCGAGGAAACTGTTGTCCTTGACGTTGATGAAGAACTGCGCGGAAGCCGAATGCGGCGCCGAAGTACGGGCCATTGCCAGTGTGTAAGGCTTGTTCTTGAGGCCGTTCTTGGCTTCGTTTTCGACCGGATCGTTGGTCGGCTTTTGTTTCATGCCAGGCTCAAAACCGCCGCCTTGCACCATGAAGCCAGGGATCACGCGGTGGAAAATCGTGCCGTTGTAGTGGCCGGCGTTGACGTAGGCCAGGAAATTTTCCACGCTCTTTGGCGCTTTTTCAGCTTCGAGTTCGATCTTGATCGTGCCGTAGTTGGTAGTGAGGAGGACTGCCATGGTGTTTCCTATCAGATGGTTGAAAATTGGAAGGACAAAAACGGGATTTATTTGGTTACTGTAGCCGATTCGATGATCACCGGCTTGGTCGGCACGTCCTGGTAAGCGGTCTTTACTTTCTTGATCTTGTCGACCACATCCATGCCCTTGATGACCTGGCCGAATACCGCGTAACCCCAGCCGTCGCGGCCCGGATAGTTGAGGAATTCGTTGTTGGTGGTATTGATGAAGAATTGCGCGCCGGCCGATTGCGGGTCCGCGGTGCGCGCCATGGCGACGCTGTAAGGCACGTTCTTGAGGCCGTTCTTGGCTTCGTTCTCCACCTTGTTCGGCGCCGGCTTCTCTACCATGTCCTTGGTCATGCCGCCGCCCTGGATCATGAAATTCTCGATGACGCGATGGAAGATGGTGCCGTTATAGTGGCCGCTGTTTACATAGCCCAGGAAATTCTTGACTGTCTTCGGCGCTTTTTCCGGGTTCAGTTCGATGACGATGTCGCCCATATTGGTCTTCAACAGAACATGCGGCTTGTCGGCAGCGCTGGCAAATGAAGGGTTGCCCAGCAAACAGGCAGCTGTTAGCGCCGAGGTTAACGCCAGGGTGAACGTGCGGCGGGACAGGCTAGGAGATGCTGGCATAAAAAAATCCTTCATGTGAATGGTATCGCTTTGTGGTGTATTTTCGCTTTTCAGTAATGATATACTGCGGCGAAAAGCAACATTTTATCAAACTAAGCACTGCAAAAGAGTTTTGGCGATTCAGTTGTACTGATGTCCGCACCGCAAGTGCGCGAATGGGTAAAACGGCGTGCAATATTTTTGTGCTTTATTTCCGTACCTTATTTCTGTGCCCTATTTCTGTCGGTAGGCAGTAATTTCCCATGAGCGACCTGAAAATATATAACACGCTGGCGCGTGAGAAGCAGCCGTTTTCTCCAATCGAGCCAGGCAAGGTCCGCATGTATGTGTGCGGCATGACGGTTTACGACTATTGCCATCTTGGTCACGGACGGGTGATGGTGGTGTTCGACATGGTGCAGCGCTGGCTGCGCCAGTCGGGCCTGGACGTCACTTACGTGCGCAACATTACCGACATCGACGACAAGATCATCAAGCGCGCCGTGGAAAACGGCGAGACCATCTCGCAGCTGACCGGCCGCTTCATCCAGGCCATGGACGAGGATGCGGCCGCGCTCGGCGTGCAAAAGCCGGATCATGAGCCGCGTGCGACGGCGTTCGTGCCGCAGATGCTGGCCTTGATCGAAAAGCTCGAACATAAAGGCCTGGCATACCAGGGCAGCGACGGCGACGTCAATTATTCCGTGCGCGATTTTGCCGGTTACGGCAAATTGTCGGGCAAGTCGCTCGACGACCTGCGCGCCGGCGAGCGGGTCGACGTCAATCTGGGCAAGCGCGATCCGCTCGATTTCGTTCTATGGAAAGCGGCCAAGGAAAGCGAGCCGGAAGAAGTCAAATGGACTTCGCGCTGGGGCCAGGGCCGTCCGGGCTGGCATATCGAATGCTCCGCCATGGCCGAGCAATTGCTGGGCGAGCAGTTCGACATCCACGGCGGCGGCCAGGACCTGCAGTTCCCCCATCACGAAAACGAAATCGCCCAGTCGGAAGGCGCGCACGGCCACCAGTTTGTCAATTACTGGATGCATAACGGCTTTGTGCGCATCGACGACGAGAAGATGTCCAAGTCCTTGGGAAATTTTTTCACGATCCGCGATGTCCTGAAAAAATACGATGCGGAAGTGGTGCGTTTCTTTATCCTGCGCGCGCATTATCGCAGCCCGCTGAATTATGCCGACAGCAACCTGGACGACGCCAAGCATGCGCTGACCCGCTTGTACACCGCACTGAAAGAAGTGCAGGCCGACGGGCTGCCGCTGGACTGGAGCGAAGCCCATGCTGCGCGTGTGGCGCAAGCGATGGACGACGATTTTAATACGCCGATGGCGATCTCCGCCTTGTTCGACCTGGCCAACGAGGTCAACAAGAATCGTTCGCAGGCAGCGGCGCGCCAGTTGAAAGGTTTGGCCGGGGTGCTGGGTTTCCTGCAGCGTGTTCCTGAAGATTTTCTGAAAGGCCGCGCACTCGGCGGCAGCGAAGTTGTCGGAAATGGCATTGCGCAAGCGGCTTTGTCAGAGCAAGATATCCTACTCAAAATTCAAGCTCGTCAAGCGGCAAAAATAGCCAAGGATTTTTCTGCCGCAGACCTGATTCGCAAGGAACTGCTGGCCGAAGGCATCTTGCTGGAAGATAAGCCCGGCGGTCAAACCGAATGGCGAAGGGCCTAAACGTATGCAAAAAGCGATAGCTGTCGACTCCAGGTTCTTTGTGCCTTCGTATTGGGAAGACGCCAAGGCCGAGTTGATGAAGCGTGACCGTATCATGCGTAAACTGATCCCGCAATTCGGTGACCTGCACCTGGTTGGCCGCGGCGAAGCGTTTACCACGCTGGCGCGTTCGGTGGTCGGCCAGCAGGTTTCGGTCAAGGCGGCGGAATCTGCATGGCAAAAATTTCTGTTAGTCTGTCCCAAGACGACTCCGGCCCAGGTATTGAAAGCGGGCCCGGAGCAACTTGCTGCTTGCGGCTTGTCTAAGCGTAAAGCGGACTATATTCTCGACCTGGCTGACCATTTCAAGGCAAAACGCGTCAATGCCGAGCAGTGGATGGAGATGGACGATGAGGATGTCATCGCGGACCTGACGCAGATTCGCGGCATCGGACGCTGGACAGCGGAGATGTTTTTGATATTTAATTTGCTCCGGCCAAATATTTTGCCTTTGGATGATTTAGGATTGCTTAAAGGCATTAGTGTCAATTATTTTTCAGGAGAGCCGGTTTCGCGCAGCGATGCGCGCGAAGTGTCGGCCAATTGGGAGCCATGGCGTACAGTGGCGACCTGGTATCTATGGCGTAGCCTGGATGCGACGTCTGCAGAATATCAAGTCATTGCTGAATAGTAACTTATTCGGTAATGATGGTTTAAACAAGGGAATAATATGAGTAAAACAACATTCCTCGGCTTCGAGCAACCGATCGCCGAGTTAGATGCCAAGATCGAAGAGCTGCGTTTCGTCCAGGACGATTCGGCGGTGGACATTTCGGAAGAAATCGATCGCCTGTCGAAAAAAAGCCAGCAATTGACCAAGGATATCTACGCAAAGTTAACTCCTTGGCAAGTTTCCCAGATCTCACGGCATCCGCAGCGTCCTTACACCATGGACTACGTGAATGAAATCTTCACCGATTTCCATGAGTTGCACGGCGACCGCACTTATGCCGACGACCAGTCGATCGTCGGCGGCCTGGCGCGTTTCAACGGCCAGGCTTGCATGGTGATCGGCCACCAAAAGGGGCGCGACACCAAGGAACGCGCCTTGCGCAATTTCGGCATGCCCAAGCCGGAAGGTTATCGCAAGGCTTTGCGCCTGATGAAAGTCGCGGAAAAATTCGGCCTGCCGATTTTTACCTTTGTCGATACGCCTGGCGCTTTCCCCGGCATCGATGCCGAAGAGCGCGGCCAGTCGGAAGCCATCGGCCACAACCTGTACGCGATGGCCGAGCTGAAAGTGCCGCTGATTGCTACCATCATCGGTGAAGGCGGCTCCGGCGGCGCGCTGGCGATTGCGGTCGGCGACGCGGTCCTGATGCTGCAGTACGCGACTTATTCGGTGATCTCGCCGGAAGGTTGTGCGTCGATCCTGTGGAAAACCGCCGAGCGCGCAGCCGATGCTGCCGATGCACTGGGCCTGACCGCGCATCGCCTGAAAGCCGTCGGCCTGATCGACAAGATCGTCAGCGAACCGCTGGGCGGCGCCCATCGCGATCCGAAGCAAATGGCTTCCTTGCTCAAGCGCGCGCTGGCCGATACGCTGCGCCAGTTCCAGGGCGTCAAGACCAAGGACCTGCTGAATGCACGCCATGAAAAACTGATGAGCTACGGTAAATTCAAGGAAGTGCTGGCAGCAGAATAGGCGTGTCGAATTCATCTATCACAAGTATCAGTGCGTACTTAGAAAACACCTTGGCAGGGATCGCGCAAGCTTTCCCCGCAACTGTCTCGCAACAGCCGGCACGATTAGCGGTCGCCTATAGCGGCGGACTGGACTCTAGCGTGCTGCTGCATGCAGTTGCACAGTATGCCGGCGCGCATGGCGTCCAGTTGTTCGCCTTCCACATCCATCACGGCATCAGCCCTAACGCCGACCAGTGGCAAAGCCATTGCGCCGAGGCTTGCGCCAGGCTGGGCGTGGTCTTCGATACCCGTAGCATCGAATTGCGCAACAGCGACAAGAACGGCGTGGAAGAAGCGGCACGCATCAGCCGCTATGCGGCGCTGGGCGATTTATGCCGCCAGCACCAGATCCCTTTGCTATTGACAGGACATCACCTGGACGACCAGGCCGAGACCGTGCTGCTGCAGCTGTTGCGCGGTTCGGGTGCGGCTGGCCTGTCCGGCATGGATCGCTGGAATACGGCGCCGACCTTGCTGGGCGACGCTGTTTTGCTGATGGCGCGGCCGCTGCTGAAAGTGTCGCGGGCGGCGCTGGAGCAATACGCAGCGGCGCAGCAGCTGACGTTTATCGAAGACGAATCGAACCACGATCCGCGTTATGCCCGCAATGCCTTGCGCCAGCAAGTCATGCCGGTGCTGGCGCAGTATTTCCCCGGTTTCCAGGAGCGCTTTTCGCGCAGCGCCGGGCATATGCAGACTACCCAGCGGTTGCTGATCGACCTGGCGGCGCAAGACATGGCCGTTTGCGCAGACGGCGCCTGCCTTGACCTGGAACACGTGCGCCAGTTGAGCGGGGAGCGCATCGATAACCTGTTGCGTTACTGGTTCGGCTTGCATCACTTGCGCATGCCGTCCAGCGCCTGGCTCAGTGAAATGCGCCAGCAATTGCTGGAAGCAAAAGCCGATGCCCAGTTGTGCGTGACCCATCCCGACTGCCACATCCGTCGTCACCGGAACCGGGTGTTCCTGACGCCGCGCGACGATGTCGACCGTTCCGAGATTGAACCGCAAGCGTTCCACTGGAACGGCGAGGCCGAGATGCGCTTCCCGCAATTCGGCGGCGTCTTGCATTTCGACCAGGCAGAGCAGGGCATCGCTGCTGACTGGCTGCGCGCACAACCCTTGCAAATTCAATATCGTTGCGGCGGCGAGCGCCTCAAGCTGGCCCTGAATCGTCCCACCAAGAGCGTGAAGTACCACTACCAGGCCTTTGATGTGCCGCCATGGGAGCGCGAGCGCCTGCCGTTGGTGAGCAGCGGCAAGCAGATCCTGTTTGCAGCCGGCATCGGCATGGATTGCCTGCAACTGGCGACCGAGCCGGGCCTGCATATCAGCCTGCGCTGGCAGGCCGATGAATTGCTGTTCAAGCAAGATATCTGATTCCCGGCATAGATGGTATTGTGCTTTCCGCAAGGTGAGCCACTTGTCATAATGTGTCGTTGCGGGTACAGTAAAGGGTTGATTTTTCTTTTTCTTGCACTCGTCTCCTTCCAACACCCACCCTCCCTATGGCTTTAATCGTCCACAAATACGGCGGCACTTCGATGGGCTCGCCCGAGCGCATCAAGAATGTCGCCAAGCGCGTCGCCAAATGGCATGACGCCGGCCACCAAATCGTCGTGGTGCCCTCCGCGATGTCCGGTGAAACCAACCGCCTGCTGGGCCTGGCAAAAGAAATTACCGCCCAGCCCGATCCGCGCGAACTCGATATGCTGGCCTCCACCGGCGAGCAGGCTTCGGTTGCCTTGCTGGCCATGGCCTTGCAAGCGATAGGCAAGCAGGCGGTGTCGTACGCCGGCTGGCAAGTTGCGATCAAGACCGATTCAGCCCATACCAAGGCGCGCATCCGTTCGATCGACGACACCAAAGTGCGGCAAGACCTGGATGCCGGCAAGGTAGTGATCATCACCGGTTTCCAGGGCATCGACGAACTGGGCAATATCACGACCCTGGGCCGCGGAGGTTCCGATACGTCGGCAGTGGCCGTCGCTGCAGCGCTGCAGGCAGCGGAATGCCTGATCTATACCGACGTCGACGGCGTCTACACTACCGACCCGCGCGTGGTGTCGGATGCGCGCCGCCTGAAGACGGTCACGTTCGAAGAGATGCTGGAGATGGCGTCGCTGGGCTCGAAAGTGCTGCAGATCCGCTCGGTCGAATTCGCCGGAAACTACAAGATGCCGACGCGCGTGCTGTCGTCGCTGACTGACCCTTTAATGCCATTGGAAGAAGAAGCAATTTCCGGCACCCTGATTTCGTTTGAGGAAGACACCAAGATGGAACAAGCCACCATTACCGGCATCGCGTTCAACCGCGACGAGACCAAGATTACCGTGCTCGGCGTACCCGACCGTCCCGGCATCGCCTACCAGATCCTCGGCGCGGTCGCCGATGCCAATATCGAAGTCGACATGATCATCCAGAATCAGTCGGTGGATGGCAAGACCGATTTCACTTTCACCGTGCCGCGCGGTGAATACACCAAGGCGATGGATGTCCTGAACGAGAAGGTCAAGGCGAATATCGGCGCGGCCAGCATCACCGGCGACGCCAAGGTGTCGAAGGTGTCGGTGGTCGGCGTCGGCATGCGCAGCCACGTCGGCATCGCTTCGCAGATGTTCCGCACCTTGTCGGAAGAGGGCATCAATATCCAGATGATTTCGACCTCCGAAATCAAGATTTCGGTGCTGATCGATGAAAAGTACATGGAACTGGCCGTGCGCGCCTTGCACAAGGCTTTTGGGCTGGAAAGCGCTTAATC
The DNA here is from genome assembly GCF_001584145.1 of Collimonas fungivorans. NCBI lineage: Bacteria > Pseudomonadati > Pseudomonadota > Betaproteobacteria > Burkholderiales > Oxalobacteraceae > Collimonas > Collimonas fungivorans. The sequence goes on along the minus strand of NZ_CP013232.1, from coordinate 3,253,769 downwards.
GTAAAGATTCGCGTAGAGAATCACGAAAAAATCACGAAAAAATCACGAAAAAAGCAATTAATTTGGTGTGGTGTTATTGACCAATGCCCCATGAAAAGTTATTATTCGTGTCCTTGACGCGGCGTTGATAAAAGCCGTTTTGAGTTTGGAGGCGTGGCCGAGTGGTCGAAGGCACTTCCCTGCTAAGGAAGCATATGGGCTTAAACCTGTATCGTGGGTTCGACTCCCACCGCCTCCTCCAAGAACATGTTCCGAGTCATTCGGAACGTACAAGAAACCGCATCCAGCCTTGTGCTGATGCGGTTTTTTTGTTTTTGCAGCGCTTTCTTTATCGCTTACTTTATCGCTTAATTGCTTGCTGGAGCGAACCTTGCTTTGTAAACTGGCTCCTAACACTTGTTAACGCGAATTGTTAATGCAGTCAACGGCTGGCTCGAAAGGGACGGTCGCATGATAAAGGTTCCATGGCACGTCATCCATCCTCGTTACAAACAGATATTCCGGCGCCTGGCGCCGTTCCAGCCGCGCAGAAGGCGGGCATAAGCTGGCGCTTCTGGCTGACGTTGCTGGTGGTGCTGGTGCTGGGCGCGCTGGTTTTCAAATCCTTGCACGCGCTGCTTGCCGACGTGCATTACCGCAGCATCGTCCATGCGGTGAAACATACGCCGCTGAACAACCTTTTGCTGGCAATGCTGGCGACCGCGGTCAGCTACCTGTCGCTGGCCGGCTACGATGTGTCCAGCTTGCGCTACGTCGGCGCCAAGGTCAAAGGGACCACCATCGGCTTGACCTCATTTATTGCCTATGCCCTCGGCAATACCGTCGGGCTCGGCGTGCTGACCGGCGGCACGGTGCGCATGCGCTTGTACACCGCCAGCGGGGTCGAGGCTTCCCAGGTGGCGCAAGCCATTGCCTTCAATGCCGGTGCATTCGGCCTCGGCATGACCACTTTCGGTGCTGTCGGCTTGCTGTGGGGCGCAACCCAGGTGCAGCAGCTGGCGCACATCCCGAGCTGGCTGCTGCGTGCGGCGGCTTGCCTGGTATTGCTCGGGGTGGGCGTTTTTATCCTGCTGTGCCGCTTGCGTCGCGATGTGCTGCTGTTCGGGCGCTGGAACCTGCGTTTGCCGGAAGCCGGCCTGGCTTTGCGTCAATTGCTGATCTCGACCGTGGATCTGAGTGCAGCGGCAGCCACCTTGTGGTTCCTGTTGCCGAGCGGCGTCATCGATTTGCCGACCTTCGTCGCGTTTTATGCGATAGCGATGGCGCTTGGCGTGATCAGCCACGTGCCGGGCGGCGTCGGCGTATTCGAAGCGGTGATCCTGCTGGCTTGCGCCAACCAAGCGCCGACCAGCAAGATCGCGGCGGCCCTGGTGTTGTACCGGGCCATCTATTTCCTGTTGCCGCTGCTGCTGGCGACGATCTTGCTGGCGGCATTCGAGATGCGCGCCGGCGTCGGCGCACCGGTGGCGCGTGCGGCGGTGAAACTGTCGCCATGGCTGCTCACGGCATTGACCTTGGTGACCGGCACCATGCTGCTGGTATCGGGCGTGACGCCGGCCACCCGTCATGCCGAAGAACTGCTGCGGCTGCATGTGCCCTTGTTTGTAGTGGAAGCGTCGCACCTGATCGGCAGCGTCGCCGGCCTGGCGATGCTGTTCCTGGCGCGCGGCCTGCTGCACCGGCTCGATGCGGCGTGGTGGGCGTCGCTGGTGCTGACCGTGATCGCCGGCATCCTGGCGCTGCCCAAGGGTATCGCGGTTTCCGAATTCATCGTGCTGTTCCTGCTGGCCTCGCTGCTGGTGATTTCGCGCAAGCAGTTTGACCGCCGCTCGTCTCTGTTTTCGCAAACCTTCGAACCTGGCTGGCTGATCGCAGTGGCCTGCGTACTGGCAGCCTGCGGCTGGATACTGCTGTTTGCCTATCGCGATATCGACATCGCCGACCGCATGTGGTGGCAATTTGCATTCGACGACTACGCGCCGCGTTCGATGCGGACCTTGATGGTTGTTGCCATCATGGCTTTGGGCCTGGGCCTGTGGCAGCTGTTCCGGCGTTCCACCGGTGTTGCCGAGCGTCCTGCCGAGGAAGAGCTGCAGCGCGCCGCCGAGATCGTGGACAAGCAGCCGGCGGCGGATGCCTGCCTGGCTTTCATGGGCGACAAGAGCTTGCTGTTTTCCGCCTCCGGCAACAGCTTCATCATGTTCGCCAAGCACAACCGCTCCTGGGTGGCATTGTCCGATCCGGTCGGCGACCAGCGCGAATGGTCGGAACTGATCTGGCGTTTCATCGAACTGGTCGACGGCTACGGCGGCCGGGTCGCGTTCTACAAAGTGCGCCCGCAATCGCTGCCGCTCTATCTCGACGCCGGTTTGCGCGTCTATAAACTGGGTGAAGAGGCTTACGTGCCGCTGGAGCAGTTCAGCCTGCAAGGGCCGCGCCGCGCCAATCTGCGGCATGGCGTCAATCGCGCCGAGCGCGAGGGCCTGAGTTTCGAGATGCTGGCGGTGGAGCAGTTGCCGCCGCTGCTGGAGCAGCTCAAGGTGGTCTCGGATGCATGGCTGGCCGACCAGGACACACGCGAAAAGAGTTTTTCACTAGGCAGTTTCGATGAGGCCTATATTTCGCGGCAGCCGGTTGCGGTGATCCGGCGCGAGCAGAAGATCATCGCTTTTGCCAGCCTGATGTGTCCGGACACTTTACGGGTGGAAGCCGCCGTCGACCTGATGCGGCAGTTGCCCGACGCGCCGCCAGGTACCATGGAATTCCTGTTCTCGCAGCTGATGTTGCATTTCAAGGAGCAGGGCTACCAGCGTTTCGGCCTGGGCATGGCGCCGATGTCGGGCATGAAAGACCACCAGCTGGCCTCACGCTGGCAGCGCTTCGGCCGCATGCTGTTCATGCATGGCGGACGTTTCTACAATTTTCGCGGCTTGCGCAATTTCAAGGACAAGTTCGATCCGGTGTGGGAGGCACGCTACCTGGTGAGCAGGGGCGGCCTGGCGCCGGTGTTCGCTTTCACCGATACCGCCGCGCTGATCAGCGGCGGCCTCAAGGGAGCCATCAGTAAATGAAGCAAAGAGTAATTTTCCTGATGCTGTGTGCAATGGTTTTCGTTGGCAGCGCCGCAAGCGCAGACGATACACATCACAGCGTGAGTCATGGCCGTTTCAAGAGTGTTGAGATCTACCGGCCGGCGGGACCGGTGAATGGCGTCGTGCTGTTGCTGTCCGGCGATGCCGGCTGGAGCCAGGCGGCAGCCGAGAAGGCGCGCGCGCTGGCCCGGCAGGGCGCTTTGGTGGCCGGGATCAGCACCCCGCAGTTGTTCGCCAGCCTGGATGCCGATGGCGGCGACTGCGCGTTTCCCGACGGCGACCTGGAAAACCTGAGCCGCTTCGTGCAGGCTTATGAAAAAGTGCCGGGATATTATCCTCCGCTGCTGGTGGGAGAAGGCTCCGGCGCTACCTTTGCCTACGCGATGCTGGCGCAAGCGCCTGCCGGCACTTTCGGCGGCGCCATCTCGCTCGGATTTTGTCCGGCCCTGAGTTTGCGCAAGCCGCTATGCAAAGGCGAGGGCGTACGCTTCAAGGCAGTTGCGAAGGGCAAGGGCGTGGAGCTGTTGCCGGTTTCCCGGCTGCCCGCCGCGTGGCGCGTTTTGCCGGATGCGCAAACAGCGGCACGTTGCGACGCCGGTATTACCCGTGCATTTGTCGCCAGCGTCGGCGGCGCCGAACTGCTCCAGGCAGCAGGCCAGGACGGAATGGCGCAACTGAAGTCGGCCTATGCCAGCCTGAATGCCAAGCAAGCGGTAGCGGTGCAGGCGCCGCCTGCCGCCGTGTCCGACTTGCCGGTGGTGGAGGTGGCCGCGCTGGCGCCGTCCGGACGCAATCCGGACGCCGACACCATGGCGATCCTGATCAGCGGCGACGGCGGCTGGGCCGGCATCGACCGCGACGTCGCGAATGCGCTGTCGAAGCGCGGCGTGCCGGTAGTCGGCATCGATTCGCTGCGTTATTTCTGGAGTGCGCGCACGCCGGCGTCGACGGCGAAAGATGTGGAGCGCCTGATGCAGTTCTACATGGCGCGCTGGAGCAAAAGCAAGGTTGTATTGATCGGTTATTCGCAAGGGGCGGATGTCTTGCCTTTTGTCGGCAATCGCTTGTCGAGCAAGACGCTGGCGTCGGTACCGTTGATCGCAATGATGGGCTTGGGCAAAAAGGCGGACTTCCAGTTCCACCTGACCAATTGGGTCAGTTCCAGCAATGACGGTCTGCCTATCCCGCCGGAAGTCGCGAAGCTGCCGGCGGGGCTGGCGATGTGCATTTACGGCAGCGAGGAAACCGACTCCGCCTGTCCGAGTTTCGATGCCAGCCGCGTCAAACTGCTCAAGCTGCGCGGCGGCCATCATTTCGACGGCAACTACGAACGCCTGGCTGGCTTGATTCTCGACGCGGCGCGCAAGTAACTATGCAGTTGGCTGCAATATGTGATTGATGAATATCTGGTATCACAACAATCAAGCAGACTGATATGCTGCAGTGCGATATAGTGTTCCTGTCTCCTCCAACACCTCTCAAGGTTTGGATTCAGCCCGCAACGAAAGTTAGCGGGCTTTTTTTTTGTCCAGAATTCATCAGCGGCAAAGAAGCGCCGGTCGGCCGATACCTAAACATGTATCTGAAACCGGAAATAATTCATTTGAAAATAATCGGATTCCGTCCTAGGATGGTCGCGCTCTTCACACGTTTTATCTGGCTAAAAACACAAACATAAAAATGGAGACAGCAATGAAAATGACACGCAGAACGGTATTGGGTGCGGCGCTTTGCCTTGGCTTGGGATTCGGGGTCGCTGGCAGCGCTTATGCCGATAAACCGCTGGTCCTGGGTTTTTCCCAGGTCGGCGCCGAAAGCGAATGGCGCACCGCGAATACCGCATCGATCAAGGATGCGGCAAAACAGGCCGGCGTAACACTCAAGTTCGCCGACGCCCAGCAAAAGCAGGAAAACCAGGTGAAGGCGATCCGCTCCTTCATCGCGCAAAAAGTCGATGTCATTGCATTTTCCCCGGTGGTCGAGTCCGGCTGGGACACTGTGCTGGGCGAAGCGAAAGCCGCCAAGATCCCGGTCATCCTGACCGACCGCGCGGTCGATGCCAAGGATAAGTCGCTGTACGTGACATTCATCGGTTCCGATTTCGTTGAAGAAGGTCGTCGCGCCGGACGCTGGCTGCTGGAGCGGGCCAAGACCATGCCCGCCGGCGATATCAACATCGTTGAATTGCAGGGTACGGTCGGTTCCGCTCCTGCCATCGACCGCAAGGCCGGTTTCGCGGAAATCATCGCCGCCAATCCGAAACTGAAGGTCATCCGCTCGCAAACCGGAGACTTCACCCGCGCCAAGGGCAAGGAGGTGATGGAGGCCTTCCTCAAGACCGACGGCAAGAAGATCAATGTCTTGTACGCGCATAACGACGACATGGCGATCGGCGCCATCCAGGCTATCGAAGAAGCCGGCCTGAAACCAGGCAAAGACATACTGGTGATTTCGATCGACGGCGTCAAGGGCGCATTTGAAGCGATGATGGCGGGCAAACTCAACGTTACCGTCGAATGCAGCCCGCTGCTTGGACCGCAGTTGATGAAGGTCGCCAAGCAGGTGCTCGCCGGCGAGACTGTCCCCAAGCGCATTACGACCGAGGAAAGCGTGTTTCCGGCTGAAGTGGCAGCCAAGGAATTCCCGAACCGCAAGTACTAAGCCACCAATAGTACTAAGCCACCAGTATTAGGCTTTTCCACGGGCGGCGGGCGGATCGCCCGCCCGCTGCATCGGGCATGCATCGTTATGCGGCATGGCTTGGCATGAGACATTCAGGATCGCAAGCGGATGAATAAAACAGCAACAGGCGCTGCCGGGCAGGTGGCGCACGGCGTTGGCGTTGCAGCGACGCTCGAGCTGAACGGCATATACAAGGCATTTGGCGGCGTTAAGGCGCTGAGCGATGTCGCTTTGCGGCTGTATCCAGGCGAAGTCCATACGCTGATGGGACAGAACGGCGCAGGCAAATCCACTCTCATTAAAGTACTGACCGGCGTGTATGCGCCCGACAGCGGCGAAATACGGCTCGACGGCAGGATCGTGCAGCCGTCGTCAACCCATGACGCGCAAAACCTCGGCATCAGCACGGTCTACCAGGAAGTCAACCTGTGCCCGAACCTGTCGGTTGCTGAAAACATTTTTATCGGCCGCTATCCAAGAAAGTTTGGCCGCATCGACTGGAAAACCATGCAGCAGCAGGCGCAGCGCCTGCTGGGCGATTTGCAGGTCCATATCGACGTGACCGCCGCGCTGGCCAGGTATCCGCTGGCGATCCAGCAGATGGTGGCGATTTCACGCGCCCTGAGCGTCTCCGCCAAGGTATTGATCCTGGACGAACCTACCTCCAGCCTGGACGAGGCCGAAGTGCGCCTATTGTTCGATGTCTTGCGCAAGCTGCGCGGGCAGGGCATGGCGATCCTGTTCGTGACGCATTTCCTGGAACAGACTTACGAAATTTCCGACCGCATCACGGTGCTGCGCAACGGCGTGCTTGAAGGCGAATATCCGGCCAGCGCGCTGAGCCGTTTCGAACTGGTGAACAAGATGGTCGGCCTGCAGTCGCAGCCGGGCAGGGAAGCGGCAAGTGCAGACAAAGACGCGCGCGCGCCGGGCAGCGGCGAGATTGTGCTGAAGGCGCGGGGCCTGGGGCGCAAAGGAATACTCGCGCCGCTGGACCTGGATTTCCGCGCCGGTGAAGTATTCGGACTATGCGGTTTGCTCGGTTCGGGCCGGACCGAGGCCGCGCGATTACTGTTCGGCGCCGACAAGGCCGACAGCGGCAGCATACAAATGAAAGGCGGCAGCGGGCCCGAAAAATTCAGCTCCCCGCGCGACGCCATCGCCGCCGGCATCGGCTTCTGTTCGGAAGACAGGAAAGCCGAAGGCGCAATCCTCGAGCTGTCTGTGCGCGAAAACATCATCCTGGCGCTGCAGGCGCGCGCCGGCCTGCTGCGGGTGATCCCGCGCAAACGGCAGCAGGCGATCGCCAGCGATTACGTCAAATGGCTGGGCATCAAGACCCCCGATATCGAGACGCCCATCAGTTCCCTGTCCGGCGGCAACCAGCAAAAAGCCCTGCTGGCGCGCTGGCTGGCGACCGATCCCGCCATGCTGATCCTGGACGAACCGACGCGCGGCATCGATGTGCGCGCCAAGCAGGAGATCATGGACCATGTCATCGCCTTGTGCCGCAAGGGCATGGCGATCCTGTTCATTTCTTCCGAAATCCCCGAGGTCCTGCGCTGCAGCGACCGCATGCTGGTATTGCGCGACCGCGAACCCTGCGGCGAATACCTGCGCGGTCAGCTCGACGACGAATCGGTGTTGCAGGTGATCGCCGGAGAGTGTGAATGAGTATCCCATTGAATCCCGATCCGTTATCCGGCGCCCGGCTGCAGAGCGATACCGGTCCGTCGCTGGCAGTGCGCTTGCGCGTGATGCTGCGCAACCCCTTGCTTCGGCCGCTGGCGGCGCTGGCGCTGCTGTTGCTCATCGATTTTTTCATGATCCCTGGCTTCTTCCGGCTCGAATGGAAGGACGGCCATCTGTACGGCAGCCTGATCGACATCGTCAATCGCGCCGCACCCTTGATACTGACCGCCCTTGGCATGACGCTGGTGATCGCGACGCGTGGCATCGACATTTCGGTGGGCGCGGTAGTGGCCATCTCCGGCACGGTTGCCGCGATGCTGATCGGCGGCACCATGCAAATGCATGACGGCGTGCCGGAATACGCGAGCCGCATCCCCATGGTGTGGGCGATTGCCGCCGCCATGGGAGCGGCAATCCTGTGCGGCGTGTGGAACGGTTTCCTGGTCGCCACGCTTGGCCTGCAGCCGATCATCGCCACCTTGATCCTGATGGTGGGCGGGCGCGGGCTGGCGCAATTGCTGACCGACGGCCAGATCGTCACGGTGTATTACAAGCCGTTTTTCTATATCGGCAGCGGCTATCTGTTCGGGTTGCCGTTTTCACTGTTTATCGCCATCGGCGTATTCGCGATTGTCGCGCTGATGATGCGCAAGACCGCGCTCGGCCTGTTCATCCAGGCGGTCGGCATCAACCCGGTGGCGGCGCGGCTGGCCGGCATCAGGACCGCTGCGTTGATCTTTTTCGTGTACATGTTTTGCAGCGCTTGCGCCGGCGTCGCCGGGCTGATGATCAGTTCCAATATCAAGAGCGCGGACGCCAACAACGCCGGCTTGCTGCTGGAGCTGGACGCCATCCTGGCGGTGACGCTGGGCGGAACTTCCCTGGCCGGCGGCAAGTTCAGCCTGGTCGGCAGCGTTATCGGCGCCCTGATCATCCAGGCGCTGACCTACACGATCTATTCGATGGGCGTGCCGCCGGAGGTCAACATGGTGGTGAAATCGATAGTGGTGTTCGCGGTGTGCCTGTCGCAATCGCCCGAGTTTCGCGGCCTGGGAAGCGGTTTGTTTAGCGGCGCTGCGCGCTCACGTTCTGTCAACGGTAAAAAACCATGAAACTCTTGCGTCAGTCACTGTCATCGCCTTATTTCACTTCGCTGGCGACCCTCGCCTTGCTGATCGTGATGTTTGTCCTGGGATCGTTCGCCTATACCGGGTTTTTCTCTTTGCAGGTGGTGCTGAATCTGCTGATCGACAACGCCTTCTTGCTGGTGATCGCGATCGGCATGACCTTCGTCATCTTATCCGGCGGCATCGATTTGTCGGTCGGCTCGGTGCTGGCGCTGACCACCATGATTTCTGCCTACCTGCTGCAGTCGTGGCACTGGCCGCCGCTGCTGGTGATCGCCTGCGTGCTGCTGATCGGCAGCATGTTCGGCGCCCTGATGGGCGCGCTCATCCATTTCTTCAAGCTGCAGGCATTCATCGTGACCCTGGCGGGGATGTTCCTGGCGCGCGGCCTGTGCTACCTGATCAGCATCAATTCCATCACCATCGATCAGCCCTTGTATGTCACCTTGTCGCAGGCGCGCATAGGCATCTTCGGCGCCTTCGTTTCGCCTAGCGTGGTGATCGCCATGCTGATGCTCGCACTGGCCATCTACATCGCGCACTACACGCGCTTTGGACGCGCGGTCTATGCCATCGGCGGCAACGAGCAGTCGGCGCTGCTGATGGGTCTGGCGGTAGGGCGCACCAAGGTGATGGTCTACGCGTTCAGCGGCTTTTGCGCTGCCTTGGCCGGAGTCCTGTTTTCGTTCTACATGTTGTCCGGTTATGGCTTGCATGCGCAGGGGACGGAGCTGGATGCGATTGCGGCAGTGGTGATCGGCGGCACCTTACTGACCGGCGGTTACGGTTACGTTGCCGGCACGCTGACCGGGGTGCTGATCCTGGGCCTGATCCAGACCTTGATTGCGTTCGACGGCACGCTGAGTTCGTGGTGGACCAAGATCGTGATCGGCGTGCTGCTGTTTGTATTCTGCATGGCGCAGCGTTTGATGTCGCTGGGTGCGGCCGGCAGCGGCTCCGCCACGCCCGCAGCCACTGCGGCCTGATCTTTGCCTGGCCGGCAATCAGATGCCGGTTTTATGCGCCGTAAACAATAGCCTGAGCCCAAGAGCCGCAATGGCGCCGGCGGCGACGCGGTCGATCCAGGTCTTGGCCCGTAAATAAAGTTCGCGCGGCCGTTTGCTGGAAAAACACAAGGCAACCACCGTGTACCAGCCGGCTTCCACTGCAAAAACCAGCGGCGGCAGGGCGAAGTAGCACCAAAGCGGCGGATGCTGGGGCAGCAGGGCGGCGAAGATGCTGCCATAGGCAACCGCAGTCTTCGGGTTGCTCAATTGCGTGCTGAGCCCGACCCAGAACGATTTACGCACGTTGCTCGCGTTTGTAGCCCGGGCGCTGTCAAGGGCAAGCGGAGCAGAGGCGCCGCGCCAGATCTTGGACGCCAGGTAAATCAGATACAGGCCGCCGGCTATCTTGAGGCCCATATACAGCCATCCCACGGTTGCCAGCAGGGTATACAGTCCGACCAGCGCGATGCCGCTGAAGAAAACGCCGCCGATGCCCATGGCGACCGCCGTGGCCAAGCCGTCGCGGCGCGACAGGCCGATAGAATGCCTGGCAACAATCACAAAACTCGGACCCGGGCTCATCGCCCCGATCAATAACGCTGCGAGGATGGCCAGGATGGCGGCTGACGGGCTCATTGGCGTAGCTCCTTAAGATGAAGGCAGGAATTCCAGATCAATGGAAATATACACTTCCTGTCCAATCGCTGCTGTAACTCAAGTTGCCGGGCGAATCGGCGAGCAGAGGAGCACAAATATTCCGCTTGATTTTTTTGATGGATACAAAGATATTCTAGATTCACTTAACGCAATGGCCACTATGCAAACTCTTCCCCTACGCCTGAATCCCGGACAGGATCTGCGCAGCGCTCTTGAATCGGTGCTGGCCGAACATGGCGTGAGCGCTGCGTTCGTACTGCAGGGCATTGGCAGCTTATCCGTGGCGCAGCTGCGATTTGCCGAGGTGCAGCAGGCGACTGAATTTCGCGGCGACCTGGAAATACTGACCCTCGGCGGATCGCTCTCGCCCGACGGTGTTCATCTCCATATGACTATCGCCGATGCGGAAGGCCGCGTGCTGGGTGGTCACGTGGCACCTGGCTGTATTGTGAGAACGACGGCTGAGCTGCTGCTGGCGCTGCTGCCGGAGTATAGCTTTGCTCGTGAACCGGATGCGGTTTCGGGTTTCAATGAACTGGTGATACGAGAGCAACCAGGTCCAGGCAGCGTTTGACAGCAAACGAATAGTCATAAGCGTTGCGTCGTAGCAGACAAGATGCCATTTATATTTACCTGAACGGATTACACCCATGAATATGCTCCTCCCCCGGCTGTTGCTGTGCCTCGCCGTTTGCTCGTTATCCGCAATGCCGGCCTGCGCCGATACTACGGTGCGCTCGCTGAGCAAGGTGCGCGGCGCCATCAAGACGGCCGACGCCCGTGCTGCTTTCGATCGGGAGATGAGTGGCGCACCGGCACCAGACGGATTCGGCCAGCAGCTGCCGGACGGCTTCACGAAAGATTTCCTGGTACTGCAACTCGCGCCGGGACGCGATCCGAATCGCGTCGTGCTGGCCGGTGCAAAACCGTGGCCGCAGCGGCCAGGCATGTATGTGGGTGTGGTATGCCTGGCGGCATCGCCTGGGCACACAGGCACCGCTCAGAGATATCCGGTGGGTGATTGCGCGGGATTTGACGAAGGTAGAGATAACGAGATCTGGTTCGGTGTATTTGAGCGTGGCGCTGACAGTGTGCCGCGGCTTGTCGCCCGCACCGATGCGCCTGTCGCGGTTCCGACTGACTGGAGCACCGCCGGCAGCATCGATGTGCCACCAACCATTGATTCCGGAGATGGCAAGGGGGCAGTTGTGGGCCTGCCGCAGAACTGGCAGCGTTTTGACCTGGCACCTTATCTGTTGCGGGACGGTGATTACGCATTCGGTGTGCGGGCAGGATGGTTCGAGAGCTACGCCGGCGGCGGCGCCTCGTTTGAAGCCTTGTATCTTTTTCATATTGAGGGCAAGTCGCTACGTGTCGTATTTGCGCAGCCAATGATGTTCAACCAGACGCTTGCCGGTGAATGGCACAAGGACGGGACCCGTAGTCACGATGTGTCGGAGGGCAGCAACTCGCTCGTGGTCCTGTCCGGTGTTACCGGCGGCTTTCACGATCTGCAATTGCGCGAGAGGGGCGGCAAGTCAAGGCAGACATTTCAGTGGTCGGAGAAAATGAAGTTTTATGAGGCGCAATAGTTCGACGTTGTCGCTAATAGATACGGCCCAAATTTCGTCCGGATGGCTCCGAGCCCAATCAAGAAATGCTCGGCGGATGTCTTGCCCAAGAACAGCGGCAATCATTGATGAGCATCCAAATATTGTTGAAACACGACCCGGTCACGCTTTATGCCCCAGAAGAGATTTGTTCCTCTGACGGTGCCTGAAGAATCGTTTGCCAACGTTCCGCCAAGCTTGCCAGCAATGTTTCGAAGTAACTCCATCTTCGCATCCAGAGTCAACGATGCATCCTGTTTAAATTCCACCGAATATTCAACATCCGCTTGCAGCGCAGAAGTAACCATGGTTATTTCGCCGGCAAGACGCTGCCCTTTGAAATTGAGTGCAAACAGGCAGTTTTTTTCCGCTATACCTGATCTCGCTGAGGCTGAGGTAATGAGAAGAAGTTTGGCATTACTCAGTTGCATTTTTATGTCGCTGACTTTCCCTGCCGATGCTGACGCGGACAGAAGAGAAAGATAACTGACGCCGACGCTGAATTTACGATCCGTCAGTGCGTGAACGTTGATGTCGGTCGTGTCAGAAGAAATGATTTTGGCGGCCCATTCATTTCCGAATGCTTCATTGGCAGAACAAACCACGTTGTAATTCAAAGGTTGTATCGAGTTGACGCGAATGACAGTTCCCGGTGAGGGGATTCTGGACGGAGGGCTTAGTTCTTCGAACGAATAAGACTTGAGCAAGCTGGAGAAGCTGTCCCTCCCGTCCTGCATGGGAGGAGAAGTGCAGCCGGAAAGCGAGAGAATTGCAATCGCTATCAATGTCAACACGTGTGACTTCATGACGATCACTCCATTTACGTGAGCAGTACGTTCGGGTGCTTGAATTCAACGATTAGGACAACTTGCGATGGTCAAAATATTCAAGGCAATCCCATGAAAAGCTGTGTGGGCTATTGCGAACAAGATAACATGTTTCAGTATGGAAAATATAATTTCTATTACTGTGGGCGCGATTGTCATGAGGCGGTCCGGCGTCATACCGCTATAGATGTGTTTTGCGGAGCAAAAGAAAAGTGATTGCACAATATCGCCGCGCTTCTTCATGAATTAGAAGTGGTTTCCTTCGATTTTGGTGCTTAGTTCAGTACCTACGAGAATAGTGTAAATATGCAACAAAATTAAAAAATTTACATTTATAATATTTGATAACTAAATAATTTGTTAATACGCATAAAGCTGGAAATGTTTCTAAAAAGAAAAAAATTGCGTTTTTAACCTTTTAGGAATTATTGAGTTATTTGGATTTCCAGCAATAAAACATGTATTCATGTTGATTCGCTGTGAGCTAATTCAAAAAGATGATGCAGTAGAAAGAAAAATTGTTGTTTAGCTTCTTGAAAAGCCCTCACCATTTTTATCCACAAAGGATTTGTTTATGAATTTCAATGGCAAGCTGTTAGTTACTACCGTTATTGTTTCGAGTCTTGTCGGCTGTGCCTCTGTACCAATGGGTGATCCAAAACAAGATGCCGCATTAAAAACATTTCAGGCGCCGTCAGACCAAGCCGGTATTTACATTTACCGCAACGAGGGTATAGGCAGTGCCGTTAAAATGGATGTGGCGATTGATGGTGTGCCGCTTGGTCAAACGGTTTCAAAAACATATTTATACAAAGAAGTCACACCCGGAAAACACGTGATTTCATCTACCGCTGAAAACACCGATTCTCTTGAGGTAGATACAAAACAGGGAACATTGAATTATGTCTGGCAGGAAGTAAAGATGGGGGTTTTGTATGCACGTAACAAACTTCATCTGGTTGAGGTCGATGAAGGGAAGAAAGGCGTACTTGAAACAAAACTTGCTGAGACAAAATAGATGAGTGGTCGGGAGGACACCGCTTGCGCGTAGTTAACCGATAAGGCCGTTTTATCCAGACCTGAATTGCGGAAATAATGAAAAAGGCTCTCATCAGTGAGGGCCTTTTAGTTTTTGGTGCCCGAGGCCGGAATCGAACCGGCACACCGTTTCCGGCGAGAGATTTTAAGTCTCTTGTGTCTACCGATTTCACCACTCGGGCAATTCTGCGGTTTCGAAGAAGCGCGCAAAACATGTATCGACAGCAACTGCCTGCGATACGGGACAGGGCCGCATTCTAACAGGTTCTCATTGCCAAGACCATCTCTCATCCATCCTCGTCAGCGCAGGGTCTTAGTCCGCAAAACGTACTTCGGAAGTGGCAATCGCCTTGATTTCGGGGCCGAAACTTTCGATGTTAGGCAACGTTGCATTTTCATGCCTGCGTATCTGCTCGCCGGTCGCATGCGGCTTGTCGTGCGTGGTGTGGGCATCGGACACCAGTGTCACGGGATAACCGAGGGCGGCGGCGCGGCGGGTGGTGGTGTCGACGCAGAATTCGGAAGCGTAGCCGCAGATGACAACATGCTCGGTCTGCCATGAGGCAAGCAGTGCTTCGAGCTCTGTGCGCAGGAAGGAGTCTGGCGTGGTCTTGCGCAGTTTTGCGTCGCCTTCCTTTAACTGCAATCCAGGCTGGAGCTGCCAGCCTGCGGAGTTGTATTCGAGGTCACTGGCCTCATGCTGGACGAAGACTACGGGAACCCCCGCGGCGCGGGCGCTGGCGGTCAAGCTATTGATGCGCTCCACGACTGCATCGGCTTCGAACGGGCGCGGCGTTTCATCAAACAAAGCTTGCTGGACATCGATGACGAGTAGAGCGGATTTCATGGTTTCCTGCAGGTGCGTGGGCCGGGAATCCCGAGAGGATTCCCGGCATCGGTTTCAGGTTTCCGGAAGATTCGGGGCAGGCACTGCCGCGCCGAAATTGTTGGGTTCTTTTGCTTCCTGGACCAGGAAATAGATGATGATGATCCAGCCAATGACGGGGATGAGCCCGATCAGCTGCCACCAGCCGCTGCGGTTCGTATCATGCAGGCGCCGTGCTGCGACTGCAATCGATGGCAGCAGGGTCGCAACGGAAAAGAGGATACTCAGCTTGTCGTTGATTGCACCGGTTGCGAACGAAGCCAGGACGATAAAAAGCACGTACCACCAATACTCGGAGCGCGAAGCCCTGCCGTTGAAGTCGGCGTACTTGGAAAAGCAGACTTTGATCGATTCCGTAAACGTCATTTCTATCCCCTATGGTTTGTTGGCATGGGTGCGCGCTTGTGGCGGCGTCCATGGGTTTCGGTAAGATTACCAGAGGGTAATAATAACAAAAGCCTTGGTCATCTCGTCAAAATGTTGGTGTATCACAAACTCCCTTTAAATCTCCCCATGTCGCCGGAACAGCGCAGGCCTGTGTCCGCAGACAAAAGCCTCCCTCGGTTTTATCGCCTGGGTGTGTCTTGTGTATTTTCATTGTCACAATAAAAATGTATCTATAAAGAAACAGTTTCTCAAAATAAATAAAAATGAATGGATGTTGCACCAAACGGGCGCATAATAAATTGCCGTACAGAAATAAAAAAACAGATTCAAGCTGAGGATACGCAACTGAGTATGTGAATGCAGTAGGCCGATATATCGATCGTTGATCGGGTTGAAGTTGAAGCACACATGGAGGGGCGTCATGGGCAAAGCAATGTCTCGTCAGGGATCCTTATCTGCTATTTTTGTTGCCGTGTCAGCAATTATTTCTGGATGCGGAGGCGGGGGAGGCGGCAGCAGCAATCCCAATCCGCCTGCTACGCCGGCTCCAAGCACGCCGCCGGTTGTTCCTCCAGTTCTAGCACAGCCACCTCCATCCAATAGCGGCAGCGCCATCACACCGCCGGTAGTGACGCCGCCAGTGTTGCCGCCGCCGATGCTCAACGTACTCGATCCCAGCAATCTCCAGGCCGCCCGCGCCCAGGGCATGACCGGCGCCGGCATCACGGTCGGCGTGGTCGATACCGACTTCGATGTCAGCGATACCCAGCTGGCCGGACGCATCAGCAAGACCGTCTACAGCAGCGGCGGCGCCAACGGCAACATGCACGGCACGGAAGTGGCGCAGGCCCTGGCCGGCAGTACCCTGGGCGTCGCTCCCGGCGTCTTCGTGCAAGCGGCGGCGGCCGGCACCACCGGCAACAGCCTGCTGCTCAATAACCAGATCTACCAGGACCTGTTCGCCAAGGGCGTACGGATCTTCAACCAGTCCAACGGCATCAGCGCCACCGGCGCCTCGGTCGGCCAGGCGCTGGCCCTGCATGGTTTGTACCAGCCCTATGTGGCGCAGCAAGGACTGTTCATCTGGTCCACCGGCAATGACGGCGCGGCGCAACCGAATCTGAACGCCAGCCTGCCATCCCTGTTCGGCGATCTGCAAAGCGGCTGGCTGGCGGTCACCGCGGTCAACGCCGCCGGCGGCAGCAATGGTTATAGCGCCAGCGATACCGTGCCGGGGGGCATTTCCAGCTACGCCAACCGCTGCGGCGTGGCCGCCAACTGGTGCCTGGCGGCAGCCGGCGATTTCATCTCCAGCAGCAGCGGCACGCGGGTCTTCGGCACCTCGTTCGCGGCGCCGGCGGTGAGCGGCGCGGCGGCCCTGGTGCAGCAGGCCTATCCCTGGATGAACGCCGACCTGATCCGCCAGACCATCCTGTCGACGGCGACCGACATGCACGATACCGCCACCTACGGCTGGGGCTTGCTGAACGCGAGCAAGGCGGTCAACGGCCCGGCGCTGTTCGATGCACGGCTGGCGCTGGGACCGAATGTGAACATCGCCTTCGATAACGTTTCCTCGGTGTTCAAGAACGATATCGGCGGCGACGCCGGCTTGAACAAGAGCGGCAGCGGGCAACTGACCCTGGCCGGCGCCAATACTTACCAGGGCGCCAGCAATATCCTGGGCGGCCGGCTGAACATCACCGGCTCGGTGGCCTCCAGCGTCAATGTCAGCGCACTGGGCCGGCTGGGCGGCGATGGCGGCCGCATCCATGGCAATGTCAACAATAATGGCCGGGTCGACAGCAGCGGCGCCGGTCTCACCATCGCCGGCAACTACGTCGCCACGCCAGGGGCGGTGCTGGCGAACCAGCTCAACAGCACCTTGACGGTGGGCGGTGCGGCGATCCTGGGCAATTCGCACCTGGTCGCCACCACCCCCGGCGGCAGCACGGATCCGTCCGGGTATGTGACCCAGCAGGTAGGGGTGAGCGGCAAGGTGCTCACCGCCGCGGGCGGGGTCAGCGGCCAATTCAGCGATATCAGCTTCGAGGCCGATGGCGTCGGTTTTACGCCGGGCGTGTTCATTGCAGCGAACCTGTCCTACCAGGCCAGGGAAGTGGACCTGCATATCAGCCGCACCAATGTCGCCACCATGGCTGCGGCTGCGTTTAAAGGGGATGCCACCCGCAATAATGCGGCAGCCAACCTGGAGACCGGACTGCAGGCGGCGGACCAGATGGTCGCCAGCGGCAAGGTGACGGGGGCCAACGGGACATTCCTGGCCAGTGCGGCTGCCCTGCAGAAGAGCGCCAGCGTCGCGGTGGCAGGACAGGTGCTCGACAGCCTGTCGGGACAGATCCACGCCTCGGCCCAGGCGCTCACTTTCCAGCAGTCGCAGGCATTGAATCGCGACTTGGGCAATCGGCTGGCGGCTTTGGGCAACCAGGCGGAAGGGCAGGACGGCGCCGGCTTGTGGGTCAGCGCCATCGGCGCCTCGGGCAAGCTGAACCAGAGCGGCTATGCCAGCGGCGACACCTCCTTATGGGGCGGGCAGTTCGGCGTCGATACCCGGCTCGGTACGTACACCATCGGCGGCGCGGCGCTGGCGTATGCGGACAGTAAGGCCAGTTTCGACCG
The DNA here is from genome assembly GCF_001584145.1 of Collimonas fungivorans. Lineage (NCBI taxonomy): Bacteria > Pseudomonadati > Pseudomonadota > Betaproteobacteria > Burkholderiales > Oxalobacteraceae > Collimonas > Collimonas fungivorans. The sequence goes on along the minus strand of NZ_CP013232.1, from coordinate 3,236,124 downwards.
CCTCGGCGGCCAGGGCAAGGGGCACAGTACCGGCGTCTCGCTGTATGGCCGCCATGGCTTCGGCGACGGCGGCGCTTATGTGTCGGGCCGGGCGGGAGTGGCCAGCATCGACAGCACGGTGACGCGCACGGCGCTGATCGGCAATACCGAGCAGGACCTGGGCGCCAGCCACACCGATAGCCTGTGGTCAGCCTATATGGAGGGCGGTTATGGACTGCCGCTGTCGGCGGACCTGCGGCTGACGCCCTATGTCGGCCTGGCCTACGACCGTCTCAAGCGCGGCGGTTTTACGGAAAGCGGCGGAGTGTTCGGCTTGACGGCCGAGAGCCAGGTCTACAAACAGACAGCGGGGTTGCTGGGGGTGCGCGGCGAGAGCCGTTTCCAATGGGCTGGCGGCATGAGTGTGCTGCAGGCATACGCGGCGTGGCAGCATGCGTTCAGCGAGGGCAGCCTGGATTTCGGGGCGGCGTATGTGGGAGCGCCGGCGGCGCGCTTCACGGTGCAGGGGATAGGGCTGGCGCGCAGCAGCGGCTGGGCGGGACTGGGCTTGAGTACGGCGGTCGACAGCCGCTGGGGCTGGTACCTGAACTACGATGCGCAGCTGGGCAATGGCGGGTTACGCAACAACGTGCTGGCGCTGGGGCTGCGCTTCGGGCTCGATTGATTAGAGTATCTGAGTGACGGCTGTCATTGACGGATATCTTGAAAATTCCTTTGTCCGTCAACGACAGCAATCTGGTGTGAAACCTGTCCTGCCTTACATTTCGCTGCTGGCCGGCGCATCGGTGTGTGCCGGCGCTGGCGTTTCCGCTTCCATCGCAGGGCTGGTTTTCATGATGCGCTTCTTGCCCATCAGTCCCAGATCCGCTCCTGTGATACCGTATTCCTGCATCTTGGTTTTTATTTCGGTAATGACGTCCGCGATTTCGGCCTGGCGCAGTTCTTCCGCCTGCTTTCTCAATTGCTCGATTTGTGCTTGCAGCTCTTTGTATGTCGTCATTTCAATTGCTTTCTTTCTGCGTTTGGGACGGGCAAGTATACCGTAACCGTGTAATGCGATGGAATGATACAGCTTGTTGCAAACCTTACCGATTTGTAGTTACCCTTTGTATTGCACAATCTATATTGAATACAGGAAGGCAGTTTGTGCTGTCGTTGCGACGGCACGGGAAGTAAAAGGTGTCGCTATGAAAAAATTCATGGTTTTATGGTTTGCGGCCGCCGCGCTGATGCTAAGTGCTGCCAGCGGTTCTGCGCTTGCGCAGAACCACGGGGCTCGCGGAGGTGGCGGTTTTCACGGCAATGGCAGCGGCATGAATCATGGCGGCGGCTACCAGGCTCGCCACGGTTTCCATCGGTTTCGCGATTTCCATGGACGCGGCCGGATCATCATAGGCGGTCCTTTTTTCTGGCCGCCAGTTTATCGCGACCCGTTTTTTTATCCCGATGCGGCGCCGTTGATGTATGTCCAGCCCGAGGCCAACTACAGTTACTACTGTAATGATCCTCCCGGCTATTATCCCGATGTGCCGGCTTGCCCGAGCGGCTGGCTGCGGGTTGCCCCTGACGATGCGCCGTATTGATCCGATCACACGCCGCACAAAAAAATGCCGCTCCCTTGAGCGGCGTTTTTTATGCGCGCATGCATGACGGCCATGCGTCGGCAAATTTTCATTTGGCACCTTGCTGCCGGTTGGCAGGGCGGGTACCATGAAGCAAAAATCCATTCGACTTTCTATCCCGGAGAAATGCATGTCCATTCATATGATCGAAGCGGTTCGTTTTAATGTCGCCGGCGACCGGGTTGAAGAAGTGCGCTGGGGACGGGCCAAGTCGAAGGATGACGGTTCTATCGGGTGGGAGCATAAGACTTCTGAACAGGACGTCAGCCTGGTGGTCGACGCCCTGCATTTCGGCGACGAAGTGGCGACAGCATTTGCCGTCGACGGGAAAATCGTGCGCGGCCCTAACATCGCACTGGTAATCCACGAGCACGGTATCGAAGGCATCGGCATTGCCGGCCACGATGCGTCCGGGCGCACGCTGGCCGATTTGCCGCGCTTCTGACAGGACTTGGCGCTAGCCCATCCGGCAACTGTCAGAAATTGCCGGAGGAGGTCGGACCGTGCGCGGCATCGCTGCGGATCGGCATGCCGCTGGCATCGCTGCCATGGGTTTCTCGCCATTCCTGGCGATGCCGCTCGATCTCGGCCCATTGTTCGACGCGCCGTTTTTCCCATTCATTGCGTTCGCGCCAGACCGGCGCCACGGTCATGGCGGCTGGCGGATGGAATAGCGGCGCCGGATGCAGTTCTGCCCCATATAACGCCGGCGGCGCATAAAACGGCGCGGTTCCGGCAATTCCCGGGCCGGCGTCGGCAACGGCCCGGTTCGGCATTGCAGCAGCCAAGCCCGCCAGTACCAGCACTAGTAGTATTTTCCCCATATTGCCCCCTGATTTGCCGCTCCAGATCCAACAACTGCAATTCCCTTCTGGATTTCATTCTAGGAAACAAATCGCCGGTAAGCTAATAGAGATTCGCTACCCATCGTGTTTTTTCGGGCGTCTTGGGCGGCGTGCTGCGCAAAGTAGTTGCCGGTGGTAATGTTTGTGCCTGGATGACACTGTAGTTACTGATATGAATTGGCAATAGGCAAGAATTTTTCGCGTGAAAAATTCCTTGCCGATGATTTTCTAGCAGAGGTATTGGATGCAATCTCAGGTTGAAAAAGCGCGTATGTTTCAGCAGCTTCACAAACGGGAAGGGGCTTTCATCATTCCCAATCCGTGGGATATCGGCAGCGCCAGGCTGCTGGCTTTGCTCGGTTTCGAAGCATTGGCCAGCACCAGCGCCGGTTTTGCCTTTTCGCGCGGGCAGCTGGATGGCGGCATCGGGCGCGATCAGATGATGGCGCATCTGACCGAGCTGGCCGCCGCTACCGAGCTGCCGCTTAGCGCCGACCTGGAGAATGGTTTCGGCGCGGCGCCGGCGACAGTGGCAGAGACTATCCGGCTGGCTGCCGTCACCGGCATTGTCGGCGGTTCCATCGAAGACGCCAGCGGCAATCGCGACGATCCGATTTATGCGCTGGAACTTGCGGCAGAGCGCGTGCGTGCAGCGGCGGAAGCGGTGCGCGGCCTGGATTTTCCATTTACGTTGACTGCGCGGGCGGAAAATTACCTGGCCGGCCGGGCCGATCTGAAAGACACCATCAAGCGGCTCCAGGCTTACCAGGAAGCCGGCGCCGACGTGCTGTACGCGCCAGGCCTGAAAAGCCAAGAAGAGATCGCGGCAGTAGTGAGTTCGCTGGACAAGCCGGTGAACGTGGTGATGGGACTGCAGGGCGTGCAACTCAGCTTGCAGGAACTGGCCGCAATCGGCGTCAAGCGGGTCAGCGTCGGCGGTTCTCTGGCGCGCGCCGCATTAGGGGCATTCATACGCGCAGCTGAAGAGATGCGTGAGCATGGCACGTTTACCTACGGCGAAGAGGCGGTGAGTACACGCCGGGTCAGCGAGATGCTGCAGGCAGCGGGTAAACTTTAAGCAGCAGGCGCTGATAATAAGTTATATGCTGGTTAGTGTAAGATCCTTGCTTTTCCGTGCTGAAGAATTGCCGCCCACCATGAAAGTCTACAACCTAGGTTGCGAACAGAATCATCGCTTTGAAGGCTGGTTTGCTTCCGAGGAGGATTTTGTCTCGCAATCTGCCGGACAGCAGATTGTCTGCCCGGTATGCGACAGCTTCAAGGTCGGCAAACTTCCGTCTGCCCCGCATTTGAATTTGTCCGCCGCCAAACCTGGCGCAGCCCGGCCGGACGCGGCCCGACCTGATACCACCGGCGCTGGGAACAAGCATTCGCATTCACCTGCGGCGGCGCAGTTTAAACAGCGGCTGCAGGACATGGCGCGCCACGTCATGGAAAACACTGAGGATGTCGGAGAAGGTTTTGCCGAGGAAGCGCGCCGGATCCACTACAAGGAAGTTCCGGAGCACGGGATTCGCGGCGTGGCGTCGCCAGAGCAGTGCGAGGAGCTGGCGGAAGAAGGTATCGAGGTTTTCCAGTTGCCGCTGCCGGTCCCGCACAAGCAGACGCTGCAATAAGCCGTTTACGATTGCAGCGCAGGCAACTTAGCCGCTGCGGTCGCGCAGGATCCGCGTGACGCCGCGGATGCGGCGCACGTTGCGCATCAGCCTGGCGAGGTGGATCCGGTCTTCGACCTGGATGGTGAAGATCAGCTGGGTCATCAGCTGGTCCTTGTCGTCATCCATGTTGACGTAGATGATGTTGGCGTCGGAATCGCCGATTTCGGCGGCGACGCGGGCCAGGATGCCTTTGTCGTTATGCACCAGCACCTTGATGCGGCAATCGAAACGGCGGTTCAGGTCTTCGCCCCACAGTACTTCAATCCAGCGGTCCGGATCCTTGTTGCGCTGGCGTTTGGCGATAGTGCAGTCTTCGGCGTGCACCACCAGGCCCTGGTCGCGTTTCAGCTGGCCGGTGATATGGTCGCCCGGAATCGGCTGGCAGCATGGCGACAGCTGCACCGACACGCCTTCGCTGCCATAGATCACCACCGGATCCATCTTGCCCGGGGCGGCGACGCCTTCCATGTCAAGCAGCGGCGTCACCAGCGGTTCGTTTTCCAGCAAGCCCATGATGTGGCGCGCCACCAGGGTCGCCATGCGTTTGCCGACGCCGATGTCGGCATAGATCTCATCGAGCGACTTGGCGCTGGATTCATTGAGCAGGCGGTCGACCACGATAGGCGCCAGCACCGGATTCAGGTTGAGCATCGCCAGCGCCTGCGACAACAGCCGCTGGCCGAGCTCCACCGACTCGCCCAGGTTGATGGTGCGCAGGTGATGGCGGATGGCCGAACGCGCCTTGCCGGTGCGTACGAAGCTGAGCCAGTTGGGACTCGGGCGCGAACTGGGCGAGGTAATGATTTCGACGATATCGCCGTTATGCAGCTCGGTGCGCAGCGGCGCCGGTTCGTGGTTGATCTTGGCGGCGATGGTCTGGTCGCCGACGTCGGTATGGATGGTGTAGGCGAAATCCAGCGCCGTGGCGCCGCGCGGCAGGGCGATGATTTTCGACTTCGGCGTGAACACATAAACCGAATCGGGGAACAGGTCGACCTTGACGTGCTCCAGGAACTCGGCTGAATCGCCGGTCTGTTTCTGGATGTCGAGCAGCGACTGCAGCCAGGCATGGGTGCGCTGCTGCAAATCGCTCAGATTGCCTTCCTCATCCTTGTACAGCCAGTGCGCGGCGACACCGGATTCGGCGACGCGATGCATGTCTTGGGTGCGGATCTGGAATTCGACCGGCGTGCCGTAAGGGCCGATCAGCGTGGTGTGCAGCGACTGGTAGCCGTTCAGCTTGGGAATCGCGATGTAATCCTTGAACTTGCCAGGCATCGGCTTGTATAGCGCATGCAGGGTGCCGAGCGCCAGGTAGCAGTTGGCGAAGGTGTCGACCACGATGCGGAAGCCGTAAACATCCAGCACCTGGGAAAACGACAGGTGCTTGTTGTGCATCTTGCGGTAAATGCCGAACAGGCTCTTCTCGCGGCCGTCTATCTGCGCATTGATGCCGGTCGCCGCCAGCGTGGTGCTGACCGATTCCAGGATCTTGCTGACCACCTCGCGGCGGTTGCCGCGCGCCGCCTTGACGGCCTTGGCCAGGGTGCGGTGGCGCAGCGGATAGAGATGCGAGAACGCCAGTTCCTGCAGTTCGCGGTAGATATTGTTGAGGCCGAGCCGATGCGCGATCGGGATGTAGACCTCCATGGTCTCACGCGCAATGCGGCGTTTCTTCTCCGGGATCATCACACCCAGCGTGCGCATGTTGTGCAGGCGGTCGGCCAGCTTGACCAGGATCACGCGTACGTCACGCGCCATCGCCAGCAGCATCTTGCGGAAATTTTCGGCCTGGGCTTCGATCTGGCTCTGGAATTCGATCTTGTCCAGCTTCGACAAACCATCCACCAAAGTCGCCACCGGCGCCCCGAAGCGTTCGATCAGCTCGTCTTTCTTGACGTCCTGGTCTTCCATGACGTCGTGCAGCAGGGCAGCCATGATGGCTTGCGCGTCGAGCTTCCAGTCGGCGCAGATTTCGGCGACCGCAATTGGATGCGAGATATAGGGTTCGCCGGATTTGCGCATCTGGCCCAGATGCATTTCATCCGAAAAACGATACGCTTCCTTGACTTTCTTCAGCTCGGCTGGAGTCAGGTATTCGGCAAGCTTGGTGGTCAGGTGCGTGATCGAGGCAACGCCGGGTTGAAGCACGGGCTGGTGATCTGGCAAGGGAGGAGTGTTCGCGGGTTTTCTGGCTGAGCGGGGGGAAGCCGCCCGTTTTTTAGTGGTTGCGGCTGATGACAGGCTTGAATCTGGAGATGTCAGGTTCATACTTGATAGTTATCAGCCGCATGATGTTAATGGTTAACCAGGTACCTTTTTCAGCATTTCGATACCGATCTTGCCGGCAGCGATTTCACGCAGGGCGACTACGGTTGGCTTGTCTTTAGCGTCAATCTTGGCGGTATGGCCTTGCAGCAGCTGGCGTGCGCGATAAGTCGCGGACAGCGTCAGCTGGAAGCGGTTAGGAATCTGTTTCAAACAATCTTCGATGGTGATGCGTGCCATATATTCTCCGGAAAAACGGTATTGCAGGGTGTTGACTTAATATTAACTTAAATTGGCGTGTATGCCTAATTGGGCAAACAAGGACGCGTTGCGCACTGCCTGCTGGGAAAAGCGGCAGCGAGTGGCTTTGACGATCGCTGTTAATTCCGACAGAGCAGATGCAAACTCTTGATTAATAATAACATATTCAAACTCGGGAGCGTGGGCGATTTCGCCGCCGGCGGCAAGGATGCGGCGTGTAATGACCTGCGGCTCATCCTGGCCACGCTTTTTCAGGCGGTCTTCCAGCGCTGCAATCGACGGCGGCAGGATAAAAATGCCGACCGCGTGCGGGAACTGCTTCTTTACCTGCTGCGCGCCTTGCCAGTCGATTTCCAGCAAAACGTCAGTGCCGGACTGCATCTGCTCGGCAATCGCCAGGCGCGAAGTGCCGTAATAATTGGTGTGGACTTCGGCCCATTCCAGGAATTCGCCTTGTTTGTGGCGGGCGCGGAAGTCTTCGACGGTAGTGAAATGATACTCGCGGCCGTCCTGTTCACCCGGCCGCGGCGGCCGCGTGGTGTAGGAGATCGACAGCTTGATGGCTTGTTCTTGCGCCAGCAGGGCGTTGACCAGCGTCGACTTGCCGGCGCCGGAAGGTGCTACCACCATGAACAGGCTGCCGGACATGGGATGTTCGTCCGGCATGGCGGAACCGGCCAGCAGTTCGTTTGGTGATGCAGGTATAAGTGGTGGTGTCATGACAGTCGAATAATATGCAAGCTACAAGTATATTTAACATACTTGTATATAAGAGTGACATTGTATCAGCGCGGCAATAAGGCTGCAGCGCCGATTTGTATCTTTCCCCCATAGGACAAACGGCGGGTATATTGGCTGTGTGATAACGGTTGCCCGGACCATGGTGTACATTTATGGGTTTTCAAAAAAGCCCGGCGCTTCGGACGTTGCGCTTTGGCGATGTACAGATGACAAGGAACAGCCCATGGCGATCAAATTGCAGCAAAGCGAGCAGAAAGACCTGATTGGGGCCATCCAGCGCTATTTCAACGAAAACATGGACGAGCCGATCGGCGACCTGAAAGCCGGCATGCTGCTCGACTTCTGCCTGCGGGTGATCGGCCCCGGCATCTATAACCAGGCGATTGCCGATGCACAGGCGCACATGGAGGCGAAAGTCTCGGACCTGGCGGTCGAGTGCTACGAAGAGACCGGCGACTACTGGAAGAAAAAATAAGCCGGGCAACCACTTGCATCGCCTATGCAAAGCTGACAGCAGCATGGCAGCGAACGTTATAATGCAAGCAGCAGCTTGTAACCAGATTCTGATCCTGATCCGCAATTTTAAATAACGCCATCCACAATATGCATTATGTTTCGACTCGCGGCCACGCAGCTGCTCAAAATTTTTCCGAAATCCTGTTAGGCGGCCTGGCCCCGGATGGCGGTTTGTACCTGCCTGAAAAATATCCGCAAGTCACCGGCGCCGAGCTGGATCAGTGGCGCGGCCTGTCTTATGCCGACCTGGCGTTTGAAGTGTTGAAGAAATTTGCCACCGATGTGCCGGCGGCCGATCTGAAGGCCCTGGCGCACAAGACCTACAGCGCCGAGGTGTACCGCAATGCGCGGGCGGGCGAAGACGCCGGCCAGATCACACCTTTGCGCGTGCTGGAAGAAAAGGACGGCGGCAAGCTGCTGCTGCAAGGGCTGTCAAACGGTCCAACGCTCGCCTTCAAGGACATGGCGATGCAGCTGCTGGGCAACCTGTTCGAATATACGCTGGCCAAGAACGACGCCAAGCTGAACATTTTCGGCGCTACCTCCGGCGATACCGGCAGCGCGGCGGAATATGCGATGCGCGGCAAAAAAGGCATACGCGTCTTCATGCTGTCGCCGCACAAGAAGATGAGCGCATTCCAGACCGCGCAGATGTTCAGCCTGCAGGATCCGAACATCTTCAATATCGCGGTCGAAGGCGTGTTCGACGATTGCCAGGACATGGTCAAGGCGGTATCCAACGACCACGCCTTCAAGGCCAGCCAGAAAATCGGCACCGTCAATTCGATCAACTGGGCGCGCGTGGTGGCGCAGGTGGTGTATTACTTCCGCGGCTACCTGAGCGCGACCACCAGCAACGACCAGAAGGTATCGTTCACAGTTCCGTCGGGCAATTTCGGCAACATCTGCGCCGGGCATATCGCACGCATGATGGGTTTGCCCATCGATAAGCTGGTGGCGGCCACCAACGAGAACGACGTGCTCGACGAATTTTTCCGCACCGGCATCTACCGCGTGCGCAAGTCGGCCGAGACCTATCACACCAGCAGCCCCAGCATGGATATCAGCAAGGCTTCCAATTTCGAACGCTTCATCCACGATTTGCTGGATGGCGACAGCGAGCGCGTGCGCGCCTTGTTCCACAAGGTGGAAACCGCGGGCGGCTTCAGCCTGGCGGGCGGCCCGGCAGCGATGGCGATGAATTTGCCAAGATCGGCCGTTTCGGCTTCCAGTCCGGCAAGTCGACCCATCAGGACCGGTTAGCTACCATCCGCGATATCGAACAGCGTTACGGCGTCACCATCGACACCCACACCGCCGACGGCGTCAAGGTGGCGCGCGAATACATGGTCCCGGGCGTGCCGATGATCGTGCTGGAAACCGCCTTGCCGGCCAAGTTCAACGAAACCATCCGCGAAGCGCTGGGGCGCGACGCCGAGCGCCCGGCCGGTTTTGAAAACATAGAAGCGCTGCCGCAGCGCTTCGAAGTGATGGCGGCCGACGTGGCGCAGGTGAAGACTTTCATCGCCGGCCATACCGGCCTGTAAGCCGGCTGCGACCAGACATGCAAAAACCTCCGATGTTATCTGTCGACGAAGCCCTCGATATACTGCTGGCGGCGCCGCGGCCGCTGGTTGACAGCACCGCCGCAGAGCGGATCCCGACGCTGTCCGCCAACGGCCGGATACTGGCGGATGCCCAGGTTTCCCAGCTCAACGTGCCGCCGGCGGACAATACGCAAATGGACGGTTATGCAGTGCGCGCCGCGAATTGCGCCGGCGGTGCTGCGCGGTTACCCATCTCGCAGCGGATTCCCGCCGGCCATGTCGGTGCGCCGCTGCAGGCCGGCACTGCCGCCCGCATCTTTACCGGCGGCATGATTCCGGAAGGCGCCGATGCCGTGGTCATGCAGGAAATGTGCGAGGCCGACGGCGATGCAGTCCTCATCAAACATGCGCCGGCTGCCGGCGAATGGGTGCGCCGCGCCGGTGAAGATATCCGCAGCGGCAGCGTGATCCTGCCTGCCGGTACACGCCTGCGGCCGCAGCATCTCGGCCTGGCGGCCTCGGTCGGCCTGGAAACATTGCCGGTGCTGCGCAAGCTGCGGGTGGCGGTGTTTTTCACCGGCGACGAACTGGCCATGCCCGGCCAGCCATTGAAGCCGGGCGCCATCTATAACTCGAACCGGTTCGTCTTGCGCGGCCTGCTGGAAAACCTGGGCTGCGAAATCAGCGATTACGGCATTGTCCCCGACAACCGCGAAGCAACCCGCGAGGCGCTGCGCGTTGCCGCGCAAGGACATGATTTGATCCTTACCTCGGGCGGCGTGTCGGTCGGTGAGGAAGATCATGTCAAGCCGGCGGTGGAGGCGGAAGGGCGCCTGAACATGTGGCAGATCGCCATGAAGCCGGGAAACCGCTAGCCTTCGGCGAAGTCCGCCGCGCCGCGGGCGGCACTGCCTTCTTTATCGGCTTGCCCGGCAATCCGGTATCCAGTTTTGTCACCTTCCTGATCTTTGTGCGGCCCTTCATCCTGCACCAGCAAGGGGTGGCGGCAAGCGGGCTGGCGCCGCAGGCAATCGCCATGCGCGCCGATTTCGACTGGCCCAAGGCCGACCGCCGCCAGGAATTTCTGCGCGCAAGAATCAACGCCAGCGGCGGCCTCGACCTGTTCCCGCAGCAAGGTTCGGGTGTACTGACTTCCACCGTCTGGGGCGACGGCCTGGTCGATAATCCGGCCGGAAAAACCATCGCCAAGGGCGATGCGCTGCGCTTCCTGCCGTTTTCTGCTCTACTGTAAAACTTGTATTTGCTTGAAAAAGAGAATGTAATGAAAATCCAGCTGCGCTTTTTTGCCAGTATCCGCGAGGCGCTCAACCTGTCGCAAGAAACGCTGGAGTTGCCGGCTTCGATCGCTACCGTCGGCGAGTTGCGTGTTTTCTTGCGCACACGCGGCCCGGTCTGGGCCGAGGTGCTGGCTGAGGGGCGCTCCCTGCGCATGGCGTTCAACCAGGAACTGGCGAGCGCCGATACAGCCCTGGCCGAGAGCGGCGAAGTGGCTTTTTTCCCGCCGGTCACCGGCGGCTGATCCTGGTTTGTTGTTGTCCGTGAGGTCTTGACTATGCCCATCCGTGTTCAGGCTGAGGATTTCGATTTTGCCGCCGAGCTGGCGCAGCTGCGGCTGTCCAATCCCAAGATCGGCGCTGTCGTCAGCTTCCTCGGCACCGTGCGCGATCTGAACGATGGCAGCGCCGTCGCCCAGATGGAGCTGGAGCATTATCCCGGCATGACAGAGAAAGCCCTGGCGGCCATCGTCGAACAGGCCAAACAACGCTGGGACATCTTCGACGCCTTGGTGATACACCGCATCGGCCCCTTGCTGCCGCTGGACCAGATAGTGCTGGTAGCGGTGAGTTCGGCGCATCGCGGCGATGCCTTCGCCGCCTGCGAATACATCATCGACTACCTGAAAACCGCAGCGCCGTTCTGGAAAAAGGAACACACGGAACAAGGCGCGCGCTGGATTGACGCCCGCAGCACCGACGACGAGGCGCTGGCCAAATGGGAGCAGGACGCCTTGCCGCTGCCTATGCGCGAAAGCAAGAAGTGAGCTGGCTGGCGGTCGGCATATCGGTTTTGCGACTTATCGCGCCTTGGTTTTCTGATTTAGGACGTCTCTTAAAGACTTCTTGATAAAAAGAAAATACATTGGCTGGGATGACTCGATATGGGGAGACTGGCGATGGAAGCTAGGTCTAAAGCTGTTTATCTGCGAGAAGAGGTAAACAAAACAAAAAATCCGCAGAGGCGATCATTTGACGGCGGCGACGGCGGTGGCTATGATGAAAACATGGAAACCAGGGTTCTGAAACTTGAAGAATGTGTCACTGACTTTGTCACTGAAGCGCGCGACCGGCTGGCGCGGATAGAAACGCGCCTGGACCAGACCGCCACCAGCGCCGACATGCACAGGGAAATGACGGACCAGACCTGGCGGCTGGTGACGTTTGTCTGCGGCTTCGGTTCTGCGCTGGTAGCCGTGACCTACTTCATGGCCACGCACATCAAATAGTCCGGTTTTACGGATGCCATGCCAGCCCTTCCTCTGTGAAGGGCTTTTTATCGTCTAACTTGAAATCAGCAGGTCTGTCCCAATTTTCTACCCATTAGATATTTTGGAGGAACCATGCGTTTCGATAAATTAACCACAAAACTGCAGGAAGCGATTGCCGATGCCCAGAGCCAGGCCGTCGGCAACGACAATCAATACATCGATCCGGTCCATGCGCTGATCGCGCTGCTGAACCAGGACGACGGCAGCGCCACTTCGCTGCTGCAACGGGCGGGCGTCAACGTCGCCGCCCTGGAAACCGGCCTGAAAGCCGCGCTGGAACGCCTGCCCAAGGTGAGCGGCGCCGGCGGCGAAGTACAGATAGGGCGCGAGCTGCTGGCATTGCTCAACCTGGCGGATAAAGAAGCGCAAAAACGCGGCGACCAGTTCATCGCCAGCGAGATGCTGCTGCTGGCGCTGCTCGACGACAAGTCAGACGCCGGCCGGCTGGCGCGTGAAAACGGCCTGACGCGCAAGGCGCTGGAAGCAGCGATTACGGCAGTGCGCGGCGGCGCCAACGTGGCTTCCCAGGATGGCGAAGGTCAGCGCGAAGCCCTGAAAAAATACACCCTGGACCTGACCGAACGGGCGCGCCTCGGCAAGCTCGATCCGGTGATCGGCCGCGACGATGAAATCCGGCGCGCGATCCAGGTGCTGCAGCGGCGCAGCAAGAACAATCCGGTGCTGATCGGCGAGCCGGGCGTCGGCAAGACTGCGATCGTGGAAGGCCTGGCGCAGCGGATCGTCAATGGCGAAGTGCCGGACAGCTTGAAATCGAAGCGCGTCCTGTCGCTCGACATGGCGGCCTTGCTGGCCGGCGCAAAATTCCGCGGTGAATTCGAAGAGCGGCTGAAAGCGGTGCTCAAGGAAATCGCCCAGGACGAAGGGCAAACCATTGTTTTCATCGACGAACTGCACACCATGGTCGGCGCCGGCAAGGCGGAAGGCGCGATGGATGCCGGCAACATGCTGAAACCTGCGCTGGCGCGCGGCGAGCTGCATTGCGTCGGTGCCACCACGCTGGATGAATACCGCAAGTACATCGAGAAAGACGCGGCGCTGGAACGGCGTTTCCAGAAAATCCTGGTGGACGAGCCTAGTGTCGAAGCGACGATTGCAATCCTGCGCGGCTTGCAGGAAAAATACGAAGTCCACCATGGCGTGGAAATCACCGATCCGGCGATTGTCGCGGCGGCGGAATTGTCGCATCGCTATATCACCGACCGTTTCCTGCCGGACAAGGCGATCGACCTGATCGACGAGGCTGCGGCCAAGATCAAGATTGAAATCGACTCCAAGCCGGAGGTGATGGACAAGCTCGACCGCCGTCTGATCCAGCTCAAGATCGAGCGCGAAGCAGTGCGCCGCGAGAAGGATGAGGCTTCGCAAAAGCGCTTCGCCCTGATCGAGGAAGAAATCGAGAAACTGTCGCGCGAATATGCCGACCTCGAGGAAATCTGGAAATCCGAGAAGGCCAGCGCCCAGGGCAGCAAACATCTGAAGGAAGAGATCGAGAAGCTGCGCCTGCAAATCGACGAAGCGACGCGCAACAGCGACTGGCAAAAAGTTTCCGAGCTGAAGTACGGCAAGCTGAACGAGCTGGAAAAAGCGCTGGAAACCCAATCCAGGCAGGATGCGCTGGCGGCCGCGTACCCGGATCCGGACGGCAAGCCGCAGCTGGTGCGGACCCAGGTCGGCGCCGACGAAATTGCCGAGATTGTCTCGCGCGCTACCGGCATTCCGGTGTCCAAGATGCTGCAGGGCGAGCGCGACAAACTGGTCAAGATGGAGGACGAGCTGCACAAGCGCGTGGTCGGCCAGAACGAAGCGATCGTCGCAGTGTCGGATGCGATCCGCCGCTCGCGCGCCGGGTTGAGCGATCCTGACCGGCCATACGGCTCATTCATGTTCCTCGGGCCGACCGGTGTCGGCAAGACCGAGCTGTGCAAGGCCCTGGCCGGTTTCCTGTTCGACAGCACCGATGCCTTGATCCGCATCGACATGAGCGAATTCATGGAAAAACATTCGGTCGCACGCCTGATCGGTGCGCCGCCTGGATATGTCGGCTACGAAGAGGGCGGTTACCTGACCGAGCTGGTGCGCCGCAAGCCGTACAGCGTGATACTGCTGGATGAAATCGAGAAAGCCCATCCGGACGTATTCAATGTGCTGCTGCAGGTGCTGGACGACGGCCGCATGACGGATGGCCAAGGCCGCACCGTGGATTTCAAGAACACGGTGATCGTGATGACTTCGAACCTGGGCTCGCATCGGATCCAGGCGATGGAGGGCAGCGATCCAGCCGTGGTGAAGATGGAGGTGATGGCTGAAGTCAGGAACCATTTCCGGCCGGAGTTCATCAACCGCATCGATGAAATCGTGGTGTTCCATGCCCTTGACGAGAAGAACATCGGCGCTATCGCCAAGATCCAGCTGAAGATCCTCGAACGGCGGCTGGCGAAAATGGACATGGGCCTGGTGATTTCGGAAGCCGGCCTGCAAAAGATCGCCGAAGCAGGTTTCGATCCGGTGTATGGCGCGCGGCCGTTGAAGCGCGCGATCCAGCAGCAGATCGAGAATCCTTTGTCGAAATTGATTCTCGAAGGCAAGTTCGGTCCGAAGGACATCATTCACATAAATGTTAACAATGGTGAGATAGTGTTCAAAGTGACAATCTAAGCTCAGATTTTACAGACGCAAACAGGTAGAATCGCGGCAGGCTTGAACGTGTTGCTTTATGAATTAAAGGTCACATGGCGATGCCGTGTGGCCTTTTTTTAGGTCTATGCTCATAGTCCGTATTGGCGGGTTGCAGGCGAATGTTATGAATTGTGCATTCAATTGTAGATCGCGACGGCAACAAGCATTTTTGCGGTATGCAAAGATGCGAGGGTACTTTCCAGAAGCCAGGCGCCGATTATTGTAATTTCGAGGCAAATTTGAAGCGAACGTCACTGCAACGCTTATTCATTTTGCCGTTTGCAGCGCTGCTGCTGTGTCTGGCCGTTTCAGTCGGCTGGCTGCTCTATCAAACCGGCCAGGACGCCACCGATGCGTTGTCGCAAAAGGTTCTGGCGGACATGATGGGGGGCATTGACAGCGCAATCAACAGGCAATTGTTCGATGCCGGCGCGGCGTTGCGGGTAGTCGCGCCCGATCAGGTCGCAGGCGCCGTCAACAAGACCCCGACTCCGATCCCGTTTCCAGCCAGCGTCGGCCGCCTGGAAGAACGCATGTGGATTGCCAGCGGCCTGTTTCCGACTGTCGGCAGCCTGATCAGCTTTGCCGGCGTCGATGGCCATTATGTCGGCATCCGCCGCATCGCCGCCAATGAGTTCCGGGTCAGGCTGAGGGGTGCGGGCGAAGGTCCCACCCACTTGTATCGCAGCCGCGGTCCTGCCACGGAAAAGATCTTGCTAGAGACGGAAAACTACGAGCCGCGCGAGCAAAACTGGTACCAGGCTGCCGTCAGCCAGCGCAAAGACATATGGTCGCCGGTGTTCATCGATGCCGCCAGCAGCGAGCCGGTGCTGATGCTGGCGCGGCCGGTATACGACGGCGACCAGGAGGTGCTTGGCGTGGTGGCCAGGGAGCTGTCGTTGCGGCCGCTGCGGGAATATCTGCAGACGTTGCCGATGGACAAGAACGGAGTCGCTTTCGTGGCGGAACCCAACGGCGACCTGGTTATTACTTCCAACGGCGAAGGCGCATTTGCGCCGCGCAACGGCGCCCAGAACCAGCACATCAGGAACAATCTGAAAAATGTTGCCGCACCTTTCATGCGCCAGAGCTGGCAGCTGGTGCAAAACTATCTGCAGAAACACCGGGAAACGGCGCCGGTTGCCGATCCGATAGCGGCTTCGGCCGCCAGCCCGCCCAAGCCAGGCAAGCTGATCGTCGGCGCATTCCCCAGCAAATACGGGCAGATCGAAGTGGCGGCGCAAATCCATCGCGATGCGGCCGGACTGGAGTGGGTGGCGGTGGTCGCCTTGCCGCGTTCCGATTTCTGGGGAGCGGTCAATTCCAGCGTCTACAAGAGCTTGTACCTGGGCCTGGTAGTGATCCTGCTGGCGCTGTTGTTCGGTTACGCGATATTGCGCTGGGTCCTGCGCGATATCCGCAAGCTGACGCTGGCGGTGCGCAGCATAGGCAGCGGCCGGCCATTCGCCAAATTGAATATCGACCGCAAGGATGAGATCGGCGAACTGGCGCAAAGCTTCCAGGAGATGGAGCGAAACCTGCGCACGGATCGCCTGACCAGCCTGCTCAATCGCGATTCCCTGATCGCGCAGATCGAATTTCGCCGGCGCACCGACGTCGAACCGCATCTGTTCCGTTTCGCCGTGCTGTTCGTCGATCTCGACAAGTTCAAGCAGGTCAACGACCATTACGGCCATGACGAGGGCGACCGGGTCCTGATCGAAGTCGGCCTGCGCCTGCAAAACACCTTGCGCAAGGAAGACGAGGTCGCGCGTTTCGGCGGCGACGAATTCATCGTGTACCTGCCTGGCGTGGCCGACGAAGAGTCGGCGCTGGCGATCGCGGAAAAGATCTATGCGGTATTGAACAAGCCGATCTTGATGAGCAACGGCGAACATTGCCAGATCGGCGCTTCCATCGGCGGCGCCCTGTATCCGGCCGACGGCCTCGACCTGGAAACCTTGTTGAAGGTGGCCGATAAGCGGATGTATAGTGTCAAGAAATTCGGCGGCCTGACGTTTTCCTCGGACGACTGATCTTTTCCTGGCTGCACTGCGACGGAGATGCAATGACTTTTTCTACCTGCGATTTATGCGATGCCAACGAAGACAAGCTCGGTACGGCCGCCCTGGCGGTCTTGCCGCCGGTATTCATCTCCTTCGGCCGGCGCCAGGCATTTTCCGGCCCGGCGCGCACCCTGAAAGTCCATGAAGACAATGTGCTGGTGCGCAGCACGCTGGAAACCGCGGGCGACGGCCAGGTGCTGGTGATCGACGGCGGCGGCAGCCTGCGTTGCGCGCTGGTCGGCGGCAACCTTGGCGTGCTGGCGCAAAAGAACGGCTGGGCCGGCATCATCGTCAACGGCTGCGTGCGCGATTCGGCCGAATTGAATGCCTGCGATATCGGCGTGCGCGCACTGGCGCTCCATCCGCAGCGCAGCGTGCGCAAGGGAGTAGGGGAGCGCGACGTCAGCGTCGCCATTGCCGGCGTGACGGTGACCCCGGGCGTATGGATCTATGCCGATGCCGACGGTGTGCTGGTGGCCAGCCAAAAACTGCTGTAAGCCGGAATATCAAATCGGCAACTATGCGGCGGCTGCTCTAAGGCAGCGCCCGCATCACCTTCCTCTTCCTAGAATATTTTCCTTCCGGATAACCCGGCACGGCCCATCAATCGGCGCCGGGCAGGGTTGCTGACGCCAGTTTTTCATCCCCGAAGTCATGCCTCCCTGTCAGGCAAATCCATAAAAGTAATAAGGATAATTGCTAATGATATTGAGAATGATTCGTGTTTATGTTACCTTGGGAGCCATCTTATCAGAGCGGAGTGAATTTATGGCGCAAATGCTTGGAGGGGCGAAGTCTTCGGCAGCGGCATCGCTAGTTAGAAATGCGTCGATCTTCAGCTCCAGTGCATCCTCTCCCGCCGGCCCATTGCTCGACATGCTGATCGCAAATCGCCCGCTGTACGTCAACGTCGCGCGTGGCTTCGTCGGCTGCACCAGCCGGGCGGAAGACGTCGTGCACGATGTTTTCCTCAAGCTGGTCGATCTTCCGGGCCAGGATGCCATCCGCCAGCCGATTGCTTATGTAATGCGGATGGTGCGCAATGCCTCTATCGATGCTTGCCGGCGCCAGAATCTTGAAAACATCTACCATGCCGATGAAGACAGCGGCCTCAACATGCCGTCGCAGGAACCTTCGCCGGAAGCGGCGCTGGTAGTGCGCGACAGGCTGCGCCATGTATACGACGCATTGGCGCAGCTGCCGGCGCGCAGCCGCGCGGCATTCGAGATGGTGCGCATGCGCGAAGAAACGTTGCAGAGCACCGCGCGTGCGCTCAACGTCTCGCAGACGCTGGTGCATTTCATGGTGCGGGACGTTGAAAAGCACTGCAGCGCCTGCCTGGACGCCTGCGATCGCGGCGCCGCCTTGCCGATGTTCCATGCCAGCGCTGCCCGCGACGGTAAAAAAGCGCGCGCGCCAATCGTCTTCATAAAGTAGAGGCGGCGTTTAGGCGCAGCGAGCGCCATCCGCCGCCGTTTTCCGCCGTTTCCTTAGTGCATTCCGAACGAGGCCTGACCATGACACAAACACAGAATTCCGCTGCCGCAGAGGCAGATGATGTTATCTACACAGTCGTCATCAACGACGAAGAGCAGTACTCGATCTGGCCAACCTTCCGCGCCGTGCCGGCCGGCTGGCGCGAAGTCGGCGTAAGCGGCCCGAAAGCCGCATGCCTTGCGCATATCGAGTCAGTCTGGACCGACATGCGTCCGGCCAGCCTGCGCCGCCATATGGATAACGCCGCAGCGCAGGCGCACCTATCGTAACCGGGTAATCCGGCGCGCCGGGGATGAAGCCCTGGGCACGCCGTCCCTGCAAGAGGATTTCGCATGACTACACTTTCCATGCCGCAGCTCGCACTTGACGACCTGCGGATCGAACCGGGGCTGCCTACCGTTGTGGCGCCGAAAGCCGGCGTGGATATCTCGCTGGAACAGGCCATGCCGCTGTTGCGCACGATTGCCGACGATACCCTGGAGCAGGCCGGAGGGCTGCTGTTCACCGGTTTCCAGGTGCCGTCGATCGAGTCGTTTCAGGGGTTTGCCGGTTCGTTCGGCCACCCGCTGATCGGTTATGAATTCGCCTCGACGCCGCGTAGCCAGGTCGAGGGCGCGGTGTATACCTCGACCGAATATCCGCCGCACCGGTCGATCCCGCTGCATAACGAGCAATCGTATACGAGCGAATGGCCGCTGCGCATCTGGTTCCATTGCGTACTTGCCGCGGCTTCCGGCGGCGCCACGCCGATTGCGGACAGCCGCGCCATCTATCGCCGGCTTGATCCGGCGCTGGTTGCCCGTTTCACCAAGCGCGAGCTGCTTTACGTGCGCAATTTCGGCCAGGGGCTTGACCTGCCGTGGCAGCAAACTTTCGGCTCGGACGATCCGCGCGTGGTCGAGCGTATTTGCGCCGCGCGTGGCATCGACTGCGCCTGGCGCGACGGCGAGGACGGTGAACTGCTGCTGCGCACCCGTGAACGCTGCCAGGCGGTCGCCAGCCATCCGCGCACTGGCGACATGGTCTGGTTCAACCAGCTCAACCTGTTTCACCTGTCTGCGCTGGACGAGGAAATGCAAGAAGCGCTGGTCGATGCGGTCGGGCTGGAAAACGTGCCGCGCAACGTCTATTACGGCGACGGCGAAGAAATCGAGGCCGAGGCGCTGGCTGAAATCCGCGGCGTCCTGGATCAGCAGCGCATTGTCTTTCCATGGCTGTCCGGCGATGTGCTGATGCTTGACAACATGCTGACCGCGCACGCGCGCGATCCGTTCCAGGGACCGCGCAAAGTAGTGGTGGCGATGGCGCAAAGTTATAGCGAACCGAAGGCCGGCGAGCAGAAGACGGCGTTCTGATGAAAACGGTTGGAGCGGCGCTGGTGGCGCGCGAGCTGACGGTCGGTTATCGCGAGCAGGTAGTGCTCGACGGCCTCGACTTGACTATCAAGGCCGGACGGGTGACTGCTTTGTGCGGGCCGAACGGCTGCGGCAAGAGCACATTGCTGCGCACCCTGGCAGGACTGCTGCCGATCCGGTCAGGGCAGGTGGAAGTGAATGGTGCGCCGCTGGCATCGTACAAGCGGCGCGAACTGGCGCGGGCGCTGACGATGCTGGCGCAATTCAACCAGATACCCGCTGGCCTGACGGTGCGCGAGCTGGTGGCTTATGGCCGCTATGCCTACGGCGGCTGGCTGCGCGGCCTGACGCGCGCCGATCATGCTGCTATCGACCAGGCGCTGGCCACCAGCGGACTTGCCGACTATGCCGAGCGCGACGTTGCCGCATTGTCGGGCGGCGAACGGCAGCGCGCGTGGATTGCCATGGCGCTGGCCCAGCAGGCGCCCATCGTCCTGCTCGACGAACCTACCACCTATCTCGATATCCATCACCAGCTTGAAATCCTGCACGAACTGCGCCGCCTGAACCAGGAACAGGGGCTGACCATCGTCTGGGTGCTGCACGACTTGAACCAGGCTGCTGCGTTCAGCGATGAAATCGTCCTGATGCGCGCCGGCAAGATCATTGCCCATGGTTCGCCCGACGCCATGCTGGCGCCGCATCACCTGCACGAAACATTCGATGTGACCATGCTGAAGATTGCTCATCCGCTGACCGGGGCGCCGATGTGCGTGCCGGCCTATGGTGTGGTCTCGCGGCCGGCAGTGCTGCATGAAAACGGCGCCGACAAGGATCTCGCTGCATGACTGCGTTAGCTGCAAGCGCTGCGCTGGCAAGCCGGCATGCAACGACGAAAAGCAGGGCAAGCCTGATCGGAGCCGCACTCTTGCTGCTAATCATCGTCACCGCCGCCGTGCGCCTGGGCTCGGCGTGCAGCTGTGGCTGGCGGCGTCCGCGCAAGGAAGTGACGCTGCCACGCTTAGCCGCATCCTGCTGTTCGATTTGAGCATGCCGCGCGTAGCGGCTGCGCTGGTCGCCGGCGGCTGTCTCGGCGTGGCTGGAGCGCTGTTTCAGGCGCTTACGCGCAATCCGCTCGCTTCCCCCGATTTACTCGGCATTACCAGCGGCGCCCAGCTGGGCTTGCTGGCCGCGATGGTGGTCCCCGCGCTTGCCGGGCGGCATCGGTGCCGCTGCTGTTCGGCTGCGGCCTGGCTGCGGCTGTTTGCGTGATGGCTGCAGCCGGCTGGCGCGCGACGCCGCTGCGGCTGGTGCTGGCGGGCAGCGTTTGCATGCTGCTGTTTTCGGCAGTGGCGACACTGGTGCTGGCATTTTTTGAGCAAAGCATCGCCGGCGCCGCGCTATGGGCCAGCGGCAGCCTGTACCAACCGGGCGCGGACGGCCTCAAGCTGGCCATGGCATGGCTGGTGTTGCCGCTGATTGCCTTGCCGTTCGTGGTGCGGCCGCTCAATCCCTTCGTGCTGGGCGACGATGCCGCTGCCGCTGCCGGCGTGCGCATCGATGCGACGCGGATCGCCGCCATGGTAGTGGCGGTAGGTTTTGCCAGCGTCGCGGTCAGTATCGCCGGGCCGCTGTCGTATGTCGGCTTGATCGCGCCGAACCTGCTGCGTCAGCTGCACGGCGCAAAAGCATCGAAACTGGGTGCGCTGGTGCCCTTGTCGGCATTGGTGGGCGGCGCGCTGGTGCTGGTTACCGACAGCGCGGTGCTGGCGCTGGGCCTCGACGCCACGCTGTCGACAGGGGTGGCGATCGCGCTGGTCGGCACGCCGCTGATGCTGGCCATGATCCGCAACGGCATCGTATGGTCGGGCGCAGCGGCAGGGCAGGAACGGCCGGTGTCTGACACTGGAACTCGCGCCGTGCGCATGCTTACTGCATTGCCATGGCCTTTGATCGCAGCTGGACTGCTGCTGGCTGGCTGCGCGCTGCTGTTTGCCGGCGCCTCGCTGGGGGCGAAGCTGATTGGCCCGACCGGCTGGATTGCCGCGCTGGAAGGACGCGACGAAGTAACCCGGATGCTGCTCGACCTGCGCCTGCCGCGCCTTTTGTGCGCACTGCTAGCCGGAGCGCTGCTGGCGGCGAGCGGGGTGCTGATGCAGAGTATCGTGCGCAATCCGCTGGCCGGCCCTGAAGTGCTTGGCGTTACCCAGGGCGCCGGACTGGCGACTTTCATTGCACTGATCCTGTGGCCGTTCGCTGCTCATTCAACCCTTGCGGTCGCCGCACTCGCAGGCGGCGCCGCCACGCTGCTGCTGACATTGCTGCTGAATCGCCGCCATCGTTATGCGCCGATGGCAGTAGCGCTCACCGGGCTGGTCCTCGGCACTCTCTGGACTACACTGTCGCAGTGGCTGATCACGCAGCAGAGCGTGCAGCCCGCGCGTTTTGTGGTGTGGCTGGTCGGCGGCACCTACGGCCGCAGCTGGGGTGAAGTGGCCACGCTGCTGCCCTGGTGCCTGCTGGCGCTGCCGGTGCTGGCGTTGCTGGCCAAGCCGCTCGACCTGCTGTCGCTGGGCGACGACCAGGCGGCGGCGCTTGGCCTGCCGATTGCCGTATTGCGGCCGCTAGTACTGACAGTGGCGACACTTGCCGCCTGTGCCGCGGTTGCCGCCGTCGGGCCGGTCAGTTTCATCGGCCTGATGGCGCCGCACCTGGCGGTAATGCTGGGTGCGCGCACGCACCGTACCCGGCTCTGGCTGGCCGCTGCGTGCGGTGCGCTGCTGCTGGTCCTGGCCGATATCGCTGCCCGCACGCTGCTTGCTCCGCGGGAGATCCCGGCCGGCGTGCTGACCGCCATGATAGGCGCGCCATATCTGCTCATCCTGTTGATTGTCCAGGCGCGACGCGAGAAGCGGAGCGGCCGCTGATGGATATCTTGCAGAGGATGGTCCTGAATCCGGGTGCGGACGCGCCGGCACATTGTTTTGCCGCGCTTGCACCGGAATCGATGGCATCCTATCTCGAGCATGTCTGGCTCGGCAAGCCGCAGCACAGCCAGGCAGCCTCTGAGACGGAAAACCGTGCCGGCGAATCCGTTTGCATCCCGTTGACCCAGCTCGGCGCCTACCGCGCGGAACTGCTTGATGCGATGGTGTCGCACTATGGCGGCGATGGCGAGATCCATGCGCGGGCGCTGCTGTCGCAGTGGAGCAAATACTATTTCTGGCTCGCAGCGCCTGCCGGCATCGCCGCGCTGCTGCTGCGCCGGCCGCTGGACATGTCGCCCGCCCGTACCCAGCTTGTGCTGCGGGCGGGGATGCCGACCGCGCTGTATTTTGCCGCCGACGCGCTGCAGCCGCCCGAGAACGATTGCACACGCTGTTATGCGCCGCTGGTGGAGCACCTGCAAGTGGTGATCGAGACGCTGGCGAACATGGCGCGCATTGCGCCGCGCGTGTTGTGGGGCAATGTCGGCAACCTGCTCGACTATCTGGCCGGGCAATGCGCGGCCTTGCCTGGCGTGGCAAACGATATCGCCTGCCTGTTCAGGCCGATCGCGGCGGATGGTTCACCCAATCCATTGCGCACCCCGGTACGCCAGGTAAAACCAGGTTCGGCGCTGTTGCCCGACCCGTTTCGCGCGCGCCGCGTATGCTGCATGCGCAATCAAATTCCAGGAGAAACAAATCTGTGCGCCAGTTGCCCATTGCTGTTGACGATGCACGACGAAGAGCTGGCATTGCAGGATTCGATACGTTGAGCAGGCATGTGCAGCGGCTTTGTGCGATAGCGGCGGCTTGTACCGCGCTTTGCGGATCCCAGGCTTATGCAGCCGGCTCTGCCGGCCCGACTCCGGCTTGCGAGCCGCTTGCGGGCAATTCCACCGTTTCGCAGTTCCAGCCAGGGCTGCCGGCGCGGCCGCGGCGGATCGTGGTGCTCGAATTCATGTTCGCTGAAGACCTGGCGGCGCTTGGCCTGATGCCGGCCGGCATGGCCGACGCCTCGAATTATCCGGGATGGTTTGACTATGACAAAGAGCGGCTGGCCGCGGTGCCGGACGTCGGTACGCGCCAGGAGCCGAGCTTCGAAGCGATCGCGGCCTTGCAGCCGGACCTGATTCTTGGAGTAGGGTTGCGGCACGCGTCGATTTTCGCCGCCCTCAACCGCATCGCTCCCACCGTATTGTTCCAATACAGCCCTGACCTTGAAAAAAACGACAGGTCGCTGACCCAGCTTGACTGGGCGCGTAAAATCTTCCGGACCATCGCTTGCCTTACCGGGCGCGAAGACGCAGCCATTGCTGTCGAAGCCAGGCTCGACGCTGGCCTCGCGCGTGACGCACAGCGTATTGCGCAGGCCGGCCGCAGCGGCGAGCAGGTCGCCTGGCTGCAGGAACTGGGCTTGCCTGACCGTTACTGGGCGTTCACCGGCAACAGCATGGCGGGCGGCGTGGCGCGCGCGCTTGGCGTTGAGCTGGGGTATGCCGCGCCGACCCGCGAAGGGACTACTTACGTAACCTCTGAAGATTTGCTCAAGAAACCGGACCTGGCGGTATTGTTCGTCAGTTCCACCGGGCCCGAGGTGCCGCTCAAGCAGAAACTCGATTCGCCAATCTGGCCCTTTGTGCCGGCGCGGCGCGCAGGACGGGTGGCGCTGGTAGAGCGCAACCTGTGGGTGTTCGGCGGGCCGATGTCGGCGCTGCGGCTGGCGGACACCATGACTGAACAATTGCTGTCATTGCCGCCGCCGGCGAAGCCGCCTTGATGCCGATATCGACGATATTCCTGTTCACCGCTTCATGATTGGCTGAATCCCGTCCTTGTGATTTACAAGGACGGGTGCTGCTTAGCCTTCGGTGCCGTTGGCCGCCGTCGCCAACAGTGCGGCTGGCGCGCCGTAGGTTTCGCTGATGATGCTGCCGTTATCGAGTTTCAGTACGCGATCGGCGAGCGGGAAATAACGGTCGTCGTGGGTGATCACCAGCACGGTCTTGCCGCGTGCGCACAGCTCCGGCAGCAATTGTTCATAGAACACCGCTTTGAACGCCGGATCCTGGTCTGCCGCCCATTCGTCGAACAGGTAGAACGGCCGGTCTTCCAGGTAGGCCACCACCAGCGCCAGGCGCTTGCGCTGCCCGGTGGACAGCGCCCGGGTCGAGAATGCGCCGTCGACCACTTGCACCTTGTGATCCAATGCCAGTTTTGCGACCAATGCGTTGGCCCGTGCATCAGCCTGCGCGCGCGATGAATCGTTGGGGTCGATGATGCCGAGCAGGGCGTCGAACAGGTGGAAATCATTGAAAACGGCGGTGAAACGTTCACGATAGGCTGCACGTTCGGCTGAGCCGACCGGCTTGCCGTCCACTTCGATTACGCCGTCTTCAGGTTCGTACAGCCCGGTCAGCACTTTCGCCAGCGTGGTCTTGCCGCTGCCGTTGCCGCCGACCAGGAACACCAGTTCGCCGGGCTTGAAGGTCAGGTTGATCGGGCCGACGCTGAACATCCGTTCGTCGCGCTCATGGAAATAGGAATGGGTGACATCACGCAGCGTCAGGGTCTTGAACGGTTCATGCGATGCGCTTTCGCTCAGCGGCGGCACGGTGCGCAGGTTGCCGAACTCTTCCATCACCTTTTCGATGCGGTCCAGCGAGACGCGGGCTGCGTTCAAGGTCGGTACGTTGTTGAGCAGGCCGTCGAGCGGCAGCAACATGAACAGGAAGACAACGATATAGCCGGAGGCGGCGGCTGCGTCGGCCCGCACGCCGAGCGTCGGCCAGAATGCGGCGGCGCCGAGGAATACATAGAACAGGAACACGATCCAGCCGACCCCGACCGCATACGAGCTGAATGCACGCCGGCGATGGTCGCGCACCTCGCCGATGGCCGCGCCGAGCTGGCCGTCGAGGAACTGGCGTGCGCGCGCCTGATGCAGCTTCAGTTCTTTTGCACCGGTGAACAAGGCGCCGAGGTAACCGAAAAGCTTGTCTTGCGAGCGGCCGGCCGCTTCCAGCGAAGCGATGGCGCGCTTGTCGCCGGTATGGTAGCCGATCGAGCCGACCACGATCGCGGTCAGCGCCAGCAGGCACACCGGCCAGGACAACCAGGCCAGGTAACCGAGGCAGCCGAATACGATCGAACCATGCATCACGATGTTAGGCAGGGCGAAGAACAGCATGGAGACGTTGGTGGCGTCGTCGGTCAGCACCGATTGCACGGGGGCGGCGCCGATCCGTTCGACATCGCGCAGCTCAGCCGCGGCGACGCGTTTGGCGACATGTTCGCGCAGCTGCGCCATGGTGTCTTGCGACAGCCGTGCGAACAGGACCCCTGTAATTACCCGGGTGACCAGCGCTATGACGGCGCAAAGCCCGAAGCGCAGGGCGAGCGAGCCGTCGGCTGCGCCTGACTCGGACAGTGCGCGATTCAAGGTCGCGACCAGCAGCACGCTGGCGATGCCGTTCAGCACACAGGCGGTGAGCGCAATCGCAAGGGCGCCGCGCGAGCGTTTGAGCAGGGCAATGATAAGGCGCATGGCCGGTTTGGCCTGCGCGCTGGATGCGGTAGGGGCGGGGAAGCGTAAGGCTGGGTAGCAGCGGTCATCGGCGGTCAATCGGTTGGTGGTTGTGAAAAATGAATGGAATAAGGTTCTTATCCCTGATGACGAACGACCGCGGCAAATATTTAGCCCCTCGATGCAGATGGTGAAAAAACTTTTTTCTGGGCGAATTAAGTAAAAATTCCGGCGCGTGGTTCGTCAATCTAGCAAAGAGGCCGTACTTGCGGCCAACCTAGAGGATTTACAGTCTATGACGAGCTTTCCGATTGCATTGCACCACCAGATCCGCGCGCAAGCGCGCCTTGACCCCGATGCGCCCGCGCTGGCGTCGTTTTCGCCGCATATCGTACGTTTGTCGCGCGGCGACCTGGACGCCCGCGCGTCGCGTCTCGCCGCCCGGCTGCGCGCGGCAGGCGTCAACACCGAGGTGCGGGTCGGCGTGTGTGTCGAGCGTTCCTGTGATCTGTTTGTTGCATTGCTTGCAGTATTGAAGGCGGGCGGCGTATTCGTCGCCCTCGATCCGCGCCATCCGGCCGCGCGCCTTGACTGGGTAGTGCAGGATGCGGGGCTTGCCCATGGCATCGTCGACGATTCTGCCGATGCCGCCATGCGCGCACGTTTTGCACAATGTTTTATTGTTGATAAGCTGGTGGCCGGTGCTGAGCCTTTGCTTGCCGATGATGATGCTCCGGTAAATCCTCGGGCAGCGGCTTACATGATCTACACCTCAGGCTCGACCGGCACGCCGAAGGCAGTGGTGGTCGAGCATGGCCCGCTTGCCGTCCACTGCGACGCGCTGAACACGTCGCTGCCGATCGGACCTGCAGACCGCCTGCTGCATTTCGCCTCGGTGAATTTCGACGTTGCGATCGAAGCCTGGCTGGCGCCGCTGTCAATCGGCGCCAGTGTCGTGATCAGCGATCCGCCGCCGTTTCCGCCGGAAACCGCGCGCGCCATGATGGAGCGCGAAGGAGTCACGAATACCACCTTGCCGCCTGCCTACCTGCGTGAATTCGCTGCCGCTTCCGAGCGCTTTGGCGTGCCGTCCGCGCTGCGCGTGCTGCTGTTCGGCGGTGAAGCGATGTCGCAGGATACCTTTGATGAAATCAGGCGGGCATTTCCTGAGATCCGGCTGGTCAACGGCTACGGCCCCACCGAAGCGATCATTTCGCCGATGCTATGGCCGGTTGATCCCGCCAGCGTACCGGCCCTGGAACAAGGAAACGCGAGCAACGCGGGCAACGGCTATGCGTCGCTGCCGATAGGTTGGCCGATAGGCTCTCCGGTTGCACGGACTGCGCGGGTCGCCGACTTGCCGCAAGGCCAGGCTGGCGAACTGCTGCTGGGCGGCGTCTGCCTGGCGCGCGGCTACCATGGCCGCCCGGCGCTTACCGCCGAACGCTTCTTGCCGGATCCGGCCGGCGCGCCCGGCGGCCGCATCTACCGTACCGGCGACCTGGCGCGCGAACGTGCGGACGGTGCATTCGATTACCTGGGGCGCATCGACGACCAGGTGCAAGTCCGCGGCGTGCGGGTCGAGCCGGGTGAAATTGCGGCCTGCCTGCTGGCCCATCCGCTTGTCAGCGATGCTGCCGTGCTTGCGGAAACGACAAGTGGCCGCACCCAGCTGATTGCCTGCGTGGTGGTGAACGAGGCGCTCGACGATGAAGCGCTGAAGGCGCACCTTGCGGCGCAGCTGCCGCCGGCATGGCAGCCACATCGTTTTGTGCGCCTCGAGCGCCTGCCGTATACGCTCAACGGCAAGCTGGACCGGGCCTCGCTGCGCGAAACCGTGGCTGCGCTTCCGCTGGCGCCCGGCGCCGATTACGTTGCTCCCGCGACGGCCGTCGAAAGCGGTCTCGCCGAACTCTGGCAACGGCTGCTGAACGATGTCTCGCCGATCGGCCGTTCAGACCGTTTCTTTACGCGCGGCGGCGATTCGCTTGCCGCAATGCAGTTGCAGGTAGCGATCCGGGCCGAATGGCGGGTGAGCCTGCGGCTTGACGCGCTGTTCGACAATCCTTCGCTTGAAGAACTGGCGCTGCTGGTCGAGCGCAGCGAAATTGAAACACAGGTGCACGCTATTCCAGTGCATGTGTCCCGGGATCGCAGCAGTGCGCCTTTTGTCGACCGTCCGGCATCGTTCGCCCAGCAGCGTTTCTGGGTGCTGGCGCAGACTCGCGACGCCGGTTCCGCCTATCACATCGCCGTGCAGTGGGACGTAGCCGGTACCTTGCAAATCGATCTGCTGCAGCGCGCGCTTGATCACCTGCTGGAACGGCATGAAGCTTGGCGCACCACGCTGGTGGAAAATGATGACGGCATAGTGATGCAGCGCATCCATGCAGCCTTGCCAGTGCAGGTAGCAGAAACCGATCTGCGCCCATACCGCCCGGCGGAACGTGCAGCAAAGGCAGCCGAACTGGCCGAACGCCATGTGGCCGAAGCATTCGACCTGTCGAACGGACCGCTGGTGCGCGCTACATTGCTGACGCTGGCCGACGATTCGCAGCGCCTGCTGTTGACCAGCCATCACTCGGTCAGCGACGGCTGGAGCTCGCGTTGCGCGTTCAGCGAATTGACTGCGGCCTATGCCGCGTTCGCGGGTGGCCAGGCCGCCGAATTGCCGGCGTTGCCGATCCAGTATGCCGATTATGCCCAATGGCAGCGCGACTTGCTGGCCGCAGGCGAGGGTGAGCGCCAGCTTGGTTATTGGCGCGGCGCGTTGCGTGATGCGCCCGAGCCGCTGGTCTTGCCGCTTGACCGCCCGCGGCGGACCGAGCGCGACTATCGCGGCGGCCGCGTGGTATTGCGGCTCTCCGAAGAAACTTCCGGTGCGGTGCGCAAACTCGCGCTGCACACCCGGACTTCGCCGTTTACGGTGCTGCTGGCGGCGTTCAATGCCTGGCTGTACCGCTTGACCGGTGCCAGCGACATCGTTGTCGCGGTACCGATCGCACATCGGCTGCACGCGCAAACCGCACCGCTGGTCGGCTTGTTCCTGAACACCCTGGCGTTGCGCGCACGGGTAGCGCCGGTCCAGTCGTTTACCGCCTTGCTGGAAGCGGTGCGCGTGACGGCCCTGGATGCGTTTGCCTATCAGGACGTTCCGTTCGACCAGGTGCTTGATGCCGTGAAGCCGCCAGTGCGGCGCGGCGACGAGTGGCTCAGGGTTAAGTTTGCCCAGCAATTCGACCTCGAACTGACAGCCGCGCTGCCAGGCGCCGCCGTACGCATGTCGCCTGGACCGGACCTGGCTGCACGTTTTGACTTTGCGCTGGATTTTACCGACGATCCGCGCGGCATCGAGCTGGT
Source organism: Collimonas fungivorans (assembly GCF_001584145.1). NCBI lineage: Bacteria > Pseudomonadati > Pseudomonadota > Betaproteobacteria > Burkholderiales > Oxalobacteraceae > Collimonas > Collimonas fungivorans. The sequence goes on along the minus strand of NZ_CP013232.1, from coordinate 3,206,594 downwards.
TGCCGCCCACGCGCTGGACGGCATCGACGCCGCCACGGCGCAAGCCTGGCTCAACAGCTTCGCAGTGCTGGTCGCAGATGCGGTGAGCGATCCGAAGCGGGCGATCGCCGAACTGGTTTGCACCGACAGTGCCGACTACCATGCCGCACGGCGCGGCCGTTCGCTGTCGCGGACGGACCATAGTGTGCTGGCGCTGTTCGCGCAGCATGCCAGCGAAACTCCGCATCGGATTGCGCTGGCCGACGCCGACACGCAACTCACGTTTGCCGAACTGGACGACGCCTCGGACCGGATTGCACTGGCGTTGCAGCAGCAAGGCGCCGGCGCGGAACTGCCGGTGGGGGTCTGCATCGAGCGTTCGGTGCACTTCGTGGTGGCGCTGGTTGCCGTGCTGAAATCGGGCGCGTATGCCGTGCTGCTTGATCCGGCGTTGCCTCAGGAGCGGCTGGCGGCGGCCGCCGACGCTTGCCAGGCGCGCTGGATCCTGGTCGCCGGCCAGGCCAGCCCGACGCAGAAGATCGGCGCAGCGCAGGCGCTTGGCCTGGATGCACTTGCACAAACGCCATTGCTGGCAAATCGCGCGATGCGTCCGTTGCCGCCGGCGCCCGGGCAGGCAGCTTACCTGATCTACACCTCCGGTTCGACCGGTGCGCCCAAGGGTGTTGTGGTTTCCCATGGTTCGCTGGCCGATTACGTGCAAGGCATGCTGGATGAACTCGCATTCAGCGAAGATGCCTCGATGGCGATGGTGTCGACGGTGGCGGCGGATCTTGGCCATACGACCCTGTTCGGCGCACTGTGTTCCGGCCGCACGCTGCATCTGCTGCCAATGGAATGCGCATTCGACCCGGATCGTTTTGCGCACGAGATGCGCACGCGCAAGGTCGGCGTGCTGAAAATCGTGCCAAGCCACCTGCACGCACTGCTTGACGCGCAACAGCCGGCGGATGTGCTGCCTGCCCACGCCATCGTGACCGGCGGCGAAGCCTTGCCCTGGGCGCTGGTGGAGCGGATCGCAGCGCTCAAGCCCGGTTGCCGGGTGATCAATCATTACGGCCCGACAGAAGCTACGGTGGGCGCATTGACCTGCGATACGTCGGCGCCGGCACAAGCCGGATTGCGGGCGGCAGCGACAGCGGCGCAGGGCGTGCCGCTAGGCCGTCCCTTGCCGAATGCCTATGCGTGCGTGCTCGATGCAGGCGGCGCCAGCGTGCCGCCGGGAGCGATCGGCGAACTGTATCTTGGCGGACCGGGCGTCGCCCGCGGTTACCTGGGCCGGGCCGCGGCTACCGCGGAACGTTTTGTGCCGCATCCGTTCGCTTCGGGCGAGCGTATCTACCGTACCGGCGACCGCGTACGGCTGCGCGCCGACCGCAGGCTGGATTTCCTGGGCCGTCTCGACGACCAGGTGAAGATCCGCGGCTATCGGGTCGAACCAGGCGAAGTCAGCACCGTGCTGCGTACCTTGGATGGCGTGGCGCAGGCGGAAACACTGGCAGTCGAACATGAAGGACGCATGCGGCTGGTTTTGTTTGCAACGCCGCGCACCGGGGAAACCCTGGATGGGGCGGCATTGCGCGCAGCCCTGGCGTTGCGTTTACCCGACTATATGGTGCCGGCCGTGCTGCTGGTACTCGACGTGCTGCCGGTGACAGCCAACGGCAAGGTCGACCGCCCGGCGCTGCGGACGTTGGCAATAGCGCCCGCGCCTTCTGTCGAAGCGAGCGATGCGCTGCGCGGCACGGTTGAGGAAACACTGGCGGCAGTCTGGAAAGAGGTGCTGAAAGCCGAACGGGTCGGGCGCGAAGACAACTTCTTCGAACTGGGCGGCGATTCGATCCTGGTGCTGCAGGTGATCGCCAGGTCGCGCAAACGCGGCGTGCGCTTTACGCCGAAACAGTTGTTCGATGGCCCAACCGTGGCGCGCCTGGCCCAGGTAGCGACAGCGATCGAGGCTGCAACCCCGGCTCCCCAATCCAAGTCTAGCGAAACAAAAGGCGAGGAAAACCTGGTGCTGACGCCTGCGCAACAGCGGTTTTTCTCGCTTGACATTCCGCAGCGCGGCCATTGGAACCAGTCAGTCAGGCTGGACCTGCAGGAGACGTTTGATCTTGACGCATTCGCACGCGCTTTCGATACCCTGCTGAAACATCACCTCATTTTCAAACAGCGTTTCAAACAGAGTCTTACTCACAGTGGCGCACAGGGTGGGTGGCATATCACGCAGGCGCCGCAGGCTTTTGACGCCTTGCCCCTGGCAACCGTCGTTGCGCGCGATGAAGCCGATGCGCTGGCGCAATTCGACGCCTTGCAATGCCGGCTGGACCTGGCGCACGGCCCGACGGCCTGTGCGCTTGCAGCGGCGCTGCCTGACGGCAGCACGCAATTATATTTCGCAATCCATCACGCAATCGTCGACGGCGTATCCTGGCGCGTGTTGCTCGACGACCTGGATGCCGCCTACCGTGCCGCGCGCGAGCGGCGCAGCGTGCGCCTTTCGGCTACCGGCGCCAGCGCCCAGGAATGGGCGGCGCGGCTAGCGCTCGCCGCCAGCGGTGCGGATTCCCCATTCACGAGTGAAGTGCCGTACTGGACCTCGCTTGCGGCTCCTCACCAAGACCTGGCGCTTGACTATCCGCAGGCCGTTGCGGCTAACTCTAACGCAGAGACAGTGGTGCAGGTCCTCGACGTCGAACTGACGCGCGCCGCCCTGACCGAGGCGAACGCCGCCTATCGCACGCAAATGATCGAACTGCTGATCACTGCATTGGCGCAGGCGCTGTGCAGCCACACCGGCCAAACCGCATGCCGGCTGGAACTGGAAGGGCATGGCCGGGAAGCACTGTTCGACGACATCGATGTCAGCCGCACGATAGGCTGGCTGACCAGCCACTATCCGGTGGAGCTGGCAATCGCAGACACGCCTGCAGGAACCCTGGCCACGCTGGCCGCCGTCAAGGACACGCTGCGTGCAGTGCCGCAAAAAGGACTGGGATTCGGCGTATTGCAACATTACGGCGACGCCGCAACACGCAGCGCGCTGGCGGCAGTGCAGCGTCCGCGCGTGACATTCAACTACCTCGGCCAGTTCGATGCGCCGCGCGACGCCGCGCTGGTGCCACGCTTCGGCGGCGCGGGCTGCGAGCGCGATCCTGCCGGCCCGCTCGGCAATGCGCTGGCGATCCACGCCTATATCGACGCCGACGGACCACGCACATTGAAAGTGCATTGGGTATATGGCAACACGCAGTTCGAGCGTGCCACCATCGAAGCCCTGGCACGGCGTTTCGAAGCGGCGCTTGCCGAATTGACCGCGGCCTGCGCCGCGCGCCTGGCGCAACGCGGCGGCAGCGCCACACCTGGCGATTATCCGCTGGCGCGCACGGCGGGCCTGACGCAGGGCGCGCTGGACCGGTTGCCCTTCGATCTGCGCACAATCGAGGACATGTATCCCTTGTCGCCGATGCAGCAGGGCATCTTGTTCCATTCGCTGTTCGCACCTGAACAGTCGACCTATGTGAACCAGCTGGTGGCCACGCTGGCGGCGCCGGACGTGGCGCGTTTGCGCACAGCCTTCGAGGCAGCGGTAGCGCGCCATGACATCTTGCGGACCGGCTTCACTTCCAGCGAGGCGATAGCGATGCAGATTGTGCATCGGCAGGCGCAGATGCCGGTCGATATCCTCGACTGGCGCAAGATGAACGAAAGCGGCGAGAACGGAAATGCCGCATTCGAGGACTGGCTGGTCCAGGATCGGCTGCGCAGTTTCGACTTGAGCGCACCACCTTTGATGCGAGTTGCACTGATCCGCATGACGGACGACGAATGGCGGCTGGTCTGGACTCGCCACCACTTGCTGCTGGATGGCTGGAGCACCGCGCGCTTCTTTGCCGACGTGCTGCGCGATTACATCGAGCCGCCGCGCCCTCAGCTGTTTGCCGCGCCTGCCAAAGCCCGCTACCGCGATTTCATCGCCTGGCTTGCCGAACGCGATCTCGATGCGGAACGCGGATTCTGGCTGCAGCACCTGGCTCGTCTTGGTGAGCCGACCCGCGTCGCCGAGCGCGAAGCCGAGGCCGGACGTCCGGCCGAACATTGCACCTGGCGCGCGACACTCGCCGCCGATGTGACGGCGCGCATGTCCGAAACTGCCCGTAGCCTGAAGGTAACGCTCAATACGCTGGTGCAGGGCGCATGGGCGCTGGCGCTGCAACGCATGACCAACCAGTCGGCGGTGGCGTTCGGCGCAACTATAGCCGGCCGTCCCGACGCATTGCCCGATGTCGAGACTGTGCTTGGTCTTTTCATCAATACCCTGCCTGTCATAACCGCGCCTTCACCGCAGCGCTTGGCAGCGGAATGGCTGCACGAGCTGCAGGGCGATAACGCTGCTGCGGCGGAGCATGCGCATACGCCGCTATACGAAATCCAGCAATGGGCCGGGCAAGGCGGGGCATTGTTCGATACGCTGGTCGTATTCGAAAACTATCCGGTAGATGAAGCGTGGCAGGGCCGCGACGAACGGTCGCTGAAGATGCGCGAGCTGCGCAATATCGAAGCGACCGATTTTGCATTGACGCTGGTGATTGAAGCCGGGACATTGCTGACCATCGATTACGGCTACGATGCTGCACGCCTCGGTGAGGCGCGTGTGGTCGCCCTGCATCGCGCATTCGCGGCGGCTGTCGATGCTTTTATCGCCAACCCGCAGGCGCCGCTCGGTTCGATCGCGGTTGCGGCTGATGGCGACCTGAATGAGCTGGTGCGCTATAACGCTACGGCGCAAGCCTGGCCTGACGTTCAGCAAATGGCATTGCACCGCCAGTTTGAACGCGCCGCCGGCGCAACGCCTGAAGCAGTTGCGCTTGAATTCCTTGATGCGCAAGGCCGCCCGCAGCAGATGCGCTATGGCGAACTCGACCGGTGCGCCACTCGCGTTGCTGCCGCGTTGCTCGAAGCCGGTGTCAAGCCGGACACGGCGGTTGCCCTATGCCTCGAGCGTTCTTTCGATATGGTGGTGGCGCTGCTTGGCGTATTGAAGGCTGGCGCCGCCTATCTGCCCGTGGATCCGGATTATCCGCCTGAACGCATCGCTTATATGCTCAATGATGCGCAGCCAGCGGTAGTGATCACGCAAGCCCACCTGCGTGAACGCGTTGCAGCTGCAGCAGCACACGGCGATGTGCGCATCCTTAGCGTCGATGAACTGATGCAAGGCACTGCTATCCTCGATCAGCCGATAAATATTGCCGCCGACCAGCTGGCCTACCTGATCTATACCTCGGGTTCGACCGGCAAGCCGAAAGGGGCTGGCAATACCCATCGCGCCCTGGCAAACCGGATCGCATGGATGCAATCGGCATACCAGTTGCGGACCGATGATGTGGTATTGCACAAGACGCCGTTCGGTTTTGATGTGTCGGTCTGGGAATTCGTCTGGCCGCTCGCCGTTGGCGCCAGGCTGGCGATTGCCGCACCTGGCGATCACCGCGACCCGGTGCGACTGGTCGCGGCGATCGAGGCGCATCAGGTGACGACGCTGCATTTTGTGCCGTCGATGCTGGCGGCATTCGTTGCCTATCTCGACGATTTCAATGCTGCCGGACGCTGCCTGAGCATCGAACGGATAGTCGCCAGCGGCGAGGCGCTGGCGCCGGAACTGGCGGCGCGCGTGGCGCAGCTGCTGCCGCACGCCCGTCTCTACAACCTCTATGGCCCGACCGAAGCGGCCATCGACGTTTCACACTGGACCTGCGATGCAGACGACGGACCGGCGGCTTCGGTGCCGATCGGCCATCCGATCGCCAACCTTCAACTGCATGTGCTGGATATCGCTTTACATCCGGCGCCGGCAGGCGGCGCCGGCGAACTGTACCTGGGCGGCGTCGGCCTGGCGCGCGGTTATCTCGGCCGCGCCGGGCTTACAGCCGAGCGCTTCGTGCCGGATCCGTTCGTGCCGGGCGCGCGCCTGTACCGCACCGGCGACCTGGCGCGCCGCCGGGCCGATGGCGCCCTCGATTACCTGGGTCGTATCGATACCCAGGTGAAATTGCGCGGCCAGCGGATCGAGCTGGGCGAGATCGAAGCCTTGCTGCGCACGGTGGCAGGTGTGCACGACGCCGTGGTGATCGTGCGCGACGAGCAGCTGGTCGGCTACCTTGCCCGTGGCGCGGACGGCGCACTCGACCAGGACATGCTGTTTGGCCTGCTGCACGCGCAACTGCCGGCATATATGGTGCCGGCTCACCTGATTGAACTGGAAGCGCTGCCGGTGACGCCGAACGGGAAATGCGACCGCAATGCACTTCCTGCCCCGGTGCGCCAGGAAAAAACGGCAACTGCCTTGCAGACCGACACCGAACGCGAACTTGCCGCCATCTGGCAGCGTGTATTGCGCCTTGATGCCGTCGATTGTATCGACCGCAACGATGATTTCTTCATGCTCGGCGGCCATTCGTTGCTGGCGACGCAGGCCAATGCCCAGGCCAACCTGCACTGGGCGTTGATGCTGCCGCTGCGCGCGCTGTTCGACGAACGCACGCTGGTCCGTTGCGCGGCGATGATCGATCTGGCGCTGGCCGAACGCAGCGCCAGACCAGGACCGGATGCGGCCAGTGCGATTGATGCGCTGCTGGGCGAACTGGAAATGGAATAAGGACCAACTGATGACAACTGCAAAACCTGACCTGCTTTCTCTTGCCGCCCGTTTTGCGCAATTGCCGGACGCACAGCGCAAGCTGTTTCTGCAAAAGCTGGGTGCAGCGGGTATCGATTTCCGCCTGCTGCCGATTCCGCCGCGCGCCGAACGCGCGGCAAGTGTGCCAGCCTCATTTGCGCAGATGCGCCTGTGGCTGCATGCGCGCATGATCGACGAACCGGCGGCCTATCATATTACGGAGCGGCTGCAGCTTGACGGTACGCTCGATGCCCACGCCTTGCGCCTGTCCTGCGATGCATTGATTACGCGCCATGAAGCCCTGCGCACCACCTTCGCGGAAAGCGCGGATGGCGTGCAGCAGACGGTGCATGCGCCGCTGCGCTGCCCATGGCACAGCGTTGACTTGAGCGATGTTCCTGCTTCTGAGCGCATGGCACGTGCAGAGGAAATCGCGCGCAAGGATGAATCGCAACCGTTCGACTTGACCCATGGACCGCTGATGCGGGCCTATCTGATACGCCTGGATGCAAATACGCACTGGCTGGCGATCACGCTGCATCACATCGTGGCTGACGGCTGGTCGGTCGATGTGATGCTGGCCGAACTAGGGTCGTTTTATCGTTCATATGCAATGAAAGAGACGGTCTCGCTGGCGCCATTGCCGATCCAGTACGCCGACTATGCGTTATGGCAGCGCCGCTGGCTTGATGCCGGCGAACGCGAATCGCAGCTTGCGTTCTGGCGCGGCCAGCTGGCCGACAGCGTGCTGGTGTTGCCAGGCGCCGCGCCACGGCCGGCGCAGCGCAGTGCGCGGGGTGCGCGTCATCTGTTCAGGATCGACGCACAACTGGCGCAGCATGCGCGCGCCTTGGCCAATGCGCAGCGGGCGACGCCGTTCGCAGTGTTGCTGGCGGCGCTCAATGCGCTGCTGGCGCGCGCCTGCGGCGAGTCGCAGATCCAGGTCGGGGTGCCGTCGGCAAACCGCGAACGTGGCGAAACAGTGGGACTGATTGGTTTTTTTGTCAATACATTGACGCTTGCCACGCGCATTGGCCGCACGCAATCGTTCGCGACGCTGGTGGAGCAGGTCCAGCGCAACCTGATTGACGCCCAGTCGCACCAAGAGGTGCCGTTTGAACAGGTGGTCGAAGCGCTTGGCGTAGTTCGCAGCGCCAGCCATAACCCGCTGTTCCAGGTGATGGCTGCCTACGGTGCGCGCCGGCATTTGCCGTCGCTTGCCGATGTATCCATCACCATGCTGCCGTCCGGCGCGCCGTTCGCGAAATTCGACTTGACGCTAGGTTTCGAGGAAAGCGAAGACGGCGGGATCGATGCCGGCTTCACTTATGCGCTCGACCTGTTTGACGCCGATGCCGTGGAGCGGCTTGCGGAACGTTTCGTCGCATTGTTGTCAAGCGCGACAGCCGTGCCTGAAACGGCGGTCTGCGATTTGCAATGGCTGCCGCAAGCCGAGCGGGCGCAGCTAGATGCCTGGAATTGCCAGCAGCCATATCAACCGCTGGCGTTCAAGGCTGTACATGAATATATCGCCGAGCATGCCCGGATCCGGCCGGATGCACGCGGCGTCGCCGATGTCGAGCGTTCGCTCACGCGCGGCGAAGTCGATGCGCGCGCGGCACGGCTGGCGCAGCGCCTGGTTGCGGCCGGCGTCAGCGCCGAGATGCGGGTCGGGGTCGCGCTCAGCCGTTCGGTCGACCTGCTGGTTGGCTTGATCGCGGTGCTGAAATCGGGCGGCGCCTTTGTGCCGCTTGATCCGGCCCATCCACGGGAACGCCTGGCGCAGATCCTCGGAGACGCGCAGATTACGCATGTGATTACCGAGGATCAAAGCCTGCCGGCGCTGCCGGTATCGGATTCGCTGCGCATATGGCTGATAAACGAAAAAATTAGCGAACAAACAAGCGAGGCGGATGACGCCGCAGTTGCGTCGGTAGTGCTGCCAGCCGTTGCACCGACCCAGGCTGCCTATGTGATCTACACCTCCGGCTCGACCGGAAAACCGAAGGGCGTGGTGGTCGACCATGGCTCTTTCAGCCGCCATTGCGCGGCAATTGCCGAACGCTATGGCGCTTGCGAAGACGATGTGTTCCTGTTGTTCCAGTCGGTCAATTTCGACGGTGCGCACGAGGGCTGGTTTTCCCAGTACATGTCGGGCGCCGCCGTGGCGGTGACCGCCGACACGCTCTGGCCGCCGGCGCTGACCTGCAAGATGATGGTGCGCGAGGGCGTCACCATGACCTACGTGCCGCCTGGCTGCGCCGCGCAGCTGGCCGAATGGGCGCTGGCGCACGGTGCGCCGCCTGCCTTGCGTTCGCTGACTGTAGGCGGCGAAGCGACCTCGCGCGAGGCGTTCGCACTGATGCGCCGGGCTTTCCCGAAAGTGCGCATCGTCAATGGTTATGGTCCTACCGAAACCGTCATCACGCCGATGCTGTGGATGTTCTATCCGCATGACGATATCGGCGGGCTGGCGGACAGCGCCTACCTGCCGATCGGCACCCTGGTCGGCGCGCGCACCGCGCATGTGCTGGATGCGCGACTGAACCCCTTGCCGGTCGGCGTGATCGGCGAGCTGTTCCTGGGCGGGGAAGGGGTGGGAGTGGCGCGCGGTTATCTCGACCGGCCTGCACTTACCGCCGAACGTTTTGTGCCGGACCCGTTCGGCGCGCCCGGTGCGCGGCTCTACAGCACGGGCGACCTGGTCAAAAGGCGCGCCGACGGCGTATTCGATTTCATCGGGCGGGTTGACCACCAGGTGAAGCTGCGCGGCCTGCGTATCGAGCTGGGCGAGATCGAGGCCCAACTGGCTGCGCATGAGGATGTGCGCGAAGCCGTGGCCATCGTGCACGGCAAGGGGGCGCAGGCTGCGCTGGTGGCTTATGTCGAGCTGAGCGCCGAGGCGCGCAAGCGCCGGATGCCGGCGGACGCGGCCGAGCTGGATGCCCATCTGCGTCATACGCTGCCCGACTACATGGTGCCGGCGCACATTATTGTGCTCGACGCCTTGCCGCGCAATACCAACAGCAAGGTCGACCGCGGCGCATTGCCAGAGCCAAAACGGGTAGAGCGCCTGTACGAGTCGCCCACCGCTGGCGTAGAGACTGCGTTGGCGCAAATATGGCGCGAGATACTGGGTGTCGAACGGGTCGGCCGCGCCGATCATTTCTTCGAGCTGGGCGGCCATTCGCTGGCTGCGGTGCGCGTGGCGACGCGGGTGGCTGAGCGGCTCGGCCACGATGTGCCGGTGCGTGCGCTGTTTGAAGCGCCGACCCTGGCGCAATATGCGCAGCGCGTGCTGGCCTCGGTCCGCACGGAAACGATGCCTGAAGACGATTCCCATGCTGCGGCTGTCGTTGCCGGCGCGGATGCCGACGGCTTGCTGCCGCTGTCGGCTGCGCAACTCGGCCTGTGGTTCTTGTGGCGGACGCAGCCGGACAACGCTGCTTACAACATCCCGATTGCAATGCGCCTGAACGGCCCGCTCGATGCCGAAGCTTTGCGTCAGGCATTTTCTCTGGCCGCGGCACGTCACCCGGCGCTGCGCACCAGGCTGGTTGGGCGGACCGGCGGCTTGCCGGGCCAGCGTATCGATCCGCATTGGCAAGTTGCGTTGCCGACGGTCGACCTGGCTGGCGACGCCTCGACGGCCGCAAGCCGTGCGGTCGCCTTGACTGACGAAGATGCGCTCACACCATTCGACCTGCTTGGCGAAGGACCGTTGTGGCGCGTGCGGTTATTACGCCTGGCGCATGACGACCATGTACTTTCCCTGGTAGTCCATCACATCGTGTCGGACGGGCAGTCGATTGAACTGTGGTTCGACGATGTCCGCACGACTTACGTAGCGCTGGTTTCCGGTTCTGCGCCGGCGCGAGTGATGCCTGCACCGTTGCCGGCGCTGCCGCTGCTGCCGATCGCAGCGCCGCGAGCACGCTTGGCGTTCTGGCGCGATGTCCTCGGCGATGCGCCAGCCACCATCATGCCGCCGCCGGCAGCGGGACGCGTCGCCGCGCCACGCTGGGCAGCGAGCCGGATTGCCTTCGAGCTGGATACAGTCCTGGTCCAAGGCGCACGTGCAATGGCGCTTGAGAACCATGCGACGCTGCCCATGCTGCTGCATGCGGCGCTGAACGTTGCGTTTTATCGTGCGACCGGCGCGGCTGACCAGCCGGTCGGTGTGCTGGCGTCGACGCGCGAACTGACGGGCGACGCTGCGCGCCTGGCGCTGGGACTGTTCATCAACGCGGTAGTGGTGCGTACCCGGCTCGCCGCCAAGGATTCACCCGCAACGGTCCTGGCTACGGTGCGTGACGCCGCGCTGGCCGCCTATGCCCACGCAGACACGCCGTTCTCCGATGTGGTTGCCGCTTTGCGCATGCCTCGTGAAGCGATCGGCAATCCCCTGTTCCAGGTGATGTTCAACTATATGCGTCCTGCCGGCGCCGCCGGACACGATTGGGCCGGGCTTGCGCTCAGTGAATTCAACGATGTCCGCCACCGCGTGGTGTTCGAGCTGGAGCTGGACATTGTCGAGCATGCGGATGGCCGCGTGACCGGCGCCTTCTCATACGCCAACGAGCTGGTCGATGGCGTGTTTGCCGAGACGCTTGCGAAGGCATACCTGGAGGTGGTTCGCCAGTTCGTCGATGCGCCGCATGTGGAACTGGGCACAGTCCAGCCAGGTTTCTCCGATGCCCACCGTCCGGCGCCGGTACAGATGGCAGCGGTAAAGACAGCTCAAATCAACGAACTACATACAGAAGCCGGGCAATTCGCCCTTGCGCTGCAAGGCATCTGGGACAGCCTGTTCGACGAAAGCCCACCATCGTTTGAGGCCAATTTGTTCGAGGCCGGCGCCACTTCATTCGATATCGTGCGTTTCGTCGATGCGGCGCGGGCAGCTGGGTACCCGCTGACGATCGTCGAGGTATTTGCCGCTCCGTATTTTTCGGTTCTGGGTGCTCGTTTGGCAGCCCGGTCCCCGGTTGCGATGGAACTGCGCGATGCAGGCTGAATCCCGATTTTCCGGATGCGGCGCAATTGCCCAGGAATTTTTTTCAATCGATGCGCCTGGCGTGTCGGGTAAAACTGATAAGGAACTTAGACATGCAACGAGATAGTGTTTTTGATCTGATTGGCGTCGGCTTCGGGCCGTCTAATCTTGCGCTTGCCGTGCGCCTTGCCGAAGAGGCCGGGGCATCGCACCTGAACCATTGTTTTGTCGAGCGGCAGCCGGAATTCGGCTGGCACCGCGGCATGCTGCTGGACGATTGCCGAATGCAGATTTCCTTCCTGAAGGATCTCGTCACATTGCGCGATCCGAAGAGCCGCTTCACGTTCATCAACTACCTGTTCGAACGCGGCCGCCTGCCCGATTTCGTCAACCTGAAAAGCTTTTATCCGACCCGGGTCGAATTCCACGATTACCTGAACTGGGTAGCCCAGGCTTTTGATGAACGCGTGCATTACGGCGAGACCGTGGTCGGGATCGAACCGGTGGCGGCGACTGACAACAGCGGCCAGGTCAATGCCCTGCGCGTATTCTCACGCGATGAGGCAGGCCGCGAATGGCAGCGCGTGACGCATGCGCTGTCGGTAGGCATCGGCGGTTCGGCAAGGATTCCCGAAATGTTTACCGCGCTCGGCCCGCACAATGTGATCCATACCTCGAATTACCTGACCTCCATCGACCGTGTGGTCGGCGCTCCGCAGAACGGCCCGCGCAAGCGCATCGCGGTGATCGGAGCGGGGCAGAGCGCGGCCGAAGTATTCGTCGACCTGACGCGTCGCTATCCCGGCGTCGATGTCAGCATGGTGATACGCTCCAGCGCGCTGAAGCCGGCCGACGACAGCCCGTTTGTCAACGAGATTTTCAGCCCGGCGTACACCGACATTGTCTATGCGCAGGCGAAAGACGTGCGGCGCTCGCTGATCGACCGTTTCCGCGACACCAATTATGCCGTGGTCGACCGTTCTCTGATCGAACAGATCTACGAAATGCTGTACCTGCAGAATGTGGCGGCCGAACCGCGCCATCGCCTGCTGGCGAACACGGCGATCGAAGCCGCCGTGCGCAACAGCAACGGCCAGGTAGAACTGACCCTGCGCGACCGCTTGAGCGGCCACGCCTGCGCCGAACGGTTCGATGCACTGGTGCTGGCAACCGGCTACGGCCGCGCCAACCACATTGGATTGCTGGACGGGCTGACGCCGTATCTCGGCGACGCGCTGGCGCAGGGCAACGTTGGGCGCGACTACCAGCTTGCCACGCCTTCGCACTTCAAGCCGCGCATCTACCTGCAAGGCTGCTGCGAGGACAGCCATGGCTTGTCCGATACGCTGCTGTCGGTGCTGGCATTGCGCTCGGATGAAATCACCGCATCGCTGGTGCAGGGAGCAAAGCAGGAACGGACGTTCAGTCCGGCAGTGGATCAACAGAAAAACGGAGTGGGCGGCGGCCGGATAGCCTCTGCCCTTTGATAAAGAAGCGGCGCAGTTTCAAATACAAACCGCATTGCAAATGGGAGTAGTAGAAGATGGAATGGATAACAGGTACGCGTCGGCGTGCAATCGTCGTTGCCGCAAGTATGTTGTTGGAGGCAACGGCAGTTGGTTATGCACACGCTCAGCAGGCGGCACAGCCGGCAAACGACGCGCAGAAGAACGGCAAGGCAGAGGGCAAGACGGACAGCACGCTACCCGTCATCAATGTCAATGCAGGAGCGGACGATGACGGCGCCGTCGGCCTGGTGGCGCGGCGCAGCGCGAGCGGCACAAAAACCGATACGCCGCTCAACGAGATCCCGCAGACGATCAATGTCGTCACCGCGGCCCAGATCGAGCAGACCGGCGCGGCCAGCATCAACGATGCGCTGCGCTATATTCCGGGCTTTTCGTCGTATGGGTCGGAAGTGCGTTCCGACTGGTACTCCGTGCTGCGCGGCTTTACGCCCAGCGTATTCGTCAACGGCCTGCAGGTGCCAAGCACGCTGAATCTGGCCAGTTGGCGCGTCGATCCTTACATGATCGACAGCATCAGCGTGCTGCGCGGCCCGACTTCAGTGCTGTACGGCCAGGGCGATCCCGGCGCTATCGTCGACGTCCAGAGCAAGCTGGCAAATGGCGAGCGCATCCGCGAACTGCAGGTGCAGCTGGGCGACTATGCCAGGAAACAGGTTGCAGTCGACATCGGTGACAAGATAGACAAGGACGGCACGCTGTCGTACCGTTTCGTCGGCCTCGGCCGCGACGGCAATTCGCTGACGGGGCCGCACGCCGAGCAACGGGTTGCATTCTCGCCATCGATCCGCTGGCAGCCGGACGCTAGTACTTCGCTCACCGCCGCCGTGACTTACCTGCAGGACTGGGGCGATGCTTCCAACAATTTCCTGCCGGCGCAGGGCACTATCCTGCCCAACCCGAATGGCAAGATTTCCGAAAACCTGTACACCGGCGACCCGACTTTCTCGCACTACCGCAAGAAGCAATGGTCGGCAGGTTACCAGTTCGAGCACAAGTTCGATCCGGTCTGGACCTTCCGCCAGAATACCCGCCTGATGCATCTGTCGCTCGACCAAGGCCAGGTGTTCGGCGGCGGCCTGGACCCGGCCGATCCGTCGCAGCAGACGCTGTTGCGCTATGCCGGCCTGTACCAGCTCAACTACAGCCGTTTCGACATCGACAACCAGGCCCAAGCCAAGTTCAGCAGCGGCCCGTTTGAACATACGGTGCTGGTCGGCGCCGAATACAACCGCCAGAGCACTACCGACAGCGAATGGATGACGACCGGGACCAGCCTGAACATGTACAACCCGGTATATGTTCCGATCACCAACGATATGCTGACCGGCCCGGACGCCTTCCCGCGCACCTACACCAAGACCACGCTGAACATGTTCGGCCTGTATGCGCAGGACCAGATCAAATGGCGGCGCTGGGCGCTGACCTTCGGCGGCCGCCAGGACTGGAGCAACACCAAGCAGAACGATATCGCCGGCGGCAGCAGTTTCCAGCAGGATGACCATGCCTTCTCCGGCCGCGTCGGGCTGGTCTACCTGGGCGATTACGGTTTGTCGCCATATGTTAGCTATTCAACTTCGTTCAACCCGATCATCGGCGTCAAGCTGGCCAATGGCGGGCTGGCTGCGCCGAGCAAGGGCCGCCAGATCGAAGCGGGCTTGCGCTGGCAGCCGGCCGGCAAGAACCTGATGCTGAACGGCGCGTTGTACCAGATCTACCAGACCAATGTGCAGACGCCGGATCCGCTCGATCCGACCGGAAGCTTGTCGGTGCAGACCGGCGAAGTGCGCTCGCGCGGGGTCGAGTTCAGCGCGGTGGGCAATCTCTCGCGTGAGTTCTCCATCATTTCCGCCTACGTCTACCAGGATGTGAAGAACACCAAGGCCAATGATGCGTCGCTGGGCAAGTGGCCGGTCGATATTCCGCGGCCGCGCCAGATGGCCTCGCTGTGGGGTGACTGGACCTGGCGCACAGGTGCGCTGGCCGGATTCGGCGCGGGCGCCGGCATCCGTTACCAGAGCGGCGCTGCCGGGGCTTCCGACAATTCACTGTATGTGCCGAGCTACACGGTGTTTGACGCCGGCATCCACTATGACTTGCCTAACTGGCGCCTGACGCTGAATGCGACGAACCTGTTCAATCGTACCTACGTCAGCGGCTGCCAGTCGGAGAACACTTGCTTCTACGGTAACCAGCGCACGCTGGTCGCTAGCGCAAAGTACAACTGGTAAAGACGCGGCCCTGCGCTGATTGGCATCTTTCAGTGCGGGGCCGATGCAGATAATTGACTACTCGAACGGACAGGACATCTATGCCAAAGAAAAAACTCGTTTATATCTGGTCGCTGAGAAATGCGGCGGCCGACAGGGCAGGGCAGGAGGTCGCGTACAAGAACGGTGCGCGCTACATGAAATCGGTGCTCGAATACCTGGTTGAGGCACTCAACCAGACTGAGCTGGGAGACATGTATTCTCTTGAAAAAGTGATCTACGACGACGATGCGGATTCGGCCGTCGACCGCGAAAAGCTGAAGGAGTATGGTTTCTCTTATGAACCGGGCAAGCGCTGGTTCTATCCTCCGGATCTGAGCGTGCAAGGCCAGCCGGTAAATGAGCTGCTGCTGGCGATTCCGTCAGCTTACCGGCGGCTTGGCATGCAGGCGCCTGAGCGTACGGCAGGGAAAAGCGCCTTCGAAAAGAAGCTGCTCGATACCCTGGTAGAGCTGAAGGCGGACATCGTCGTGCTGGACGGCTTGTTGATTATCCTGGACGAGCTGGTGCGGCCGGGCAGCCTGTTCGAGCGGAAGATCGTCAATATCCACCCCGGCGTCACGCGTGCGGATTCACCATACGAGCGGCGCGGCGCCTACGCGACGCTGGATGCATTGCACGGTGCGCGCGGCAAGAAAGTAGTCAACTGGCAAACCATGGAAACGGTGCCGGTGACACCGCTCTACATGACCGGAGCGTCCTTTCATTACGTTGACAACGGCATCGATTCCGGAGAAGTGATCCATGACGTGCTGAAAACCGAAATCGACAAGGAAGACACGATCCTGGAACTGCGCTGGAACAACTTCAACCGCAGCCTGTTTCCGGCGCTGCACGAAGGCCTGGCCAAGATCTATCGGCAGTAATAAAACGGCCATGCACAATGAGTCGCATGGCCGTTCTCTGCAGCTAATTACTTCGGTCAGCTCTTTTTCGCCTGGTCGCGGATCGGCAGGTTGCGGATGCGTTTTCCGGTGGCCGCGAAAATGGCGTTGCATAAGGCCGGGGCGATAGGCGGCGTGCCTGGTTCGCCGACGCCGCCCAGCGGCATGGTATCGTACACGCTGGACTTGTGCGGCACCATGTGGACCCGCAGGTCGCGTGGCGCGCTGAACGCGCGCAGCACTTCGTACTCGTGGAAGTTGCCTTGCTCCGCGCTGCCGTTCTTGAAGGTGATTTCCCCGGTCAGCGCCAGGCTCAGGCCCATGATGCAGGCGCCTTCGACTTGCGAGCGGATGCGGTCCGGCGTGATCTGCGGGCCGCAATCGATCGCCATGTCGACCCGCGGAATGCTGATCGTGCCGTCGTCCGCGACCACTACCTCGATCACCGCTGCCACATAAGACATGAAGCTGTACGCGACGGCCAGGCCAAGGCCATGGCCCTTGGGCAGCTTGCGGCCCCAGCCGGCTTCCTTGGTCGCCAGCTCCACCACGGCGCGCATGCGGCCGGTATCGAGCGGATACAAGACCGGCGATTCACCGTAGTTGATAGTGTCCGACATCTCCTGTGGATTGATCTGGCGCGCCGGACCTATCAGCTCCAGCAGGAATTCCCGATGGTCGCGCTTGGCCGCGGCCGCCAGTTCCGCCACGAACGACTGCACGGCAAATGCGTGCGGGATGTTGTAGACCGAACGGAACCAGCCGATGCGGGTATGCGCTTCGACTTCGGGCGCCTCGATGCGGATGTTGGGAATCACGAACGGGATGTTGATCGCACCCATGCCCAGTTCGCCCGGCTGTTCGCCCTTGGCGCCGGCGACGAAGGTCGAGGCGATGGTCGGAGCCGCTGTGCGGTGCAGCCAGGCTTGCGGCTTGCCCTTGGCGTCCAGCGTGCTTTCCAGGTGTTCCAGCGATACGGTATGGAAGTAGTCGTGGCGCAAATCGTCTTCGCGCGTCCAGGTGACTTTTACCGGCACTCCATCCATGGCTTGCGACAGCAGCGCTGCTTCGGCCACGAAGTCAGGCTTGGATTTACGGCCGAAACCGCCGCCCAGCAGGGTGACGTTGACCTTGACGTCGGCCGTCTTCCAGCCTAGGCGGTCGGCAACGGTGTCGCGCGTGGCTTGCGGGTCCTGCACGCAGGCCCAGACTTCGCATTTGCCGTTGGCGGTGCGCGCGGTGGCGGCTGGCGGTTCCATGGTGGCGTGGGCCAGGTGCGGAATATAGTATTCGGCTTCGATGCGCTTGCCGGCCTGTCCCAGAACCGCCATGGTGTCGCCGCTATTGCGCACTACTTTGGCCGGCTTGCGCGCGGCTTCTTGCAAGGTAGTCTTGAACGCAGTCGAATCGTAGCCGCCGTGCGGACCGTTGTCCCAGGTGATTTTCAACGCTTCGCGGCCCTTGATTGCAGCCCAGGTATTACGCGCAATCACTGCGATGCCGCCGAGCGGATTGAATTTCGCCGGGGCGGGCTGCCCTTGAGTTCGATGACCTTCACCACGCCCGGAATCTTCAGGGCTTCTGCAGGATCGAAGCTTGCCACTTTGCCGCCGTACACCGGCGGCCGCGCGACCACCGCGTACAACATGCCTTCCAGGCGGGTATCGATGCCGTACTGGGTATTGCCGGTGACGATGTTGCGGAAATCGACGCTGCCGAACGCATCCTTGCCGATATACCGGAATTGCGACGGATCTTTCAACTGTACCTGCGCCGGCACCTGCAGCTTGGCGGCGTCGACTGCCAGTTCGCCGTAACCCAGCTTGCGGTTGCTCTTGGCGTGCAGCACTTCATGGTTCTTGGTGGTGATTTCCGCTGCCGGCACGTTCCAGCGTGCAGCTGCGGCGGAGACCAGCATCAGTCGCGCGGTGGCGCCGACCTGGCGCATCGGCGTGAAGAAATGGCGCATGCTGCGCGAACCGTCGGTATTCTGGTTGCCGTAACGGCTTTCGTCGGCGTTGGCTTGCACCACGCGTACCCGGCCCCAGTCGGCGTCGAGTTCATCGGCCACCACCAGCGGCAGGCTGGTGCGGATGCCCTGGCCCATTTCGGAGCGGTGGGCAATGATGGTGACGATGCCGTCGGCGCCTATCGAGACAAAAATCAGGGGATCGTTGACGGTGCCGCCAGGCATGTTGGCGCCGCCGTATTTTTTTGCCGGAGCGGCAGCGTCGGCCGCCATCACCAGTCCGTTCACGCCGACTGTCAGCGCCAGTCCGGTAAACGCGCCGACTCCCTTGAGCCAGGTGCGGCGGCTCATGGAAGCGACTTCGGTGTTAGCGCTATCTTTTGCGAAATCGAAAGCGGCGCTCATTTTGTCACTCCTTTATCTGCGACTTGCCTAATCGCCGCACGGATGCGGGTGTAAGTGCCGCAACGGCAGATATTGCCGCTCATGGCGTCGTCGATTTCCTTGTCGGTCGGTTTCGGCGTGGTTTTCAGCAGGGCCGTGGCCGACATGATCTGGCCGGCCTGGCAGTAACCGCATTGCGGTACGCCCAGCGCAATCCATGCTTCTTGCACGGCATGGCCGACCTTGTCGTCGGCGATGGCTTCAATCGTCGTGACTTTCTTGCCGGCGGCGGCGCTGATCGGCGTGATGCAGGAGCGGATCGGCGCGCCGTCCAGGTGCACGGTGCAGGCGCCGCACAGGGCCATGCCGCAGCCGAATTTGGTGCCGGTCATGCCGATGTGATCGCGCAGGGTCCACAACAGGGGGGTGTCTTCCGGTAAGTCGACTTCGTGCTGCTTGCCGTTGATGTTCAGGCTTGTCATGGTGGGTTTTACCTTTCCAACTTGGGGTTGATTACCTATTGATGGAGAAACTGAGGCAGTATAGTCGAATTGATAACTTCTTGATTGCTTGTTACCATCCGGCTTGATAAACCGCGCCTGGGCATTGTAGACCTAACTCAAATTCTTTGATTAGGCGCAACTGTTTCGAGGATAATTGGCAGATTGCAATTTTGGTGATGGAGTTCCGATGTCCGATTTGTTGAATAGAGTGGGTCGCATTCCCGACAATGTTTCGCTGCCTGAGCTGACGCTGCGAGGCATCATCCTTGGCGCCTTGATTACGGTCGTGTTCACGGCCTCCAACGTCTACCTGGGCCTGAAAGTCGGCCTGACTTTTTCTTCCGCCATCCCGGCCGCCGTGATTTCCATGGCCGTGCTGCGCATGTTCAAGAGCGCCAATATCCTTGAAAACAACATGGTGCAGACCCAGGCTTCGGCCGCGGGCACCTTGTCTTCCATTATCTTCATCCTGCCTGGGCTGGTGATGATCGGTTACTGGCAGGGCTTCCCGTACTGGCAGACCCTGGCGATCTGCGCTGCCGGCGGCATGCTGGGCGTGATGTTCACGATCCCGCTGCGGCACGCGATGGTGGTGCAAAGCGACCTGCCTTATCCGGAAGGCGTGGCGGCGGCAGAAATCCTGCGCGTCGGCAGCGCCGAAGTCGAGCTCGACGCCGCCACCGGCAAAGCCGGCGCCAAGGCTGAAACCGGCATCGTCGACATCATGGCTGGCGGTTTCACAGCCGCTGCGGTGACCCTGTTTTCATCCGGTTTCCGGGTACTTGGCGAGGGCATCAACCTGTGGTTCGCGGCAGGGCCCGCGGTAGTGCGCCTGTCCGCCGGATTTTCGCTGGCCTTGCTGGGCGCTGGCTACCTGATCGGCATCGTGGCCGGCATGGCGATGCTGATCGGGCTGCTGATCGCCTGGGGCGTAGCGGTGCCTGTATTGACGTCGATGCACAGCATCCCGGACGGCGTGACGCTGGCCAAATATGCGACCGGCCTGTGGAGCAAGGACGTGCGCTTCATCGGCGCCGGCACCATCGGCGTGGCGGCGGTCTGGACCCTGATCACCTTGTTCAAGCCGATGATGGAAGGCGTCAAGACCTCGTTCCAGGCTTTGCGCGGCGGCAAGGGCCGCATCAACATTCCGCGCACCGAACAGGATCTGGCGCCGAGCTGGATCATCGGCATCACCCTGGTGCTGGTGGCTATCCTGGTGGCGACTTTCGCCAGCTTCCTGAGCGCCGCGCCTTTATCGGCCGGCATGGTATGGGGACTGGTTGCCTACAGTGTCTTGTTCGCCGTGATCTTCGGTTTCCTGATCGCCGCCGCCTGCGGTTACATGGCTGGCCTGATAGGTTCTTCCGCCAGCCCGATTTCCGGCGTCGGCATCGTCGCCGTGGTGCTGGTGTCGCTGCTGATCCTGCTGGTCGGCAGCGGCGACGGCTTGCTGGCAACCGAGAGCGGCAACAAGCTCGGGATTGCGCTGGCGATCTTCACCACCTCGGCGGTGATCGCTGTGGCCACCATTTCCAACGATAACCTGCAGGATCTGAAAACCGGCTGGCTGGTGGGCGCTACGCCGTGGCGGCAACAGGTGGCCTTGTTGATCGGCTGTGTGGTGGGTGCGGTAGTGATTCCGCCGGTGCTGGAACTGCTGTACAACGCCTACGGTTTTGCCGGCGCTATGCCGCGCGCCGAGATGGATGCGACGCACGCCTTGTCGGCGCCGCAAGCGACCCTGATGACCGCAATCGCGACCGGGATTTTCACCCATCAGCTGAACTGGGACATGATCCTGATCGGCCTCGGGCTGGGTGTGGTGCTGGTGACCATCGACGAAGTGCTGCGGCGCCGCGGCGGCATCGCGCGCCTGCCGGTGCTGGCGGTAGGCATCGGCATCTATTTGCCGCCGACGGTAGCTTCGACCCTGGTGCTGGGCACCTTGCTGGCCTGGGTGATCGAACGCATCCTGAAAAAGCGCGCACAGAAGGCGGGCGTGCCGTACGAGCAATTCGCCGAAGCGCCGAACCGGCGTGGCGTCTTGCTGGCGTCCGGCCTGATCGTCGGCGAAAGCCTGGTGGGGGTGCTGCTGGCCGCCATCATCGGCTTCACCGGCAACGATTCGCCGCTGGCGCTGGTTGGCGCTTCCTTTGAAAACACTGCGCAGTGGCTGGGGCTGATTGTCTTTGCAGCTGTGGCCTGGGTTTTCTCGCGCCGTGTGCTGACGGCGCGCCAGCAATAGGCGTTCGCTGGCTGCTGTGTAGCCGTTGAAAGAATGGACCGGGCTGAATACCCGGTCCATTTTATTTTGCAGATCTTGTTTCAGCCGTGCCGGCCGGCTACTCGTAGTGCAAGGCAATCCCGAACTGCTCCACCAGTGCGCTGCGACCCTCCGGCGTGATGCCGACTACGCGTGAATGTTTGCTCCTGGTCAGCCAGCCCAGCTCGACCATGCGCTTCGCCAGTGTCGCGCCGAGCGCGCCGGCCAGGTGGTCGCGCCGTTCGCTCCAGTCCAGGCAAGGATAAGCGAACTGGCGCCGGCTCTTCTGCAATTGCCGGGTATCGATGCCGAAATCTTCGAACCAGGTTTCGCCCTGTTTCGATAGCGAGAAAGTGCCGTCGTCGGCCTGCAGCAGGCCGCGTTCGAGCAGCACCTCGGTCAGCTGGGTGCCCAGTTTGCCGGCCAGGTGGTCGTAGCAGAAACGCGCTGTGCAGATTGCGTCATTGTTGCTGGCCGGACCGGTGCGCTGGCGTTTCGGCGCAAACACCATCAGCGATTCGATCAGGCGCGCCACTTCCGGCGAAGCCAGCCGAAAGTATTTATGCCGGCCCTGCGAGGTCATGTCGAGCAGCTTGTCGTCCACCAGCTGGCGCAAGTGCGTGGTGGCGGTGGCGGGCTTGATGTCAGTGCCGCAGGCCAGTTCCTTGGCGGTCAGGGCGCGTCCCTCCATCAGCAGCGCCAGCATCTGGATGCGGGTCGGATCGCCGATGGTGCGGGCCAGCCGGCTGAGGTCGGGTTCGTCGTTCATAGTTTGATGGTAACCGTACTGTTGTTGTGTGACAAGCCAGCTCAACAGGCTCAGAATCAAGGCTTGAACACTCAGGTAACGGAGCCGCTGTAATGACATCCCACAAACTGGCGCAAGCATCCGCCACGTCCGTTGTGAAAGCGGCAAGGCCTGCCGCGGGCTGGACCATTGCGGCCAGCAGTTTTGCTTTTATCATCGTCCAGCTGGACATCACCATCGTCAACGTCGCATTGCCGCAGATCGGCGCCGACCTCGGTGCGCGCGTCTCGGCCCTGCAGTGGGTGGTGGATGCCTATACCCTCGGTTTTGCCGTGTTCCTGCTGTCGGCCGGCGCCCTCGGCGACAAGTTCGGTTCGAAGCGTTTGTTCCTGGCCGGATTCTTGCTGTTCGCCTTGGCCTCGGCCGCCTGTGGACTGGCGCCCAATGCCGGTTTCCTGAACATCGCCCGGGCCATCCAGGGCATAGGCGCAGCGCTGCTGGTGCCCAGCTCGCTGGCTATCCTGAACCGCGCCTGCGCCCACGATAAAAAACTGCTGGCCAAGGCGATCGGTCTCTGGACCGCTGCCGGTGGCGTCTCGATTGCCGCCGGCCCGGTGCTGGGCGGCCTGCTGCTGGCCACAGCCGGATGGCGCAGCATCTTCTGGGTGAACATCCCGATCTGCATCCTCGGTTTCCTGCTCACCTTGCGCGTGGTGCCGGCCATGACAAGCAAGGCGCATACGCATTCCTTCGATTGGCCGGGGCAGATGCTGGCGATTGTCGCGCTGACCGGGCTGGTTGGCGCGGTGATCGAATTGCATCCGCTGGGCATGGGTCATCCGCTGGTGTTGGCCGGATTCTGCCTGGCGCTGATCGCCGGAGCCGCATTCATTTTGGTGGAACAGAAAGTCCCGCATCCAATGCTGCCTTTGAATTTCTTCCGCCAGACCAGTTTCACCGCGGCGGTACTGTTTGGCGTGCTGGTGAATTTTTCCTACTACGGCGTGATCTTCGTGATCAGTTTTTACCTGCAGAAAGTGCGGGGCTACAATTCGCTGCAAGCCGGACTGGCGTTCCTGCCGTTGACCGGCACTTTCATATTTTCCAACCTGGCCAGCGGCTGGCTGATCGGCCGCGCCGGCGTGCGCTTGCCGATGGTGCTGGGCGGCCTGGTCGGGGCTTTGGGATATGGTTTGCTCGGGGCTGTCGGCATCGCCAGCCATGCCAGTTTCCTGCAGATGCTGCCGGGTTTTGTGCTGATCCCGGCCGGCATGGGACTGGCGGTGCCGGCCATGACGACCTCGATATTGTCCAGCGTGGAGAAAAACAGGGCAGGGACTGCGTCGGCGGTGCTTAATACTGCCAGGCAGGTTGGTGGTGCGGTTGGGGTCGCGGTGTGCGGGGCGCTGGTCAGCGACAGTTTTGGCGGGGATATGGTCAGCGGGGTCAAGATTGCCATGTGGACTACGACGGTCCTGTTATTGGCGGCTGCGGGGCTGGGTTATCTGGTGCGGCCGGTCGCAACAAAATGACCTGATAAGCCAATCAAAAAATATTTCAAAAAAAATGTAAAAAACGCTAAACAAAATCTGATTCTCGAGGATGTATTGGGTAGAGGCTGCAAGATGCACTAATTTGCTGGCCGTTATTGCTCAATGGAAATTATTTTCGAGGATTAAAACATGGTCGCCATCGTCACTGGTAATGGTTTGGGTTTGCAGTCCGGTACCGCGTCGGGTCTTGGACAAAAAATTCAAATAGGCAATGCCGCCTTGGGACAGTCTGGCGAACAGGTCTATGTCAATGCCAGTAACGGCAATCTGCTGCTGCAGGACCGCGATCAGTTCTTGAGCGGGACCGGTGTCAATAGCGAGATTTTCCGCAGCTATAACAGCCAGGGCAAGCTTACCGGCGATAACTGGCAACCCGGCGCGGCGCCCGTCTTGTCTTTACTGACCGGTGTCGTCAATACTGCCGGCAGCACCATCCAAAGGATAGACTGGGATGGCAGCGCCATTACCTATACTTTTGACGCCAGCAGAAATAGCTACCTCGCTTCCAGTGGCACAGGCGCGCGGGCGACACTCGCTTTTGACGCCGCGAGCAATAACTGGACATATCACGACGGCAAAAACCAGATCAGCGAAACCTACGACAGCCTGCAACGCCTGACAATCAAGAGCGACCGCGACGGCAACAATGTAGTGTATCAATATAACAGCGCCGGCAAGCTGGCGCAGGTGACTACCGCAGCTGGAGAAATCACCTATCTGGATTACAGCGGCGGCAACCTGACGCAGATCCGTACGGCCTATCAGGAGATTGTCTACGGACGGCAAGTCGTCTCTGTTCTCACTGCCACGCGTTATACATATGATGCGCAAAACCGTCTCAGCACCGTGACGCTTGACGCAAATCCAACGCAACGGCCAGCCCCGGACGCGCCTCCTCCGCCCGACCGCGGGGTCTACACGACGACTTATACCTACGATGGCGACAGCAACCGGATTGCCTCGATTGCGCAGTCAGACGGATCGCAGGTGGCATTTACCTATGTTTTGGCGGGCGGCGACTACCGCGTCGCCACCGTCGCGCAGACTAGCGATGCAGGCGTTGTGCGGCTCACCGCGCTGGAGTACGGCAGCAGCTTTGCGCCGAATGGAGACCCGGCTGGAAGCACGACAACGATCACGGATCCGTTCGGCTTGAAGACGACCTTGATCTCCGATAGCCAGGGCAGGTTGATCCAGACATCCGGACCAGGAGACACGGAATACAAACAGTTCAAATACGATGATAGCGGCAATGTTACGCAGGTTGTAAACAGCGACACGCCGCCGGATGATTTTACCTACGATGGCAATGGCAACCTGATTGTTGTCAAAGACCACCAAGGCACCGTCACCACGCGCACATTCGGAGCCGACAATGAACTGTTGACCGAAACAGTGCAGGTCCCGGATTCGCTGGGCGGGCAAACAACCACCAAGCGTTATGCCTACGACGCGCACGATCACCTGCGTTTTACGATCAGCGCGGAAGGCAGAGTCACTGAATATCGTTATAACGCCAGCGGCCAAAAAGTAACGGAAATCCGGTACAGCACTGTGCTCTATGATGTCGGCGCACTGCAAGTCAATACCGTTCCAAACGAAGCCGCATTGAACGCATGGGTTGCCGGCCTGGCCGACAACTCGCGGGTGATGCGGATTGACACCAGTTACGATTTCCGTGGCAATGTCTCCACCGTCAAGGAATTCGGCGCGATGCTGGCCAACGGCACGGAAAATGCTCCGGGAGAATATGCCCCCGGCAATCCTCAGGAGGTCCGCAGCGGTGGGAGCACTCAGACCGACTATATTTATGACCAGTTTGGTCGCCTGTTGCAAAAGATAGGAGTCGACAGAGAGCTGTATAGCTACGATGGCTTGGGCCGAGTGTTATCGACCTCCCGCGCCAACGGTTATTCAGCGCGCTATCAGTATGACGACGGCAAGCACCAGACGATTGTGAGCTTCGGCAACGGACTGACGCAGATCTCGACCTACAACGGCGCCGGAGAACTGATTGCGTTGACACAATCGTCGTCGGGAACTTTGCTGTCCCAGGTTCTGCATGCTTATGACGCCGACGGCCGCTTGCGTATGGATGTAGACGCAAATGGACAGAAAACCCATTACCTGTACGACAAGAGCGGTCAGCGTGTCGCCAAGATCGATCCTGACGGTGCGCTTACCGAATACCGTTATGACAGCAAGCAGCGTCATCTGGTCAGCACGATCAGATATGCCACTCTGCTCAGTGCGGCCCAGCTGGCGACACTGATCGATGACGGCGGACGGCCGGTGGATGTGGCCGGGCCGGGTTCGGGCCTGGACAATGCCAATCTAAGGCCCGCAGCATCCATGCAGGATCGTACGCAATGGAATTTTTATCGTGGTGTTTCCGAAAACGACCCCGACGGCAGCATACTTGACCGCACCGTGGATGCTGATGGCGCAGTGACCGGATATCGCTACGACGGCAACGGCCGCGTTGTGTCGATGACCTTGTATGCGCATCGTCTTGACGTCAGCCTTCCACCTGGTTCATCGACATCGACTGTAGCAGCAGATGCTGCCAATGACCGTACCACGCGTTACTTCTACGACAAAGACGGGTTACTGCAGGCTACGCTCAATGGCGAGGGGTATTTGACGGAGTACCGTTATGATGCCGCTGGCCGGAAAGTTGCCTCTATTGCCTACGCGGCTGTCACGTCAGAGGAATTGCGCATCGCAGGCACGCTGGCCGATCTCAGGCCGGGTTCTAGTGCCGACGATATCCGCCATTATTACCAGTACGACGGTCGCGGCAAGCTGGTGGCCGAGGTCGATGGCGAAGGTGCCGTGACCACATACACTCACAACGGCAACACGATAGAACAGTTTCAAAGCATGGCCAAGGTGGACGTATCACTCTGGTTATTGAGCGGCAACGTCGATAGCAATGGCCGGATTCTCCCTGTCGTAGAGCTGGGCAGCCCGGATTGGGCGGCAATTCGCGACATTGCACTGGCGCCTGGCGTCGAACTGCGTAAAACCGTCTATGACTATAACGCGGATGGGAAGCTCCTCATGCGCACCAGCTTCGACGTGGCCTCCGGCAATCTTACCGGTGTCGATAGCTACGGCTATGACGGCATGGGCAATTTGTACGTGGAGATGCTGGGAAATGTGACCACCAGGCGCAGCATCAATCGTCGTTACGATGCACAGAATCGTTTGATCGGCTTGCTCTCCGGCGAGGGCTCTGCCGCCTTGGCCGCAATGGGCGACACCTACAGCCAGGAAAAGGTCGATGCTATCTGGGCCAGCTACGGCACGCGCTACAGCTATGATGCCGCCGGTCGATTGATCTCGCAGACGGACCCCAGCGGCAATACCACGCTCACTTATTACAATATCAGCGGGCATGTCAGCCATACCGTCAACGCCCTAGGCGAGGTGGCGCAGTTCGACTACGATGCCTTCGGCGAGCGCACCCGGCAAACCGTCTATGGCGCGCGGCTGGATGCGGCCACCTTGGCCAAGCTCGCTGGCGGGCAATTGACGGCGGCGCTACAGGCGACATTTGCGGCACTGGGCGCCGACAACTCAGCCAGCGTTACCGACTATCAATACAACAATGCCGGCGAGATCGTGAAGCAGACTGATGCGCTCGGCGTGGAGACCAGCTATAGCTATAACAGCGCCGGCCAACGGATTTCAACGACGGTCAATACGGATAAGACCAATGCGGCAAGCGGCCAGCGTATCGACACGATCGGTTACGATCGTCTGGGCCAGATCATTTTGCAAACCAAAGATGCGGGAGACTTGAACCTGGTCACTCAAGCCTCGTACGACGCTTTTGGCCGTACGGTAGAGACTGTCGACGCTAACGGCGTTGTTCGCAGCCAAGGCTACGACCGTCAGGGCAATGTGGTTGTCGTCACCGATGGCCTGGGCAACAAATCGCAAATGACGTATGACGCGTTTAACAGTGTGCTGACCAGCACCGACAAGACCGGGCATACCACAACTTACGCGTACAGCCCGTTCAAGCGCGATGTGACGGTGACTACCGCGGAAGGCATTGTCACGACCACCAGTGTGAACGAGTTCGGCGACATCATCAAGATCACCGACGGCCGCGGGATCAGCAGCACTTATCAATACGATCATAACGGCAAACTCATCGGTAGTACGAAAGCGGCAGGCACCGATGCGGCAGCGACTGTGACCAGCACTTATGACGGGGCCGGTCATCTGATTGCGACGACGGATGCCAGGGGGATCCAGACCACCTATACCTACGATGCCGCCAACCGGGTGTTGACGCGGACATTCGATACCGCCGATTTAAACTATAAGACGACCTACGGCTATGACGCCAAGGGACAGATGGTCAGCGTGACGGATCCTAATGGCGTACTCACCACGACTCAGTACGACAAACTGGGACAAAAGATCGTCGTCATCGTGGATGCCGGTGCAGGTAAGCTGAATCTGACGACCATCTTTGCCTATGATGGCGTAGGCAATCAGTTAACAGTCACTGAGGGCGTGGGCAGCACACAGCCAAGAGTGACCGAGTATGCCTACGACAAGGCGGGGCGGTTGTCGAGCAAGACCATCGATCCGGCGAATCTGAAATTGCTCACTGAATACGAATACGACGGTAACGGCAATGTAGTGCTGGTGCGTCAAAACAATGAGCCGGTGCCGACCCGTTATGCCTACGATGCGGAAGGCAGAGTGGTGTATGTGGTCAATCAAAACGGGGAAGTCACCCAGACCGGCTACGACGCTGCGGGGCGCGTGACCGCAAAAATAGCACTTGCTGCGAGTATCAATCTGCCGGCAGGCGCTGCATCTGTGCAGGACATTATCGATCTGATTGCCGCGCAGCCGGCATCGGTGCGCGCTGATGACCATGTGACGCAGTATGCCTACGATGCCGATGGGCGTTTGCGTTATACAGTCAATGGCATGAACTATGTTACTGAACAGGTCTATGACAAAGCCGGTAATGTCGTCAGCATCACGGCGTATGCGACGTCGATTGCGGCGACGGTTGCGATTGACGGTGCAGCCATTGCGGCGGCACTGGCCGCGCAGGCACCGGCGTCCCATGCGGCAGATCGTACAACGCGGACACTTTATGATGCGGCCAATCGTCCCGTGTTTAGCATCAATGCCATGGGGTACGTTACACAAAACACGTACGACGCCAATGGTAATTTGATGCACCAGACAGTGCACGGTTATCCCTATACAGAAAAAGCCAATCCTACACCAGCAGATCTGGATGCGTGGGGTACTAAAATCGCCAATACCTGGGGCATGATTCTCCCCTCGACGACGAGCTGGATTTATGATGGCGCCAATCGTCCCCGTTTCATTATCGACAGTCTGACTTATTTTACAGAGAACCGGTACGACGCCAATAATCATATCATTCAGGCGTTGAAGTACGCGCCCTATGGCAGCAACAACAACCGTTATAAGAGTTATCTGCAATGGACGACGACGGATAAGCCCTATTTACCCGCTGAATCGGCGCTCACCTATTATCGTTATGATGGCGCCGGCCGTCCC
Source organism: Collimonas fungivorans (assembly GCF_001584145.1). NCBI lineage: Bacteria > Pseudomonadati > Pseudomonadota > Betaproteobacteria > Burkholderiales > Oxalobacteraceae > Collimonas > Collimonas fungivorans. The sequence continues at coordinate 3,177,251 of NZ_CP013232.1, read as the reverse complement.
GTTGGCATCACCGACCCGACGGGAGTTATGACACGTTATGAGCTCGATGGTCTGGGTAATGCTGTCAACACGTATATAGCAGATGGCACGGCAGCGCAAACCGTCACCCATGCTATTTACGATACGGTTGGTCGGAAGATTGAAGAGACGCGTGCCTGGGGTACTGCAATCGCCAGCACCAGCCGTTATTCTTATAACGCGCAGGGATTGCTGACGGCCCAATACGATCCACGTGCAGTCGAGTTGGCGGAACAGGATACCGATTGGGCATTGGCCCAGCGCAAGGCGGCCGGTTTGGTGGACGCTAGCGGAAATGGCTTAAAGGCGGTGGCACTGGATGCGACGCAAAAAGCCTTGCTGATGAACCGTTATGTCAAGGCGACCAGCTACGATGTGCTGGGCCGCGTGGCGCGCACCTGGACGGCGACGGATCCGTCAGGCATTGCAACTTCCTACGACGCCTTCGGCAACGTCGCCTCTGTAACGCAGGGCGCGCGCACAACCGTTTTTAGCTACAACAAGTCCAATAAGAATACATTACAGACGACAGGAGACGGCGCGGTCGTACAGACTGCCTACAGTGCCTTTGGGGATCCGGTGACGGTCACGCAATACTATAACGCCGCAGTAGCAGGCACACTACCGACTGCCAGTCCCCGTGACGCTGTTACTCAGCTGGAATACGACAAGCTCGGTCGTCTAGTGAAATCTACCGACGCTGAAGGCTTTAATGAGCTTTATGATTACGGGGCGCGTGGCAAGCGTATCAGCTATACCAATAAATCCGGTAGTCTGTTCCGCTATGAATACGACAGGGATGGCAATCTAACGACGGAGTATCTGCCGAATAATACGCATAACAATTACGGGTATGATGCCTTTGGCAACGTGGCGTGGAAAGTAGAGAATGACAATGCTGGCACTCCCAGTAGCTCCACGTCATATGGATACGACAAACTAGGCCACGTTACAATCATTGCAGGCCGACCAGTGACGGTGACGTCGGCTACAGGTAGCACTAGCACGGCAACGCCGATACAGCGCTTTACATATGATGCGCGCGGCAACCAGACCAGTGCCACGGATGCCAATGGCAATACCAGCTATCAGTATTACGATGCATTAAACCGCAAGATTGGCGATATCAGTGCGATCGGCACCTACACCAGCTATGTGTATGACAGCGCCGGTAATGTGGTGACGACGCGCGTCTATGCGGTGCCGGTCACGGTCACTACGCCAGATACAACGCCCGCGGCGCCGACCAATCTGACCGGTATGCGCGAAACCAACAATGTCTACGATGCCAGCAACCGTCTGATCGAATCGCGCATCATGAACGTCGGGACCGGGCAGTTTTATGCCGATGCGAAAGATCCGAACAATCCGGGCCGTCCGGGGATGTATTACATCGACAGCGAAAGTACGATCGTTCGCAGATGGACGTATGACACACGCGGCAATGCGATCAGCAGCATCGATCCCAACGGCAATCAGGTCTTCAGTTTTTATGACGTCAATGGCAAGAAGGTATTGGACATTGATGCGCAGGGTTATGGCACAGCCTGGGTCCGCGATTTATTCGGCAATGTGACCGAACAGCGCCAGTACGCGTTACGCTATACCGACGCCTTCACCAGCAGCAGTGATCCGCAATCCATCATCAACGCTTGGGCGCGCAGCGGCGACGATCGCATTACGCAATATGCCTGGGACCGTAACAGCCGTCTCACGAGCGAAACCCGCACGGGCGTCGATTACGCCACGGTGGACAACAGCGGCGCCATGACCGAAGTCAAGGGCGGCAATGCCATCACCAGTTACCAATATGATGGCGACGGCCATCTGTTGCATAAAACCGATGCCAATGGCAGCCAGTCGGATTTTACCTACGATAAGATGGGGCACTTGAGCAGCCAGATGTTGCCGCAATTCGTCGACTATCTGAACCGGCAAGTGCGCAGCACGACCTTGTTTGAATACGACAGCCTGAACCATCTCACCAAAGAAACCCTGAAGGGTGCGACTGCGGCCGAGGATCGCATCACGGTCTACACGTATGGCACCGATGGCCGCATGGCCAGTAAAACGGATGCGGTCGGTACCGTCACAAGCTACGGCTACGATGTGAACGGCAATACCGTGCAAACCAGTTTTATACGGCTGGACGCCAGCGGCAACAAGATCAAGGACACGACGCGCATCAGCTACGACGTAGCTAACCGGGAAATTTCGCGCAACACGCAAAGTACCGATCCCGACACCGGCAGGCTGCTGTATGGCGACACCACCACCGAGATGCAATACAACACCTTCGGCGAGGTCACTGGACGCCGTACCAACGGCGGCGGCGCAAATGGTCAGTGGCAGCAGTACGCGCAATACGACAACGCCGGGCGGGTGATGCGCTCGAACTTCGATGGCGGCATGAGTCACTTGTACATGTACGACAAGAACGGCAATGCGACTCTCAAAATGGAGTCGATGACGACCGATCTGCGCATCGAGGTGATCGCCACCGTCGCCGACCTGCAGAAACTTGTGCAAGAAGTTCAGCTGAATCAAACGTTCACGCGCTATGACGCGCGCAATCAGGTGATTCAGATCATGCAGCCTAAAGTGTCTGCGGGTGCGCCGCAAATCACTTTCAGGCCGATTGACGTTCCTATCGACGGCGGCACGTTTGCCAATACGGAAGTATGGCTGGGCGGCAGTATCAAGCGCCCGGCTGGCCCGGTGCCGGGACCGGCCAATCCTAGTGCTGGAGAAGGCGCCATTCTTGCTGGATCGGGCGGTAGCGCCAGTGTTTCCGCTGATTGGGCAGTCACCAAAAAAAGTTTTAGCGGCACGGATGGCGTTGCGGTCAATTCCCTTTCGATCAATGTGCCGGACCTGACGGCGATATATGGGGCGTACCGGATAGAGGCGCGTGTCAGCTACACTGTCTCCGGCCAGCTTTGGCAGTATAGAAATATTGGAGGGGGGGATGCCCAATATATTGGCGAACTAAAATCGTTTAACAAATCCGGTGCCGCAAGCTCGGGTTCGGTGCCTGGCAGCCCACGGTCGCTTTCTGTGGATATCAGTTATTTTAGTGGTGCGCAAGCGGGCGATCCAGTGGGGGACGGCGATCTGGTCAATGCCTGGGGACCGCAGCAACTGGCAGGCGGAAGCGGCGTCAATTTTTCCTACACGGTGGAATTCTATGTGACGCCCGAAAGCACTGGTGGTAAGCCGCAGTTCATCGGTTCCATCGACAAGACGGCGCAGCTTTTTGGGTCGGTGGATACGAGCGTCTATCATGCGGAGAGTGATAGCAGTCCGACCGTGTATAGCGACATACGCTATACAGCAGCTGTGGATGGTTTAAACAGTACGCAGGCTTTGTCGCTGGGCTCGCACACCACCTATCCTTTGGCGACCTCCTCAATGATCGGAGGGAGCGCCGCACCCGTGTTGCGGATCAAATTACCGGATCTGAGCCAGCTTTATGGCAATTATCGCGTTGTCGTTGATCTCCAGTATGCGATCGCAGACAAGCTTCTGGGGGGAAGTACTAACAATGTCAGCAAAACCGTCGATGCCGGCGGTATGACCGACACAATCGATATTGCGCTGACGGATGGCAGTCCAGGCTTTCTGGGTGCGTATACCGCCACGGTGCGGCTGGTTGCCAACAATAATCCCAATGATTCCTCTGTCCTGGTAACGCTGGCCAATAGTCTGGGTTATAGCAGTCATTACGATTACAAGAAACTGACGCTGCCCGGCTATCAAGAAAAGAAAATCACTGCGAGCGTCAGCGCCGCGGGGCCAGTAATGTCTGTCACTCTGCCGGACCTGACAGACATGTATGGCGACTATACCGTTGATGCCGTCGTCACCTATAACAATCAGTCTGCGTTCGAAGGGCAAACCACCGTAGGTGGCGATATTGTGACCACTGTGTCGCAGGACCATGCCGTCACCTCTCTGTCGATTCCGCTGACAGTGCAGAGAATATCGACTGCTGCGGGCAATGGCATTTATCAGTATTCGGTGGCAATTCGCCTGACCCCTAAAAACAATCCTGGTCAGTCATTCATTCTGGCGACCTTGAAGAATTATGGTGCAGCGTCTTCCGAAGCGACAATAGTAAAAGCCAGCAGCCAGATCCGTCTGGCCAATGCAACGTTGCCGGCCGGCGCAACCGGCACGGCCTATTATCGTCCTTTGGGTTCCGGCGCAGCGTTTAATCCGTTGCCAAAGAGCGCCAACAGTCCCGCCGGTTCCTGGACGGCTGACGTCGATGCCCTGGCCGATGGCCAATATGAGGTGGTTTTTATTGCCACCGGTCTTGACGGTAATGAAGCAAATGCACTATTGCGCCGTGATCAATACACGATGACCCTTTCAAAGGGAGGGATATCGAGCCTGACAGCTGACCCGATTCCCGCCAGGGATCTGTACGCCGATGCGCATGGAAATTTCCAATACGACGTTACCGGCACGTATCTATGGCAGTCGCCGCAAGTGCTGACTGCCTATAATCTGCAGAGCACAGACCGGCAATTGGCCGACGCCGTGCAACTACGTGTGCGTCCTGCGGGGTCGCAGACATGGATTTATCCCTTGGGACAGGCGCCGGTACAACGGGATCCTGCGACCGGTGCCTTTAAATTCGACCTCAGCAGCCTGGCCGGCAATATGGACGTGGAGCTGGCCTTGTTCAAGGGAGGTGCGGTACTGGATACCTTGACATCGACCGTCGCTTTCTCGGGCGGCATTGCGCCGGCATTTAATTTCGGGTTTTTGCGCGATAAAAAAACCTCGATCACTTTTAATGGGCTGGTACCCAATACCGAGTACATACGGGTCAAGTACAACATCACTGTGGATGGTACGGTTAAAACCATTAACAAGACCATCCGCAAAAACGGCAGCGGTGAATTTATCTGGGACACCAGCGACCCTGCCAACGAGGGCGGCAGCCTGACGCCGGATCCTTATCAGGCCTATACCTACGACATCGTCTTCAATGGTTACGATGCCTACGGCACGGTCTTGTCCATGGGTAAAGGAACGGTCAATCTGGGTGGCCCGATCGAAACTGCCGGCGGACACAATTTTATATTGACAGGAAGCGAGCATCCCGTCGTAATCGAGTTTGTGCCCAGGGCCATTGGTGACGGGCCGCAGCAAGGTGCATTGCTGACCAATGCCAGCAAGCTTAATCTTTATTTCCGCCGTACGCCCAAGACCCAGGCCGACTACGAGCGGCCGATGACGCTGGTGACGCTCACCCGCAACGGCGAAGGACGTTTCCTGTTTAATGCCACCGAGTACGGTTTGCCGGCGGATACTGAATACGAGTATCGATATGAAGCCGTCGACAGTGCCGGCACGGTGCTGGTGGAGCGCAGCAGTTACTTTGATACGCGCACCCGCACCAACCCGGCCACCAATACCGACATCATCGGCGTCATCACCGAGACCAACAAGGACATGACGATCGACCGTTATGAACGGTATAACGCTTTCGGTGAAGTCAGTGCAGAACGGGACGGACGCGGAAACTGGACTGACCTTTATTACAACGCCCAAGGCAAGCTGATCAAGAAGCAGCAGGCCGAGGTGATGATCACGCTGGCCAATGGCTTTCAGAAGGTCATGCGGCCTGAAACGCTGTTCTCCTATGACCGCACCGGCAATCTGCTGGGCATGAAGGATGCCAATGGCAATCTGACCACCCAGCAATGGAACTACGGTACAGGCAAGGTCGCAGCCAGCTGGGACGCCGCACGTTACAGCAAAACATCGCAGTACGATCAACTTGGCAACCTGCGCATCCAGAGCGACGAGTTGCAGCAGCAGACCAGCTATGACTATGACAATCTGGGGCGGCTGAAAGTCGTTACGCGCGGCACCGGCGCCCAGACCAGCATCGACAAGTACAATTACGATGAGGCCGGCAATCGCATCAGCACCATCAATACCCTGACCGGGCAAAGCAATACCTACTATGACGGTGACGGGCGTGTCATCCATACGGTCAGCGCGGAAGGGCGTGCCGTCTGGTACCAATATACCTGGAATAGCAGCATCGTCAGTGTTGGCGGCACTGTCAGCGGCGGCTGGCAAAAAGTCACCACCGATGCCAACGGCCACACGTTGACCGACAACATCGATACCTTCGGTCGCGTCACCTGGCATCAGGACATGGGCGGACGCACCACCAGTTATGCGTATAACTGGGCGGGCCTGCTGGCCAGCGAAACCAGCAGCGCCGGGAAAAATATCGTCTACGACTATTACAGCAATGGCCTGGTCTGGACCATCAAGGACAACGGCACCGGCAAGATCGCTTTCTACGAATACGACGGCGACGGCAATCGCACCTATGAAAGCTATCGCTCCGTCACCGATGCCTATGTTTATACGCAGGCGCGTGTCGTCTATGATGCCTTGAACCGCGTCACCAGCATCAACGACCTGCTCTATAGCGTTACCTATGAGTACGATGCCGTGGGTAACCGCCGGCACATGGCGGCGACCTACCACGACTACGTGCAAAATACCAAGCAAAGCCAGGATTACTGGTATGCCTATGACGGTTTGAACCGGTTCACGGTGACAATGGGGCAACTGTCGGGCGCGCGCGCCACGAGTGCGGACGACGCCAGCGTGACGGTGGTGGCAGGTAGCAACGGGGGCGATGGTGTCTATTTGGCTTACGATGCTGCTGGCCAGCGCAAGCTGGCGACCTATGCCAGCGACGGCAGAACCGAACTGTACAATTACGATGCACTCGGTTACCTGACGACGCAAACCATCAATGGCGTCAAGACCAGCGAACGCACCAACGATCAGCTGGGACGGGTGACCAATTACGCCGAATGGCTGGCGGACGGCAGCAAGCAGGTCACCAACCTGGTAAAAACCTATGACGCGGATGGCCTGCAAAAGACCGAGCGCGACACCATTAACGCCAGCACCACTACCTATACGCGCTTGGCGGATGGCACGCTGAGCCAGGTCAAGGTTGTTCCCGACGATGCCGACAAGAGTACCACCATGACCATGAACTATGCCTACGAATGGTGGGATGGCGCCAAGCAGAGCAAGATCACTTCGCAAGGCACGAATCCGAACGCACCGGGCTGGAAACCGGCCAACAGCTTGTTCAATTACGATGTCAACGGCAATCTCAAGGCGACTTTTGATGACGGCGGCGGCGAACTGGCCAAACAGCGCGCGTTTAGCTACGAAACTGATCAGCAAGGGCAGATCCTGCGGCGTAATGAATTGGGCGGCGTTACTATCAACGCCAATGATCAGGTCACCGGCGCCAGCACTGACCGCATTCACAATTTCTATTATCTGAACGGCCATCGCATTGGCAATGTAGGTAACGACGGCATTGAGAAGATTGATTATGTGAAGGAACTGGCCGGTAAACTGGACAAGGGTAATGACAATACCTACAAGATCTTCACGCCGATCAGCGCCGTCGATTTTGATGAAAATTATATGAAGATCAGCGGCAATTATCCGGCAATGAGTGCGGATAGCTGGACGGTCAGGGAAGGTGATACGCTGCAAAGCATCGCTGCTGCGATGTGGGGCGACAGCAGCTTGTGGTACATCATCGCCGACGCCAACGGCTTGAAGGGCGAGGATGTCCTGAAAGCCGGGCAGGTGCTGAAGGTGCCGAACAATGTCGTCAACGTCCACAATACTGCGACCACGTTCAAACCTTATGATCCGGGACTGGCGATAGGTAATACGCAACCGACATTGCCGACGCCGCCACCACCGCCAGGCAAGGAAGGTTGCGGCGGAATCGGGACGATTATTGCCATTGTGGTGGCGATTGTGGCGACGGTGTTTACGGCTGGAGCAGCGGCGCTTGCCATGGGTGCTGTGGCCAGCGGTACTGGGATAATGACGGCAGGTATGGCGGTATTGGCGGGCAGTATCGGTGGCGTCGGTTTAGGCATGGCGGGAGTTGCCGCCGCAGCGATTGGCGGCGCAGTGGGTGCGGCCGCCGGCCAGGGTGCAATGATGGCCATGGGCATGCAAGACAGTTTCAATTGGAAAGGCGTCGCTCTGGGTGCAATAAGCGCTGGTGCTACGTCCGGCGTCGGATCGTATTTCAGCGCTGGTGCTGTCGTTGCGCCGACCGCGACAACTGCCAACGCGGCAAACGCTGCGGCGTCCAGCAGCATAAGTGCGGCTGACATCGCAAAAGCCTTCGGTCAAGGCGCGCTACGTAACGTTGCAGCACAAGGTATTGGTGTGGCGACTGGAGTGCAACAAAGTTTTGATTGGCGGGGCGTCGCCGTGTCAGCAATTGCTCAGGGAGTAGGGCAAGGTGTCGGGGCACAGATCAAAGGCTGGAGCCTTGATAGTAACGCGGCAATGGACAGTGCGATCAATGTGGGTGCCAGAAGTGTTGTTGCAGGTTTCGTGGGAGGTGTCGTCAGCACGGCAGCCAGAGGGGGAAGTTTAGGAAGAAATGTCGGCGCCATTACCATGGATGCAGTGGCGAGTACGATTGGTAATTCAGTTGTTGATAGCATTGCTGCTTCCAGCGTCCAGCCGAAAATTTATGGCCTAGATAACGGAGGTATATCAGCTGTCGAATTTATTGGACAGAGCGGTTCGAGTCAGCACGCGCTGGACGTTGCGCAACGGCAAGGGCAGGCAGACATAGAGTCAAGACTCTCAAGAGGGCCACTCTTTGCAAATAGCACAGGCGCTTCCGATCCGATTTACATTTCAGCTTCTGGTCAGCCGGATATTGTGATGCAACCAGGTCGTGCTTATGGGCAAGGCATAGTCTATAACACGGAAACAGAGACGATAGGTTATGCCGTTCCTATGCCGCCGCCGACAGACGTGCGACAGCTTGGCGAACTTAGCCCACAAGTCGTAAGTGAAGCCTCTTTGATGAGGCGATTCGCCGATGGCGCCGTTGGCGCCCTCAAAGGAGTGACGGTTGAACCACTTCTTCAAATACGAGATTTAGCTTTGGCCGGTACTTCCGTTGTTTATAACGAAGTCATTCGAAATAAGAATGATTCAATGTGGTTGCCTGAAATGAAAAGCGGGATTGCGGAGCAATACAGTCATGGTGCGTCACAATCTAGACTCCTATTGCAATCCAATTTTGTGACGGGCTCTGGAGTACTGAGCTACGATGCAACGACGGCGTTAATACATGGTCAATATGGTGATCTTGCGGAGATGGCTGGTGGTGTGGCTGGTGGATTTGCGCTTGGTAAGGCTACCCAAAAATATGGTGCATATGGGATTACAATCGAAGATATTGGCGCGACTGGACCGCTGGCTTCGCAGAGAGGCTCCGTTGGTTGGAAGTTGGTAGGGCCAAATAGCGCCGATGACGTGCCTCGAGAAACTGCCAAAATTGGTGATTTGTTGGCCACTCATGGTAAGACGATGAGTAATAGCGAATCGAATAGGCTCGTTAATAGCATGAAGACAGAAGGAATAAAGAATCCGCTTACGGTCACTGAAAACAACGGCAAACTATTTGTCCTTGATGGCAATAATAGATTGTTCGCGGCTCCGCGGGCTGGTATCAGTGAGGTCCCTATCGTCAGAGTCGAGCTTCCTTTTGGGGCGTACAAGAGTCCCACTGATCTTTTATTTACTCCGTGAGGATACTGAAGAATATGAATGACTTAATTAGCGCGAACATCATTAGTAGTAGAAATATCTTGTTAAACGGGGGAATCAATGATCATGTTGTACCTTGTCTGCAGGAGGTCCTTGGTAATTTAAGATCAATCTCGATCGAAAGTACGCGAAGAATAGTTGCTTATTGTGTTGTGGAAGTTCTTGAACAAATTAAGAATTCGGACTTCGTAAGTGCGGGGACGATTTTGAATCTGATACACAACTTGCCCTTAGATGAAAAAGGCGAAAAAGATTGGGACATCGACTATTTTTTGTCCGCGAAGCTAAATGGTTTTTTGGAAGATTTTGACACTGTTAAATCTGCGAGGAAGGTTGTGCTGTATGTTTGCAGCCAACTGTCTTTGAAATACTTGAGCTGACTGAGCACGGCGGCGGTGGGACGGCGAGGGCAGATACCGTCTCGAATAGGAAGCCCGTTCGCTAAATAATCCGGATCGGAGTGATCGGGGTCAAGAGATGGGGGTCAGATACCGTCTTGAATAGCAAGCCCGTTCGCTAAATAATTGGGATCGAAAAGAGATGGGGGTCAGATACCGTCTTGCATTGATGCATAACGTGAAGAAATTCACCCTCAATCTCGAGATCCAATTTTGAAGCAATGTGTCAATGCAAAGCCTGGCCCCCAAGTTTCCTTCATTCTTGAATACAATGTTTGAAGAATTATTAAATGGAAAGGAATTCATCGACGCTATATTGGAAATCTGATATGTTTCCCCATAAAAATATAGGGGATAAATCATGGGATTAAATATAAGCGAGTGGAAATCGTCGTTAGGTTTATACGTCCAGCAACGCTGCCGAATGGGGGAAAGATTGCGATTCAACTCAGCAGTAGTTGTTCCTCGTGACATTGCCTCGGTGAAGAAGAGTCCGTGAGTACGACAGGCCCGGCAGGCTGGCCGGAAGACTTTCCGTTCCGACCGCATCTGCGCTTCTGCACGCTGGGCAACGAGAACGTGACGGAGGTTATGGAGAGCTTTCGCATTGCGTGCGAACAGCTGGGGTACTCAACCAGCATCGAAGCCGCACCCAGCGTAGACAATGCCGACATCAACCTTTTCTTTTTCGCGATGGGTCTTGGTTTGCCTTCCGATGCGGAACTGCCACTGAACACCATCGTTGTCAATTTTGAGCCTGGCCTGCCTGAATTATTGGCAGACATGCCCGGCTATCGCCACTTGCTCCAGCGCGCATGGGTCTGGGAGTACAGCCTTGATAATCTGAAGCATCACCAAGCTCTGGGGATACTCAAGTCTGACTATGTACCCCTGACTTTCGAGCCGAAGGCGACGCCCATCGTGCCCGAAGATCAAGTACTGAGCGACGATCAGCAGGACATCGATGTCATCTTCTTCGGTGAAACCATGCCCCGTCGGCTTTCCATTCTGAGCGAGCTAGAGTCGCACGGGCTTCGAGTTGCCTATCCGATAGGAACGGCCTGGACGCCGGCGCAGCGCGATGCCTTGCTACCGCGTGCAAAGGTCGCCTTGAACATGCGCAAGGCCGATCACACAAGCACTGCAGAATTGCCGCGCCTGTCCATCCTGTTGCGCAACCGCAAAGCAGTCGTGTCAGAGCTTTACCCGCATTCCGAGATACCACCCGTGCTGCGCGACGCCGTCGATGGCTGCTCGTACAACGAACTCGTCAAGCGAGTGCATGCGCTGCTGGCCGACGCCCCGCGGCGGCGCATGCTCGAGAAGGCCGGCCCTCTCGCGTTGCTTGGCTTGACGCCACAGAAAGAGATTTTGGCCGGTGCAATGCACCGTTATGTTGCAGCAGTCCGTCAGCGCCTGTAGCGCAAACCGTCTGCAGATGTATGAGGCGCTGAGCCGAATATTGCTCGCCATACGCTGATCGGTTCGATGGCAAGCAAAGCTGGTCAAGCTCGATCCGCTTAAGCAGGCAGCTATCATGGCGTACTTGCGCAAGCTAGAGACGGTCGGGTAGGGTGATCCTATGTTCTGGTATCGTTGCTGTCATTCGTCAAATCAAACTAAACCAAACTACACCATTCCATGATCGTCATCAGTCTATTAAGCAATACAACATCGGCGAGCTTTACCAACCATCGCTGGTACTGCGAACAGCATGGCTATCGTCATGTGGTGATTGATACCTCCTGCATTCCGGCTAACAGGCAGCATCAAGCCATATTGAAATATCAGGTTTTACTTCGTACGCTACGCGAAGCTGAGCCGGAGGCGCTAGTGGCGTTGCTGAGTGAAGACAGTGCGATAGTGCGGGCCCATCCATTGCCTGAATTGATGGAAGGCCGCAGCTATCTGCTGGTTGTGACCGATGGGCAGCTTCCGCAAGCTGACGTGACTATTTGGCGCAACACTGGCGAGGTTCGCGAGATGGTTTCGCAGATCACGAATGCCTGCAAATTTGGCTCCGGGTTTGAAAGCGAAGCTCAAGTCTTGGGAAGGTGGCCCTCGGTGCATTTCAGCTCGCAGATAGGCAACTGCCTGCCGGCGATGATCAGTAAAGTCGATGCCGATCCGGCTTGGGCGAGAATCCCCACATTTTCTTTAAGCTTTGACGATCCACTGACAAATGCTGCCGGCAAGGGTGTTTCTCCACGCTTTCGAGAAACGCTGATCGAACATGTCAACGCCAATTTGATGGAGGGAAAACAGCTGTTTTCTACCACTATGCAACCCGATACCGAGGCTCGTGAGGCGCATAGTACTTATAATCCGGGCTCGTCCATTGCATTGGTCATGCTTTACACTCCGAACATTTCTATCTATGGGGAAATCGCCGAACGAAACCTGCGGCGTTACTGCGATCGTCACAACTACACTCTGCATATCCATCGCTCGGTCCCGGCGGAATTACAGCTTGCCGCGAGCGGAAACTGGGTCAAGCCTTGGCTGCTCAATACGTATATTTCTTCCCATGAGTGGGTATTCTGGATTGACGCAGATGTACTGGTGACTGATCAGGGCCGCAAGCTTGAGCCCTTGCTGTCACAGCGTGAAAGGGTGCTTGCGCAGGATGTGAGCTGGAATATGAACTCCGGAATCATGGGATTTCGCAACACCCCTGAAAATGCGGCATTGTTAACGGGACTCATGGATGACATCCGGGCGGTGGCGGACAAATCGTCTGTATATGCCAGTCAAGGCGACCAGTATTTTTTCATCCAGGCTTTGCTAAGGGCAGGCATGCTGAACGATGCAGACGTGCTGGACATAACCACCATCAATACCCCTTGGTTCATGAAACAGCCGGATACTTTTATGACCCATTATTTCCATATGTGGCCCCAAATTCGAGCGATGATGATGGAGCGAGACGATATGTCTTGCGCTTAGTTATTTTATAGATCGAGTTTTGACTGCAAAACGCCGCATAACCAGATGTTTTATTGGTTTGCGGCGTTTTTTGTTGATTTGCTAAAAATCAATTGCCCGGTTTAAGGTTGACGGCAGCGATTCGTTTCTGCGTCACGCTCATCTCTATTTTTTTCATATGGCAACTGGGGCTATATCGATATCTGTGTTCTTTTTTGTACATAGATTCATATAAACTCAATTGCCTTGTGGAAATATCTTTAATGAAAATGTCGCAAACCGCTTGTTTAAGCCATTTAGCAAGAATTCGTCAAGATTCTTTTTGCAAAATATTGTTGAGAGTAATTTTTTTGCTTAGACCTTGGAAACTTGTTAATATCCGACAAAATGTTACGCGCAATAACATAAAGTTACATATTCTGTTATAGATTTCATAGCGGAACGTACTAATTGATGACAAAAACACGTGTAATAAAATAAAGAGTTTTGCAAGGGGAGCCTGTAAGGCGTTGTTTTTTGGAATACGAGTACCGAAAGTTTCTATGCACGCCGATTTAGCCTTGCAGATGATGGCAGACATGTTTTGGACGGGATTGCTGGTCTGTTTACCAGTTTTAGCGCTAAGCATGCTGGTTGGCCTGATCGTCAGCATTTTGCAAGTCGTGACACAAGTGCAAGAAATGTCGCTTACCTTCGTGCCGAAGCTTCTTGCCGCAGGCGTTGCCTTGATGGTGTTTGGCCCCTGGATGCTGCACAAGCTGGCCCAATTCTCGACCAAACTCTGGTCCGATATTCCGTCGATGTTCTAGTTTGGGGAAATGTATGGGGCCCCAAAATGCATTGTTCGTCGATATGTCCTGGCTGCTTACCGTGTTCCTGCTGTCATTGAGGCTGGCTGCGGTATTTCTGATGACGCCGGTCATGTACGCCTTCTCCATGCCTGCCATGGTGCGCGTGCTCCTCGTGATTTCCCTTTCCATCGCCCTTGCCGTTGGCTTTCCCGATATACGCGTCTCAGCTGAGCTTGGCGTCGGGGAGCTTATGCAGGCGGCTTTCACCGAATTGATCTTGGGCGCAACCATGGCTTTGGGGGTAATGCTTGGCTTCGCCGCATTTTCCGTGGGTGGTGCGCTGCTTGACGTGCAGATCGGTTACGGTATTGCCCAGGTCTTTGATCCGGTCAGCAGGCGCCAGCTTCCCATCCTCACCAGTGCTTTCAATCAGTTGGCGGTCGTGGTGTTCTTCGCACTTGACGGCCATCACGCGCTAATGCGCGGGTTCGCCTACAGCCTGGAACGCTTTCCGCCTGGGCGCACCTGGCCTTTGGCGAGCGCAGCGGGTCCTGTATTCAAGCAGGTGGCCGGCATGTTCAGCCTGGGATTTGCGCTGGTTGCGCCCGTCGTGTTCTGTATTTTCTTGGTTGAGCTTGGCCTGGGCGTGCTGGCGCGCAATTTACCGCAGATGAACATGTTTGCGATGGGGATACCGGTCAAGATCGTGGTCGGCCTGAGCGCATTGTCGTTGTGGATGACGGGGGCGGGAAGCGTGACTTCGCGTATCTACGCTTCGATTTTCCAGACCTGGAATGCGATGTTTGGGGGTGCTCAATAATGGCCGAACAAGATCTGGATCGTAATGAAGCCGCTACTCAATACAAGCTCAATGAAGCGCGCAAGCGAGGGCAGGTCGCCAAAAGCCCGGATGTCATTTCAGCCATTGTGTTTGCCGTGGCGATAATTTATGTCAACTGGCAGGGCTGGGAAAATTTTCGCGACCAGTTTCGTTTCGATCAGGCCTTGTTCAATCTGGCTGGGCGTATCGATGCCGGTCCTGCGGTTTTATGGCAGCTGATTTCGCATGGTTTGACCAACAGCCTGATGCTGCTAGCGCCATTTTTTTCTGCAATCATGCTGGCGGCGATTGTCGCCAACCTGATTCAGATCGGTCCGGTGTTTTCTACCAAGCCGCTCGGTCCGGACTGGGACCGGGTTAATCCGGCCAATGGCTTCAAACGCCTGTTTTCCATGCGTACGCTGTTCGACGGTCTCCGGGCCTGCCTGAAACTGACGCTGCTGGTGTGGGTGGTTTACCGTGCGCTGAAGAGCCTGGCCCCGCAGTTTTACAGCCTGGCGGGCTATTCGCCACAGGGATACATACGTGCCATGCTGGGCGACATGAGCTCGATGGGAATGAAAATAATTCTGATGCTTGGAATTATTGCGGCATTCGACTGGCTCTACACCAAGCATGAGTTTTCCAAGAAAATGCGCATGAGCCGGCGCGATTTGCGCGACGAGTCCAAGCATCGCGACGGCGATCCACGCATTCGCGCCCGTTTGCGCGAATTGCGGGCGGAGATGCTCAAGCGCAGCCTGGCCTTGGGTAAAACCGGCAGTGCGGACGTTCTGATCACGAATCCCACCCATCTTGCCGTGGCGCTGCGTTATACCCACGGTGAAATGACTTCGCCGCAAATGGTATCAAAAGGCGCGGGATTGATCGCTGCGGCCATGCGGAAAATTGCCGCGCGCAATAACATCCCGGTAGTCCAGAACCGCACTTTGGCGCGCAAGCTATTTCACGAAGTCGGCGTTGACCAGCAGGTGCCTCCAGCCCTGTATGCGGACGTGGCGCGCATCATTGTCTGGGTTTTCGCAATGCGCCAGGCGCGCGAAACTGAACGCAGCCATGATTTGCAGCATGCTGCCGCCGGCGGGAAGGCGTGATGGAAATGCTGCGACGGTTTTTCGGCAAACATAGCGACATCGTTATGGTCGTGCTGGTGCTGGGCGTGCTGGTGGTGCTGTTCGTACCTATCCCGAGCGCGCTGCTGGATTTCCTCATACTCACCAATTTCAGTTTTGCCTTTCTGATCCTGCTGCTGACATTTTATATGGCGCGGCCGGTCGAATTTTCGACTTTTCCATCCTTGCTGCTGATTGCTACCTTGTTCCGGCTGTCGCTCAATGTGGCGGCAACACGTCTCATTTTATCGAACGGTGATGCCGGGAAGGTAATCGCTGCGATTGGCTCCTATGTGGTGGGCGGCAATTACGTGATTGGCCTGATCGTATTCTTCATCTTGATCGTGGTCCAGTATGTGGTCATCACCAACGGCGCCCAACGGGTATCGGAAGTGGCTGCACGCTTTACGCTGGACAGCATGCCAGGCCAGCAGATGAGTATCGATGCCGACCTGAACATGGGATTCATCGATCAGGCGGAAGCCCAGCTGCGCCGGAAAAACTTGAGCAAAGAAGCCGGATTCTATGGAGCGATGGATGGCGCCAGCAAATTCGTGAAAGGCGACGCCATCGCCGGCATCATCATTTTGCTGATTGATATCGTCGGTGGGCTGGTGATCGGCGTCATGCAGCACGGGATGCCATGGGGGCAGGCTTTGCAAACCTACACGCTGCTGACAATCGGCGATGGCATCGTGACCCAGGTGCCAGCCCTGGTCATTGCCTTGGGGACCGGTATTATCGTTACGCGTTCCGCCTCGGATGCCAATCTCAGCCAGGAAGTTGCACGTCAAATGACTTCGTTCCCGAAGACGCTGCTGTTGGTGGCCGCAGCGCAGGTTGGTTTGCTGCTGATGCCAGGGATCCCGGTCATGCCGGTATTGGCATTGGGGTCGTGTGTATTGATCGCGGCCTGGTTTGCATATCGGGCGGTAAAGACCAAAGCTTTGTCTGAACCTGAAAACAAGGACATTGCCGACGGTGTTGCGCCTGGCGAAGATGATCCTTATGCCTTGTTGAAGGTAGAGCCGATCGAAGTCAATGTCGGGCCCCATTGGGTGCCGCTGGTGAACCAGCCAGGAAGCCTGTTCATGGAGCGTATTGCGTCATTTCGCAAGCAGCATGCGCAGGAATTCGGCTTGGTATTGCCTCGCGTCCGCTTCAAGGATACTTCCCGCCTTGGCGCGGATCAGTATGAAATCCATCTTGACGGCGTGCTGACCGCACGCGGCGAGGCGCGCGCCGATCGCTTGCTGGCGATACATCCGGGCGGGGACATCAAGGCTATCCCTGGCGAGCCGACGCGTGATCCGACCTATGGTTTGCCGGCGCTGTGGATAGAGGAATCGCAGCGGGCGGCGGCACAAGCCGCCAAGTTTACCCTGGTCGACGCCCAGACCGTTTTCATGACCCATCTGACGGAAGTCCTGCGGCGCGAGTCGTCTACCTTGCTTACGCGCGCCGAAACGGATCGTTTGCTGGCGCGTGTGCGGCAGGGGCAACCGAGCCTGGTTGAGGACCTGATCCCTACCGTGCTGGCGGTTAGCGATGTACAGAAAGTGCTGCAGAACCTGCTGCGGGAGAAGGTAAGCATCCGTCATATAGAAGCTATTCTGGAGACGCTTAACGATGCGGGCAGGACCAGCAAGGACAGCCATTATTTGACGGAAGCGGTGCGACACCGGTTGGGCCACGCAATTTGCCAGGGGCTGGTGGGAGAGGCGAATGCACTGCATGTGATGACACTCGACCCGGCGATCGAAACCCAATTGATGCACAGCATACATTCTGCGAATGGTCCGCAGCCTTTTGTGCTTGAGCCAAAACTGGCGGAACAGTTCATCTCACGCCTGGTGCAGCAAGCCGAACGCATGATGAAAAGCAACTTACTGCCGGTGTTGCTGTGTTCGCCTGAGCTACGCCGGCACATCCGCATGTTGTCCGAACGCGTGGTGCCGCATTTGCGGGTGTTGTCGATGACAGAAATCCCGCAAACGATCGAACTTAAATCATACAGCGTGGTGACCCTATGAATTTAACTGTATCAATACCTCATTGGCGTGAAAGATAAATATGGAAGAACTGTTGGGAATTGCTCTGCAAAGCATGCAGCAAGACATGGCCCGGGTCGATCGCGTCGCCATGAACCTGAGTAACGCCTTGACCCCCGCGTACAAGCGCGAGGTTGCAGTGGTGCGCGCGCAGTCGTCATCGCAAGCCAATTCGTTTGCACGCTTATTGGATGCCGGCATGGCAGATGCAATGGCCCGCAATGTTCCGGAAAACCAGGTCGAAGTATTGTCGGACATACGCCCAGGCACACTCAAGTCAACCGGGCAAAACCTGGACCTTGCAATTGCCGGATCCGGATATTTTGAAGTGCAGACCGAGAACGGCGCCGCCTATACAAGGCAAGGCAATTTCCGCATGGATGCGCGCGGGAGATTGGTTACCGCGCAGGGTTATGCGGTAATGGGCAAGGGCGGCGATATTTATCTGAATACTTCGCAACCGTCTATCGATGCCGCCGGCAATATTGTCGAGAACAAACTGCCGGTCGGGCAATTGAAGATCGTCCAGTTTGACAAGCCTGCGAGTCTGCGGCGGCTCGGCGACGGGCTGGTCGCTGCAGGCGAGGGCATGGCGCAATTGCAGGACTCCGAGATACAGGTCAAGCAAGGCTATCTGGAGAATGCGAATGTCAGCTCCATGCATGAAATGGTTGAATTGACGCAGACCATGCGTCATTTTGAATCCATGCAAAAGGTGGCGCAGGGATACGACGAAATGCTAGGAACCGCTATTCGCAAATTAGGCGACATGTAAAACGGCGTTGTGATCAACCGGGTTAACCACAAACAAGTTTGAGACAGGAATTTTATGCTTGATGCTCTTTATATTGGCGCCACCGGAATGCAGGCGCAGCAGCTGAATGTCGACACCATTGCCAACAATCTGGCCAATGTGAATACCACCGGCTTTAAAAAAGCCAGGATCAGTTTTGCCGATTTGATGATGATAGGCACTCGCCAGCTGGCCTTGTCTAAAACGTCAGACGGCGACGCCGGCGTGCTCGGCGGCGCTTCTCAACTTGGTTCCGGTGTTGGAATTGCGAATCTGTCAAAGATGTTTGACGTGGGCGACATGAAGAAGACTGATTCGGCGCTGGACGTGGCGATTCAGGGCGATGGTTTCCTGGAAGTGACGATGCCAGACGGTTCGCGCGCCTATACGCGGGGTGGAACCTTGAAAGTCAATTCGGACGGTTTGTTGGCGACCCAGGCTGGTTATCCATTGAGCCCCGGAATCACGGTTCCCGACAACGCGCAGAACATGGTGATCAATCCTAACGGTCGCGTGACCATTCAGATTCCTGGGCAATCCGCGCCGGTCGAAGCAGGAAAACTGGAACTGGTCCGGTTTGCCAGCCCAGGTTTGCTGAGCGCGCAGGGCGACAACCTGTACCGCACCAACGATTCATCCGGGGAGCCGATTACCGGCAGGGCGGCTGAAGACAGCATCGGATTGCTGCAGCAAGGATTCCTGGAGGGCTCGAATGTCAAGATGGTGGAGGAAATGGTGAATCTCATGGTGGCTCAGCGCGCCTATGAGGCTAGTGTGAAAGTGGTGCAGGCGTCGGATGAGATGCTCGGCATGGTCAACAATCTTCGGAAATAGATATCGAGCTATGCCAATCAAGGCAAATTTTCATCGTCGCTGGTTGCAGGCATTAAGCTGCGCGGTTCTGTTTTTTTACGGAGACATTTCATTTGCGCAGTCTGACGCAAAGACGTGGCCGGTGAAAATCGAATTGCGGGAAAAAGTGCAGGTTAATCATATGCAGGTGACGCTGGGAGACGTGGCGAATTTGAGTACGGCCGATCTGGCTACCTTGTACCAGTGGATGAAGCTGCCTTTGGGTACTGCACCTCGCGCCGGCAATATGGTCAGCCTTGAACGGGCCGAGCTGGAGCGGTGGGTGCGTTCGCGCCAGTTTGGACAAGGGGCCGCTGTGTGGACGGGAGCGGAGCGTGTGCTCATTTCTGCCTCTGAGCAAACGCTTGCTGGCGAGAGGGTGATTGAAAGTGCGCGTGAAGAGTTGTCGCGCTGGCTGAAATTGCGGGTGGCGCGCAGCGAGGTCAGCGAAATTAGCGAGCCGCGTGATGTTTCCTTGCCACAGGGAAGCGTTGAGTTGCGAGTGCGCCCTTTGCTCGAAGGAGGATTGCCGAGCAGGCGCATGCTGGTCTGGGTCGATATCTGGATAGATCGCGAATTTTCCCGTTCCATCCCAGTCAGCTTTGAGGTGCGCGCCTACCAAGATGGTTACGTTGCATCGCAGGACATGGCGGCAGGCAGCGTAGTCAATCCTGCAAATTTTGAACGGCGCGAAGTCGATGTCGCTGATGTTGCCCATGAAAATGCTGTTGCGGTTAAAAGCGAGGCCGATAGTACGCTCTGGCGTATCCGCCGCAGTGTGAACAAGGGGCAGCCCGTTCTGCGCTCTCAGGTGGAGCCGGCGCCGGCGGTAACGCGAGGGGAGCAGATTACCTTGCGTACTCATGCCGGGCTGGTCTCGCTGGAGGGGCGGGTAGAGGCACTGCAAGATGGATATCTCGGCCAGATGGTCAGGGTAAGAGCGGCAGCGGCAACAAGTTCGGTCATGGCGCGTGTCGCCGGTCCCGGAATGGTGGAGATCACTGAACGATGAGGAAATATATGCGTAGTTTCGGTGTGTGCTTCTGGTTTGGCTTCCTGTTGCTGGCAGGTGTTCCGGCAATGGCGGAAAGCTTGTATCAGGAAAATTCGTATCGCCCATTGGCGGGCGACAATAAAGCATTTCGTGTTGGCGACGTGGTGACAGTGCAGGTTCTGGAAAATTCCAGCGCCACGACCAACGCTGATACCACGACGCGCCGGAAGAACGGAATCAATGCGGATCTGAGCCTGACCCGCAATCCGACTATCACCGGTGGAATCAATATTGGCGGCGACTTTGATGGCGGCGGTCGGACCCAGCGCGCCAGCAGGCTGCTTGCGCAGCTGACGGTCGCCGTAACTGAAATTTTGCCTAACGGCGATTTGCGCATCGCCGGCGAGCAAGCCTTGCTGGTCAACGGAGAGCAACAGAGCGTCAAGCTGGAAGGCCGGGTTCGGCCTCTGGATATTTCCGATGGCAATGTGGTTGTTTCCAGCCGTTTGAGCGAGGCCAAGATTACTTATGTAGGCGAAGGCGATTTGTCGGACCGGCAAAGGCGCAGCTGGTGGCGCGGCGTGGTTGACTGGTTAGGGTTTTAATGATGACGCACTCTCGATTGTCGGCTTGTGTGAGCTTGGTCATGGCTGTCGCTGTGTTGTTAGCCGGCAGTCCTTCTGCATGGGCGCGCGATTCCGATTCCATCCGGGTCAAGGACCTGGGGCGCATGCGCGGCTGGCGCGACAACGCACTGGTCGGTTATGGCGTGGTGACGGGTTTGGCCGGCAGCGGCGATTCACCGACCAATCGCACTACCCGGCAGGCATTGGCCAACGTGTTTTCCCAGTTCAATCTGACGGTTGCGCCAGAGCAGGTGCAAAGCCGTAACGTGGCAGTGGTGATGGTGACTGCTGCATTACCTACGTTCGCGCGCGAAGGAGATACGCTGGACATCACGGTTACTTCTGCGGGTGATGCACGTAGCCTGGTTGGCGGGAGTTTGCTGATGACGCCGCTCAAAGCGGCGAATGGCCGTGTATATGCCTTGGCGCAAGGGCCACTGTCGGTCGGCGGTTACCGTTATGACGCCAACGGTAATGTGGTCCAGAAAAATCACCCGACTGTCGGTTCGGTGCCGTCCGGCGCGACCGTCGAGGTTGGCGTAACTGCGCAGATAGTCAATGCCGACCAGAACGTCACTTTCGTCTTGGCCGAGCCAGACTATACTACAGCCACCAGGATAGCCGCAGCCATTAACCGGCAACTTGGCTCCGGCCTGGCCAAAGCGCGTGACGCCGCCGGCATCGAGATACATGTGCCGGATGCCAGTCGCGAGCAGCTGGTGAATTATCTTACGCAAATCGAAAACGTGATGGTCGAGCCGGACCGGCGCGCCAAGGTCGTGATCAATGAACGGACCGGAACTGTTGTTTCAGGTGGCGACGTGCGCATTTCCAAAGTCGCGATCTCCCACGGTGACCTGAAAATCTCCATAGCTACGCAAAATACCGCGTCGCAGCCTTTGGTCATCGGCCGCGGTGGAGCCGATGTGCGCACGGCGATTGTCACCAATAGCCGAGTGGACGTCGACGAACAGAACGGTCCCGGCTATCTGGCGCCGAATAACGATACGGTGGCGGACCTGGTGGAGTCGCTGGCCAAGTTGAAGACCAACACACGAGACATCATCTCCATCCTGCGTGCGATTAAGGCAGCGGGTGCGCTGCATGCAGAGCTGGTGGTTCAGTAAGCCGAATAGAAAATTTTGGGAGAGTTCAGATGACGCAAGGACTGGAAGGGGTAACAACGGCGATCCTTGGTTTGGCAATGGATGCCGCAAGCCTGAGGCAACAGGCGATTGCGGCAAATATTGCCAATGCCAATACGACTGGCTATGTGCCGCAGGGGGTCAGCTTCGAGGCGCAGCTGGAAGATGCTCGTCGCGGTTTGCGGACGCAGGGACGAATTGATCCGTTTGCGATTGCAGGCGTCAAGCTGCAAATGCAAGCGATGCAGAACGTCAGCGGGCAGACGAGCCCGATCCAGCTGGATACCGAGGTTGCCGCGCTGTCGCAAAACACGATGCAGTATCAGGTTCTGGCAAAAGGGTTGAACAAGCATTTTGCCATTTTGGAAAGTGCGTTCAGCGATGGCAAGCGATAGGAGATTCCGATGGATTACACACATACTTTTGCAATTAGCGCTGCCGGCATGTCAGTCGAACGCACGCGCGTGGATGTTGCGGCACTCAATCTTGCCAATGCTCAGACCGTGCAAAGTGCGGACGGCAAGAATTTCCAGCCTTTGCAGGTGATAGCGCGCAGTGCTGACCAGGGGATGTTCAATCAGCTTATAAGCCAGGGAATGCAGGGAACAAGCGAGTTCGCCCGCGATCTGCCGGTGGCAAGCGTTGAAGTGTCGGGCGCCAGCCCGCGCCAGGTATATGAACCTGGTCATCCATTTGCCAATGCTCAAGGTTTTGTTTCTTATCCTGGCGTTGATCCGGCCAAGGAAATGGTGTCGCTGATGACGGCGATGCGTTCTTATGAGGCCAATGTGGCGGCGATGAATGCTGCCCGTACAATGGCGCTCAAGGCTTTGGATATCGGAGGATAAGCATGAGTATCGACAGTATTGCCAGTGTTGCG
Organism: Collimonas fungivorans; assembly: GCF_001584145.1. Lineage (NCBI taxonomy): Bacteria > Pseudomonadati > Pseudomonadota > Betaproteobacteria > Burkholderiales > Oxalobacteraceae > Collimonas > Collimonas fungivorans. The sequence continues at coordinate 3,154,162 of NZ_CP013232.1, read as the reverse complement.
AATGTTTCGATGCTCGACCCTGCGCTCGGCTCGGCGGCCGCGGCACAGCAGGGAGGATTCAGCCAGATGGTCGCAAAGGGATTGGACGAAGTAAACCAGAAACTGCTGTCGACCCAGACCGATCTGCAAAAACTGGCCGTCGGCGATGTGCAGAATCTGCATCAGGTGATGATTAACCTGGAAGAAGCACGCATGTCTTTTCAGTTGTTGATGCAAGTCCGGAACCGGGTGCTGGAAGCCTATCAGGATGTAATGAAAATGTCAGTGTGAGATGAAATGTTTAATGAAAAACCGCAGAAATTTTCTCGTAGCCGGAGCGCATCGTGATTGACGCTTTCTGGAAAACCTTGGGCCGCTCCGCAAGGATCGGACTTGTGACGGGTGTGCTATTGATCCTCGCCTTCCTGGCATTTGGCATCTGGTCGTTGCGGACAGAATATCAAGTGCTGTTCTCCGATCTTGCGCCGCAAGATGCGGCGGCCATGGTGGCCGAGCTCGATCGCATGAAAGTGCCTTACAAACTGGGGGACAACGGCGCCTCCATCCTGGTGGACAAGGAGAGCGTTCACCAGACTCGTCTGAAGTTGATGAGCAAGGAATTGCCGTTGCACGGAACCGTAGGTTTCGAGCTCTTTAACAATACAGATTTCGGCATGACCGAATTTGCACAGAAGATCAATTATCAACGTGCACTGCAGGGAGAAATTACTCGCACCATCTTGTCCTTGTCGGAAATCCAGGCCGCCCGAGTGCATCTTGCGCTGCCGGAAGAAGGGTTGTTCAAGCGCAGCAACAATGCACCCACAGCGGCAATTACGCTGACGATGAAAGAAGGAAAGATACTGCGTTCCGAGCAGGTAAGCGGCATTCAGCGCCTGGTTTCTTCGGCGGTCCCCGGAATTGCCGTTGCTGACGTAACGATTGTGGATCAGCATGGAGTGGCGTTAACCCATATGGCGCGGGGTGAGGGCGGCGCCGATACGACTTCGTCGCGCCTGGAGTTGAAGAAGGAAACCGAGAATTATCTCAGCCACAAGGCCAATGAGGTGCTCGAACGGACTTTTGGCGCCGGCCAGGCGCTTGCCAGCGTAGATGTAATCCTGAACATGGATCAGGTACGCACGACTACCGAAGATGTGGTGTCGCCGCCAGGAAGAAACGGGCAAACGCCGACCGGTGTCGTAGTTCGGGAGCGCGAAGTCATGCGCGACGGCGGTGCTCCCTTGGACAACAAGTTTTCAAGTGGCGCAAGCGGCGGTTCGCAACGTGAAATTGAATATTCGGTAGGTCGCCGGGTCGAACAGGTGGTCGCGGTTCCAGGGTCGATTCGACGGATTCAGGTGGTTGCTGTAGTTCCCAAATCCCTGGATGAAGCGCAGGTAGAGCGTATCAAGAATGTAGTCGCGGCTGCAGTAGGAGCATCGCGGGAAAGAGGCGATACGGTTGTGGTCCAACCCTTGAACTCCTTTGGTGCTGGCGATGCTCTAGCAGGAAATCACATCGGCGCCGACGAGCGCGACGCGCATGGAGATTCTGACCGGGCTGTTGTGCCTGTCAATGCCGGTATAGCTTCGATCGTTTCGGATAAGACCAATCAACTGGTGCTCCTGCTGGCCCTGTTGCTGGTGGCGGCAGGTGTTTTCGGTATAGCAGGCTGGAGCGGCCGCCGCAAAACCGGACCAGCCGCAACCTCGCTTTCCGAAGAACAAAGAGAAGCGGTTTTGTTGCAGATACGCGCCTGGATGCAGGAACCGTCTGCGACAACTGGCGCGCCTGCAAAGGGGCAAACGTGAGCGATACCATCGGCTTCCGTCGTACGGCATTGCTGCTCCACGCGATGTCGGCGGCAGATCGCGACTGGATGCTGGCCAAGCTGGACGGCGAGATGCGGGCGACTTTAAAAACCATGCTGGATGAGTTGCTTGCGCTAGGCATCCCGGCGGACCGGGCATTGCTCAATCGTGCTGCCGACGGCATTGTGCCGGCTGCTTCAACTCGCAGGCATTCTGATGCATCGGTAAATATCGAATTGAACGGTAGCGCGAACATTCTCCGAGCTGATGCAGTGGATAGCGCGATTGCAAATTTGGCGGATATGGGCCCGGCAGCGCTGTCGCAAATTTTAAACGAGGAGCCGGCGGAGTTGATCGCGCGTTTACTGGCTTGTCATGACTGGAAATGGCGCGACGGTTTATTGGAAAAACTTGGTTCGGGACGGCGTTTGCAAGTGGAGCGCCTGGCGCACTCGTTTTCCGCCTGTCCGCCGCGCTTACGGGAAGTCTTGTTGCAATCTGTGGCCGCGCGCGTGGCGCAGTTGCCGATTCCTGTGCAAGGTCAGAAGCAGCCACATGCGGCGAATAATGGTTTGGTTGGACAGTCGACCGGGCTGGTTAAAAAAATGGTCACTTCGTTCAAGCTCCACCGACAGTTTTCCAGCGTTAAGCGAAGCGCCAGATAATGGATAAAGACTCGAATTCTCAGGTTTTGCATCGGCTTGAATTGCATCCTTTGCCAAGAGTATTGTCGCGTCCGCATGTTTCGTCGGAGATGTCGGCGTCGGCAGGAAAACCAGAGGTGCGTATCCAAATCCCCGAAACATCGGTGGTGGCTTCTCTTGCTGAAATCCAGGAGCAAGCGAGGAACGAAGGATACCAGCAAGGTTTGCTTCAAGGACAGGCGGACGGCAATCGTCTCGGCCATGAAGAAGGATTCCGCAGCGGACGCCTGGAAGGCCTTGCCGCTGCAGAGAAAGAGAATTCGCTGTCTGTGCAGCAGGCAATCGATGCCGCCCGGGAAACCATGCGCAAGCAAGAGGCGCAGCTTGGCCGTCTGCTGGAAACCATCCCGGCGCGCATCGCCGACTGCCTGGCGCGGGCGGAAGACGATATGGTCGCTCTGGCGCATGAGTCTGTGTGCCGTATCTTGGGAGGCACAGTCGTCTCCTCTGAAGGCGTGCGCCAGGCAGTGAAACAAGCCATGGCGCAGTTGCGCTCCAGCGAGCAGATCGTGATCCGGCTGCATCCGGGGGACTACCAGCTAATTGCAGACGCTGCGCCTCTGCTGCCAGGCCGGGAAGTGTCCTGTGTGTCAGACAACCAGGTGTCGCTGGGCGGTTGTCTGATCGACTATCCGCAAGGAACCCTGGATGCTCGCCTGGAAACCCAGCTTAGGCAATTTACCGATTTGTTATTGCGCATACGGCAATCGGCTTCGGCTGAAATTGTTGCCGGGGCGTCAGCGGCGGATCTGGCTGTGTTGAAAACGAACGCCCAGTCCGCGTTGCCCGATCGGCAGGAGGAATAGTCGACATGAGAGCGACCTACCTGGAGGCCTTGCGCGCGACTGATCTGACTAGAAAGATCGGCTATGTGCGTCAATTGACCGGGCTGGCGATCAATGCCAGCGGACCGGATGTCGCCATCGGTGAAATCTGTCGGATTTTTCCGCGCGGCACTGGCGTAGGCGCAGACCCTGCTGACAGGTCAGTACCAGGAACTGGAATTCTGGCTGAAGTAGTGGGCATCAAATCGGGGCAAGTCACGTTGATGCCTTACGGCTCCGTGCAAGGCCTTGCCGCCGGCTGCGAAGTCGTTGCTGACGGTTCCAGAACAGAGATCGGCGTCGGTGACTCTCTGTTAGGACGCGTTATCGATGGCTTCGGCCACGCGCTAGACGGTCTGCCTGATCCGGGCACCAGCGTCAGACGCAGTTTGAAAGGGTTGCCGATTAATCCGATGCGGCGGCCTCGCATTACCGAGGTGCTGGAAACCGGCATTCGCAGCATCGATAGCTTGCTGACGATAGGTCAGGGACAAAGGGTAGGAATTTTTTCGGGCAGCGGCGTCGGCAAAAGCACTCTGCTGGGAATGATCGCCAGGCACGTCACGGCGGATGTCAATGTTATTTCATTGATTGGCGAACGCGGACGTGAAGTCCGCGAATTTATCGACAAGCAATTGGGTGTCGAAGGGTTGCAGCGCTCGGTGGTCGTAGTCGCCACCTCAGACCAGCCGGCGTTGGCGCGAGTGCGTGCGGCTTATGCCGCGGTTGCGATTGCCGAACATTTCAGGGATGAGGGCAAGCAGGTGCTTTTGACCATGGATTCAATCACCCGGTTTGCCATGGCAAGGCGTGAAATAGGTTTGTCTGCCGGCGAACCGCCTACCGCACGCGGCTATACGCCGTCGGTGTTTGCCGAGCTGCCGGAAATTTGCGAGCGTTGCGGCACCGCGCCGTCCGGCGGCGCGATCACGGCCTTGTTGACAGTGCTGGTAGAGGGCGACGACTTGAACGAGCCGATTTCGGACAGCTTGCGCTCTATCCTTGACGGCCATCTGGTGCTTACCCGGCAATTGGCGCATCAAGGCCAGTATCCGGCCTTGGATGTCCTGAAAAGCGCCAGCCGCCTGATGCCTGATCTGACCACGCCTGAGCAGCGGCAGTTAGCGCTACACGCCATCAAGATGCTGGCCCTGCTCGAACGTAACCGGCAGATGGTCGATATCGGTGCTTATGAACGCGGCAGCAATGCCGAGCTGGATCGCGCGTTGGCCGTAGAGCCGGAATTGCTGCAGTTTCTGCGCCAGAATCTTGGCGGAATACGGCGTGAAGAAGCGCTGCGGAACTTGATGCAGGTGTTTGGGGTTACACCATGAGCGGCGGCATGGCTACCGATTTACGCGGATTCGTATATCCGCTGGCGTCAGTTCAGCATCGATATCAATGGCAGCTGGATATCCTCCAGGGAAAACTGGCTGCGGTGCAGGCTGAATTGCTGATGGAACAAGAACATCTTGCCGAATTGAAGCGGCAAATGGCCGCGCAATCCGAGCACATTTCAAAAGCATTGCAATTGCGCATGAATCCGCTTGTGCACCAGCGTTCGATTGCCTACCTGGTGCAATGCGCTAGTCAAATCCAGGAGCAGGAACAGCGTGTATCGTCATTGCTCGAACGACGCCAGGAGATTCGCCAGGAATGCATTCGGCAACAGCAGCGCCTCGAACTGACGGAGCAGCATAGGCTGCACTGTCTGAAAGACTACATCGCTGTCGAGCAAGTCCGCCAGAGCAACGAGGCGGACCGCGACTGGATTGCCCGTAGTGTCTGGAAAGAACGTACGAATGCATCGCAAATACAAGCGATGTCCAAATCGGAAGGAAAAATATGACCTCGATTCCTGTGTCTGCTTCCGCGCTGCCGTTGCCAGCTCGAACGACGCGAGAGCAGGACCGCCAGGATGCTGACGGCCCGTCCCAGCAATCAGCGTGGCAACGGGAAATGGAGCGGGCGCAGATGCAAAACTGGTTAAAGCATCCGGCTCCGGCAGCGGCGGCGCATCGCCAAACCGATATATCAGATGCCGGCAAGGCGTCGCCCGGGGAAAAGCTGAAATCCAGGCAATTGGTTTCACCGGTGGACGTATCCGAGGCAAAGACAGCGGTTTCTACCAAGGCCGTGGAACTTTCAAGTTCGCAGCTGGCGCCACGGATGCAGTTTGCAGTCGCTTCCAAGGCCGAGGCGCCAGTCGCTGGCGAGCAGCTGCTGCCGCAGGATTTGCTGCGACAGCTGCGGCAGACGCTGACTTCGCCGCTCTCGAGCAGGACGGGATTTGCGCCCCGTCCTGATAGCGTTACCCAAGACCGTCAGCAGCTGCTTCCCGGTTCGGCATTGGATGGCGCAAACGCCTCTGATGAGCAGCGGCAGCCATTGCGTGTCCATGCGCAATGGAGCGGGCGAGATGTCCAGCTCTGGCTGGGTGTCGACGGGCAAGCAGCGTTGTCATCTTCGGAGCTTATGCAAATTGTGCGTGAGTCCCGGTCCTGGCTGAGTGCACAAGGTGGGCGGCTGCTTTCGGTAACATGCAACGGGCAAGCAGTTTATATGGCGCCGGATGCAGGGCAGGTGGAATCGACGCAAACAGCTACAACGATACACAAACAATCACAGCCGGGAAAATCTTCAACTTCAGGTTTTTCCCCTATTTATTCATACTTTGATTCGCAGGAGGCGTGATGGCAATCGACGCAGTAGGCGGTTCCAGTAATTTGCAGCCGAATGGCTTGAACATGCAGGATTTCCTGAAAGTGCTGCTGACGCAGCTGACTTATCAGGATCCCTTGAAACCGATGGACAACCAGCAGTTCATGGCCCAAATGGCGCAATTCACCACGCTCCAGCAGAGCCAGGAATTGAACGGCAAGATGGATCAGCTGATATCGACCCAGTCAGCGTTGCAATCAGTCGGCTTGCTTGGCCGCACTGTGGATATCAATACCAGCGGCGGCGCGGTGACAGGCACCGTGAAAGCATTGGCGCTGAGTGGCGATACGCCCCAGCTGACCATTCAAACCACGGCAGGGGTGACTTTGGCGAATATCAGCTTGTCGCAGATTGTCACTGTACGGTGATCGTGGAAACGTTCGCATCTTTAGGAGGATTGCACCATGCTTGAATCGATCTATCTCGGTATGACCGGGCTGCTGGGTTATTCGCGCGGCTTGAAAGTGATCGCCAATAACACGGCGAACATGAACACTCCCGGCTTTAAGGGATCGACTCTGCAATTTGCAGATCTGTTCTATTCCAACGGCAATCTGGGGAGCGGCAGCAACGGAAGAAATTATGGTCAGATCGGTTACGGTCTCGACACCAAAGGGACGACCTTGAATTTTCGTCAGGGAGAGTTGCGGCAGACCAGCAACGATCTTGATGTGGCGATTGACGGCCTGGGACTGTTCAACCTGAAAGACGAAGCTGGAAACATACATTACACCCGCGCCGGCCAGTTTAAATTCAATGACGATGGGATCCTGGTCAACCGCAGCGACAACGCTAAGGTACTGGGCCTTGACGCTAATGGCGTACTGGGAGAAATCAGCCTGACGGGACTAAAGGTGCATGCCGGGGCGGCCACCACCTCGATCAAGTTCAGCGGCAATCTTTCCAGCAGCACCACCGATCAGACTGTCAGCGGAGTGAAGGTGGTCGATGCAGCCGGCGGCGAACACACGCTGAGCCTGAAATTCACCGGCGTAACCGCGACGACGCCAGGAACGCCTTCCATACCAGGCTTGCCGTCGATACCGACCATCCCTACGACACCGACTATTCCCGGCTTCTGGAACGTCGACCTGATGGATGGGACCAAGGTAGTAGGAAGCGGCACCATCAAATTCCAGGACGGCAAGCCCGATCCGGCCACAGCTAAAATTTCCATGACCTATAAGGCGGGAAATCTGGCGCCGATTCCGATTACCCTGGATTTCAGCGGCGATGTGACTTCCTTTGCCGGCGGCACGCTTTCAACATTGGCGGTGGCATCGCAGGACGGTTATGGCCCTGGCGCCATGAGCAAAGCGACTTTCGATACCGCCGGCAACCTGGTGCTGACTTATTCAAATGGCCAGACCAGCAACGCAGCGCGCCTGGCGCTCAGCCGTTTCGATTCGCTCGATGCGGTAACTGCTGTAGGAAATAACCAGTTTGACGCCGTTGGCGCGCAAGCCTGGCAGCTTGGACAAGCTGGCGCGGATGGATTTGGCAACGTGCAGGCAGGACAGATAGAAATATCGAATGTCGACCTGTCGCAGGAATTTAGCGACCTGGTAGTGATGCAGCGCGGTTATCAATCGTCATCGCAAGTCATTACCACTGCCAATGAAATGTTGCAGGAATTGTTTTCAATGAAGGGTAAATGATAGATGGATGCGCTTAAAGAAAATGCGCAGAGGACAGAGGCAGGGCGAGATTTCCGCACCATGCACTGGTGGTCGGAAACCGATCTCCTGCAACTGGCGGAGCATCTCGATATTTCAAGGCAGCGCTGGCGCGCGGCCTGGTTGGATGATCTTGCACCGTCTTTGGCAGACAGCGACGATATCGGAATCAGTTGCGTACTGGCGCACCAAGCGGATAGTTGTCCGGCTGCAGGAAAAACCGAATGGCAAGTCTTGTTTCCAGAACTTGGGGCCGGCGATTCCGCTGCGTCAATTGATTTCCAGGTTTGGATAGATATCGGCCCGGTTTCCAGCGAGTCCCTACAGGCAATATTGCTTGGAACTGCGGCGAAACAGTCTGCCTCAACAAAAAATGGCCCCAGCCTTGCGGCAGAATTGGCTCGCACGGCCTGGCGTGACTGCATCAAGGAGCTGCGCGCATCTCTAGCGCAAGATAACCAGGGCGGGGTGGGCGACAATCCGCAGCTGCCGTTTGGCTCACATGGCGGTATCGACGACAGGCTGCCGTCTCATCATATGCTGGCATGGTCGGGTGCAGTGCGCGTTACGCTGCCTTGGCACGGCTTGTCATTGAGGCTGCACATCGGGCCTGCCCGCGTTGCCGCATTGTTGCGATCAGGCGACAGGATGGTGAAAACGCACGTCGGCAAGGATGCTCCGCTGGTTCCCTTGCATAAAGCGATCGAGAAGAAAACCACCAGTTTGCGGCTTGAACTGGCTGCAGTTGAACTTGACCTGGGGAGTTTGCAGGCACTGGTTCTAGGAGATGTAATACCGTTGCCGCACAGGCTTGACCAGCCTTTGCAGGTATTGGCGGAAGACGGCCGTCCCTTGTGCACCGCGTACGTGGGACAACAACAGGGAATGCGCGCAATTGAACTGCTTCGTGCTGCCGCAGATGAGTTTTCAGGTAAAGCGCCCGCCCTTTAATTTTAACGATCGTCTGACATGAATAAAATGAGTGAATCATTCGCAAACCACCCACCTGTCGCCCAAGTCATTGCCTTGAGTGAACTGAACAATGCCGACCGTTCGTCGCAAGCGAGCGTAGTGGAAACCTTGAATCCTTTGCATCAGATAAAGGCGCGCCTGAGCGTGTGTGTCGGTGAAGCGGTCATGACCGTGGGCGAACTGCTGAATGCAAAAGAACATCAAGTAATACGGCTGGATCGCCATGTTGAACAAGCGGTCGATCTGCTGCTGGAAGGGCGTGTTGTGGCGCGTGGGCAGCTGGTTGCGGTGGATGAGCACTTTGCGGTGCGCATTACCGAGCTGCCGATCCCGCTGAAAGCCTGAGGCAACATGTTTTATCAGATTGTACGCTGCCGTCCCGGCGGTCAACGCCTGACCTTTGGGCCTTTGCTGCTTGCCGCAGGATTCTTGTTGCCGGGTTCCGTATTGGCGCAAGCCAGTGCTGTCGCTGCGTCGAGCGCTTTGCCGTTCAAGCAGGATGCAGGCGGCATCGATTTCCCGGCAGGTGGCGGAATATTGCTGTTTTTTTTGATGGCAGCCGTATTGCTGTGTTTTATCTACGCCGGTTGGCGCCGCAAGGGCCGTGAGCTGAATAAATCACGGTGGCTGGCCTGGTTGCCGGCGCCAGCGCCGAGCGCCGAACTCAAGGTGACTGCCAGTACGCGCCTGGCGGGCCGCTCCTCTTTGCATGTCGTTGAGTGGGAAGGCGGCAAACTGCTGGTCGCATGCGGTGAGCAGGGAGTGGTGCGGCTGGCGGATATGCCGTCGGCCATCGGCGCCGCATCGCAGGTTCAAGATCGCATATCAGGGGACCCGTCTTGATGCTGCGCGCTCTTTACCTGATGCTTCTCCGCATTTGCATATCGACCATTTTGTGCGCAACATTCGGCCTGGCACACGCGGAAGCCGGGACCGCGCAGAGCGCCACGACCATATCGGACTCGCTGTCCGATTCCAAATCTTCTGTCCCCGCAGCCAAGTTTATTTCCTCAAAAGCCAGCACTGCGGCGCCGGGAGTCGAAATCCGTTTTAACGGCGGAGCTGCCGGCAAATCCAGCGATACATCGCTGGCCATGCGCGTAGTGATTGGCATGACGTTGCTGGCGATTCTGCCGGCACTGCTCATGTCCTTGACGGCATTCATGCGCATTATCATTGTATTGTCGATGCTGCGTCATGCCATTGGCATGCAGGAGACCCCGCCAAATACGGTGCTGATCGGACTCGCCTTGTTCTTGACGATGATCACCATGTCGCCGGTATTGGAAAAGGTGAACCAGGACGCTTTCCAGCCATTCATGCAAGGAAGCCTGTCGATGGAGACCACCTACGACAAAGGCATTCTGCCGATTCGAGAATTCATGGTGCGGCAGACGCGTGAGCAGGACCTGGCGCTGATGGTGGAACTGTCGAAGGCCAAGGCCCCACGCAATATGGACGACATCAGCAATGTGCAGCTGATTCCTGCTTTCATGCTGTCGGAATTGCGCGCGGCTTTCCAGATAGGCTTCGTCATTTTCCTGCCGTTTTTGCTGATCGACCTGATTGTTTCCAGCATCCTGATGGCGTTGGGCATGATGATGATGCCGCCTACCACGATTGCGTTGCCGCTCAAGATCCTGATGTTTGTGCTGATCGATGGCTGGAGTCTGGTCCTGAAGGCGCTGGTTGGCTCCTTCCACTGAATAACCGGGCGCCGCCGTGAGTATTTCGCGTCCGTTTGGCAGCCACCTGCAATCTCAGGAAGACGAGGCGGCCGGCAGGTCGATGGAAAATCACGAAGAATCCTTGCTGTGGCAACGCTGGCGCGAACGTGGCGACAGCGCTGCGCGTGAAAGCCTGGCTCGCCATTATCTTCCTTATGCGCGAACCGTGGCTGCCTCATACTATGCGAAACGGTTTCATGACGAAATCGAATTTGCAGAGTATATGCAGCTGGCATCGGTCGGCATGATGGAGGCGATTGATCGCTACGATCCGGGTTTTGGCGCCCAGTTTAAAACATATGCTGCACGCCGGATGCACGGCGCGATTCTCAACGGCCTCGAACATCTTACCGATAAACAGCAGCAGATCGCGGTGCGCCAGCGGCTATTGAGCGAGCGGCTTGCCGCGGTAAAAAACCTCGATGGCGACGAAACGGCGCAAGCGGCAAGCAAGACCTCGACCGAGTTGTTCCGCGACCTGGCGCAAATCGGCGTGGGGCTGGCGTTGACATGGCTGTTGGCGGACACCGGCATGATCGACAGCGGCGCCGAGACTGCAACCGAGATGATGCCGGTTTATCGCGGCCTGGAGCTCAAGCAGTTGCAGCAGCGGGTACGCGCCATGGTGCATGATCTTTCGGAGCAGGAGCGGCTGGTGATCCAACGTCATTATTTGCTGGGAATTTCGTTCAGCGAAATTGCCGAGGCGCTCGAACTCAGCGCCGGGCGCATTGCGCAGATTCATCGCAAGGCGCTACGTTCCTTGCGAAACGCTTTGCGCGAACAAAAGGCCAGCGATGTATTTTGGTGAGTTTTTTCGATTCGTAAATCGTATTGCGTCAGCTATTTTTCTGCGGCGCCAGCAGCAGCCTGGCTGCCTGGGAAATCGCCGAAGCAAGTTCCGGATCGCTTTCCATCTGTAGCTGCACATCTTCAACCATCTGATAAAAAGCCGGGTCGTTGATCAGTTCGTCGCCCAACTCTGCAAGCAATACCGATTCCAGGAAAATCCTGAACGCCTTGCGCTCGCGCTGAGGTTCATTCGGATCGATGACCAGCACCCGCTGCGCGATGAGTCCGGCTATATCGCGTTCCTCCTGTAGCTGTCCCTGCTTCGTCTGTTTTTTTGCGGTGGCGGGGCCGGACGGTTTGCGCAGCGAAGCTACCTGGCTGCGAATCAGGGCGGCGATCTGTGCTGAGGCGTTAATCGAGGTCATCTAGCGTTCCTTCTTCAAATGACAGACGCAGAATCAATGAAGTCGGCTTTGATTGTAGTTGGATAGCAGGAAGTGATTGTCGCTTGGCTCCTCCTGATCCGCAGTTTTCTCAGCGACGGTTGTTGCATTGGGCGCAGGCGTTCCAAGCGTCCGGTGAATTTCCGCGATCAGCAGCCGAATATTGCCATTCAAGGCGGGATTGGTAGTGTTGGCGACCATGCCTTGTTCGAAATAACGCAAGGCGCCATCGAAAGCATCCTGCATAAGCTCTGCATAACCGAGTACAAAAAGCTTCAGCGGATCCGTATCGGGCAATTCCAGCAACGGTTGCCAGGTCACCAGAGCGATAGCAGGCCGCGTTGTGACGAACTGCAGGACGCCCAATTCGAACCGGGCAATGGAAAAATCGGGCGCAAGCACCACGGCCCGGGCATATGCTGCCTCCGCTTCCGCCATTCTGCCCAGTTGCGCCAGTTCCGCACCCGTCAAAAAATGCGGCAGAGGTGACGCGGGCTCTTCCCGGCTGGCTTGTTCAAGCAGGTTCAGGGCGGTATCGCTGTCATTCGCCTGACTGGCGTTGATAGCCTGCTGCATCAGGGGATGAAGTGGAGGAGATGAAGGTTGCATATGATTTCTCAAGGTTTAGCGTTGCTCTGTGGCGGCAGAAAAATATTCTGCGTGCACATGATCTGAAAGGGCGATCTCAAATCCGGATAGTTTATTTTTTTATGTCCGGCAGGGATGGCAGCAAGTCCAGCATAGGTTCGCCCATCGGCGCCAGGCGCGTGCTGAACAATCCGTGCATGGCGTTTTGCAAAGACCGCGGATCGGCAGTTTCGCCGTTCAAGACTGCTTGAGCATAACCCGCCGACAAGCTGTCTTTATCCAAGCCGGTAGCACGCCTGATTTGTTCGATAGCGCTGGCTCTCTCGCCGCGCATTGCCGCGATGATGGCCAGGGCGCCGTGGCTTTCGCCAAAATTGCGGTCAAGCTGCATGGCAGCTTCGAATGCCTGTTGCGCCGCGTCGATATCGTTATCGACCAAGCAGGCCCAGCCCAGGCTGTGCCAGGTCCCGATATGGTCGGGCATCAGCGCGGCAGCCTTTTGCAAGCTTTGGCGAGCCGCTGCTATATTCATCTCGAGCATTTGCGTCAGCCCCAAGGTCGACCAGCAGCGGCCGTTGTTCGGCTCCCTGTGCATTGCCTGCAGCAGATATTGGTGGGCGCCCGCGGTATCGCGTTCCGCCAGCGCCACGGCTGCGCGGGCCAGCAAGGTTTCGAGGCCGGCGTCTCCGGCCGCCAGGGCCTGGTCAGCCAGTTCCTTCGCCTTGACGGCTTGCTCGGCATCGATGGCGATCAGGCTCGCCACGCCCATTGCTGCCGGCGTCAGCTTGGCAAGAGTCCGTCTTTGGTCGGTCCATTGCAAGGCGAGTTCTAGCTTGCTCAAATGATGCAGGCTTTTCAGCCAGAGCGTCTGTATGGAAGGATCAACGTCCATGCTTGGATCTTTACTGGCCCAGGGCTCGAGTTCCTCAAAGCATGTCTGGTAGTCGCCGCGCAGCGCGGCGATGAACGCCAGGTTATGCGAGATTGCAGGTAGCGGTTCCATTTGCTGCTTCAATATGGTCAGCAAATCCTCTGCTTCCTCAAAACGTCTTTGGGCCATCCGCAAATGCGCTTCGCGGAAGCGCCATGCGTTGGGATCGCGGCCAAGCTCCAGGCCGACCGCAATCTGCTGTTCGGCGACTTCTTCATTGCCGATGCTGAATGCCTGTTCGAAGACGTCGGCGCGCAGGTTTTCATTTTGCGGATCGCTATGCAAGAAACCCAGCAACCGGTCAAGGCGCTTGCTGCCTTCGGAGTTGGCTTGACTGGATCGGGAAAGAATTGCGCTCATTGACTTCCTTGCTGTTGATTATGTCTTGATCGATATTGCGAAAAATACAATGCCGATTCAATCTTGTTCTCATTGTAAAACGGCAAACAGGTAATTGCCCAATATATGCAGAGATTTCCACCTCTATCTGAGCCGTCGAGTAAGGACATCGCTGCTTGCCCGCGACCGTATATCCAATATATCCGGCTGTCGCTCAAAAAGTTTAGCGCGGCCTGCTAATTGCTGGAACATTTGCAAAAATGACATTTTTTTGGCGGGCTAAGAAGAAGTCTGTAAAAAATATTTTAGAAAACGCTAAACAAATTCTGTAAAGCAAGGATGTATTGGAAGGGAGCAGCGTCAGGGATCGCTTTTTGAGATTTCTGGGTACTGCGCACAATACTTTCTGAAGACAGGATGAGATATGGTAGCGATCGTCAGCGGCAACAGCCTTGGTGTGAGTTTGACTTCGATGAACACGCTGGGCCAGCGTGGCGCGCAAGGAGTGGCTACCCAGGGCCGTAATGGCGAGCAGGCCTATGTCAATGTCTTCAGCGGCAACCTGGTGCTGCAGGACCGCGACGACCTGCTGGTCAACCACGGTATCGATATTGCGGCGCTGCGGACCTATAACAGCCAAGGCAAGTTCACCGACGACAACGGCGATAACTGGTCCAACGGCGTCTATAGCCAGCAGCTGCGGATCAGCGGCAGCCTGTCCGCAGCCGGCAGCAGCATCGTGCGCACCGGGCGCGACGGCTCCGAGTCGACCTACCAGTATGATTCCGCAAGGCAACTGTATGTCAGCACCGACGGCAGCGGCGCCTACGATACGATCGCTGTCGACGCCGGCCACAACCAGCTGGTCTGGACCAGCGGCAGCACGGGAAGCAAGGACGTCTACGACGGCGCAGGCAGCGGCCGGCTGCTGTCCTCGACTGACAGCAACGGCAATGCCATCACTTACAACTACGGCGCCAACGGCCTGCTCGCCAGCGTGGTAGGCGCGGCAGGGGAAGCCACTTATTACGACTATAACGGCACGAACCTGAGCCAGATCCGTACGGTGACCGCCGACGGCCACACCCTGACCCGGGTGCGTTACAGCTACGACGCCAGCAACAGGCTGTCGACCGTGACGCTGGACCTGACACCTGCCGACAATGCGATCGCCGATAGCCAGGTTTACCGCACGACCTATACCTACGACGGTAGTAGCAAACGAATCGCCAGCGTGACGCAAAGCGACGGCAGCAGCCAGAGTTTTACCTATGTCCAGGTCGGCGCCGATTACAGGATCGCGACCGTGCAGGACGGTCTGACTCATATCACCAGCTATAGCTACGATACGGCCAGCGGCCGCACCACGGTGATCGATCCGCTGGGCCTGAAGACGCTGTACGACTATGACAGCGCCGGCCAGCTGACCCGCATCACGACCCCGGCAGTGGGCGGCGTGGCTGCCAGCACCAGTTTCAGCTATAACGCCACTGGCGACGTGATCCAGGTGGTCGATGGCGAGGGGCATGCCATCGACATGCAGTACGACAGCAACGGCAACCAGGTCCTGCAGCGTGACGCTGCCGGCAATACGGTGACGCGAACGTATGACGGCAATAACCAGCTGGTGACGGAAACGACGTATCTGGTGCCGGATCCGGATGGTGCCGGGGCGGGCCAGCCGGGTACGCCGCTGACGACACGCTATATCTATGACGGCAGCAATCACAACCGGCTGCGTTTTGTGGTGAGTGCGGAGGGACGCGTCACCGAATACCGTTACAACAGCTACGGCGAGCGTACCAGCAGCATTCAGTATGCCAGTACCACATACGGTGTGGCGAATCTGGCTGTTGTTGATGCGCCCACTGAAGCGACACTCAACACATGGGCGGGTAACCAGGATCAAACGCAAATCACCCGCACGGACATGGTCTACGATGCGCGTGGGCAATTGCAGACATCCTCCAGCTGGAGCGCGGTCGATGCCCAAGGTAATGGCGTGACCAATGGCAGCCAGACGGTGATCCAGTATGTTTATGACCAGGCCGGATTACTATTGAATACGATCGATGGGCGAAACGGACTGACCCAGGTTACCTATGATGGCCTGGGCCGGATCCTGACCAGCAAGGATGCCGCGCAGCAGCTGACCATCACCAGCTACGACGACGCTAACCACAAGACCACAGTGACGCAGGCCAACGGGCTGGCCACCATCAGCACCTACGATCAAGCTGGCCGCCTGACTAGTGTCCAGCAAAGCAATGCCGGGCAGGTGCTGGGCACGACGCTGTATGTCTACGATGCCGACGACCGCCTGCGCATGACGCAGGATCCGACGGGCGTGCGCAGCTTCATCCTGTACGACGATGACGGCCGCAAGGTAGCTGATATCGACGGCAACGGTAGCGTGACGGAATATGTGTATAACAAAGACGACCAGCTGACGCAAACCATCGCCTATGCAACAGCCATTGATATCAGCCAACTGGCCAATGCGGCGGGCAACCTGACAGCGGCCACACTGGCGACTATCCGTCCTGCTGCGGGCAGCGCTGACCACAAGACCTGGCGCGCCTATGACAGTGCAAATCGTTTATCGAAGACGGTAGATGGCCAGCCCGGCCTGGTGAGTGAGTATCGCTATGATGGCGCATCCCGCCTGGTCAGTACCGTCAGTTATGCCAGCCTTATCGATACAAGCAATCTGGGTAGTGCACCGAGCGCAAGCAGTATAGCGCCAACCGCATCGAATGCCGACCGCGTCAGCCGCAGTTTTTATGATAACGACGGGCTGTTACGCGCCACGCTGGATGCGGAAGGCTATCTCACAGAGCAGCGTTACGATAGCGCGGGCCATGTGACCAGCCGGGTTGGCTATGCAACGCAGACCGATGCAAGCCTGCGCGCTGCCGGGACGCTGGCGCAATTGCTGCCCACGGCCAGCGCCGGCGATATCGTCACGCAGCTCCTGTTAAACGGCAAGGGGCAGATTGCCGGAGAAATCGACGGCGAAGGTTATCTGACCGAGAAGGTCTACGACGGCAATGGCAATGTCACAAAGACCGTGCGTTACGCCAACAAGGTAACGGCAACGGTCACCGCCAATACGCCTATTGCCAATCTCCGCCCGGTCTCCAGCGCCGATGACCGCGTGACGACGACCGACTACGATGCCTTGAATCGCATCAAGCAGCAGACCAATGCAGAAGGCACCGTAACGCAATATAACTACGACAGTGTTGGCCATTTGACGCAGACGATCAGCGCGGCAGGCGCCAGCGACATTCGGGCTATCAGTGCCCGCTACGATGTGCAAGGCCGGCTGATTGGAGAATTGACGGGAGAAGGCAATGCGCAACTGACAGGCAGCCTGACGCAGGCGCAAATCGACGCCGTCTGGACCAGCTATGGCCTGACCCATACCTATGATGCTGCCGGGCGGCGCACCAGCACGACCGACCAGAACGGCAATAAAACCCTGTTCTTCTACGATGTCGACAATCGCCTGACGCAGACGGTGAACGCCTTGGGCGAGGTGTCGGAGAAACAATACAATGGCCTGGGCCAGCTGACGGCAACCGTGCAATACGGTACCCGGGTCAGCACCAGCGGCCTGACCGGCGGCTTGGTAAGCGCAGCATTGACCAGCGCGCTGAACGCCGTGCGCAACAGCACCGTGGATAGTGCCAGCAGTTTTACGTACAACGCCAATGGCACTTTGGCGACCAGCACCGATGCACTCAAGAACATCACCACGTATAGCTACGATGCCTTTGGCGAGCGGGTCTTCAGCACCACCAATATCGATGCGACTCACGCCTTGACGCAAACCAGTAGCTACGACCGGCGCGGTTTATTGATTGGGTCTGTCGCCGACCCGCTGGGGATGAACGCAACCACGTCGACCCAATACGATGCCTTCGGGCGGGTGATCCGTAGCGTGGATGCCAACGGCAATGGCCGCAGTCAGAGCTATGATCGCCTGGGTCGAATCGTGCAAACGGTGGATCCGTTGAATGCGCAGCGTTCAACGACGTATGACGCGTTTAATCGCACCCTGGCGCAGACTGACGGCCTGGGCAATGTGACGCGCTACAGCTACAACACGACGGCGCGCAGCACCACTTTGACCACGCCGGAAGGCGTGGAGGTGACGACCGTCAAGACGCGCAACGGCCAGACGCAGAGCATCACGGACGGCCTGGGCAATGTGACGCAATACAGCTATGACAAGAACGGCAACCTGCTGTCGACGACGGCGCCGCTGACGACGACCACCAGCAGCACCTACGATCACGCCAATCGTCTGACCAGCACCATCGATGCCCGGGGCACGATCACTGCCTTCAGCTTTGATGCGGCCAATCGTGTGCTCACCCGCCAGGTCGATCCGAACGGCTTGAACCTGACTACCCGATACCAGTACGACGCCAAGGGCCAGCAAGTCGTGACGACGGACGCCAATGGCGTGGCGACGCAGATCAGCTTTAATCTGAAGGGACAGGTGCTCAGCCAGACGCTCGATCCAGCCGGCTTGAAGCTGACGACGCGATATAGCTACGACGGCAGCGGCAACGTGTTGACCGTCACCAGCCCTGGCGGCACGGTAACGCAATATGTCTACGATAACCTGGGGCGCCGCGTAGAGCAGCATGTCGATCCGAGCGGTTTGAACCTGACCACCAGCACCAGTTACGACAAAAAAGGCAATGCAGTCACGGTGACTGACCCGAGGCTCAATGTGACACGTTATGTGTACGACGCAAATGACCGTTTGACCTTCGTCATCGATGCCCAGGGCAATGTTGCGCAGACAACGTACGACGCCAACGGCAAGGTTCTGCAAACCACCAAATACGCGACACCGATCAGCATCAGTGGTTTGTCGACGGCGCCCGTGCCGGCCGATATCCAGCCGCGATTGGCGAACAATGCAATGGATGCGACAGAGTTGCGTCGTTACGACCGCGACGGCCGCTTGACATGGATAATCGACGCCACCGGCGCCGTGACGCAGAACAGCTATGACGCTAATGGCAATGTCATCAAGCGTCTGGCTTATGCCACGCGTCTTGGCGCAAGCGATCTTGCCGCTCTCAAGGCAAATGCTGCAACTGTACCGGCGCCAGCCATCGATGCAGCGCGCGACAGGGTAACGCAAATTGCCTACGATGCCTTGGGGCGTGCGATTTACATCGTGGATGCCAACGGCGCGGTAGTCGAGCAGCATTACGACGGCAACGGCAATAGCATCGAACGGATTACCTACGTCAAGACAATCCCGGTAGGACAACCGGCGACATTGGCGAACATTGCACTGCAACTCAAAGCTGTTGCTGATCCGGCGCATGACGGCCATGTCGTCAATATTTACGACAGAGCCAATCGCCCGACTTATACGATCAATTCCGCCGGTGCGGTTAACCAGATTGTCTACGACAATAACAATAACGTGGTGCGTCGGACCGATTATGTAACACCGCTGAAAGGGCCATTGACGGCCAATATCGACCTGACTGCGCTCGTCCCGAGCGGCACAAATCAATTGATCAACCCAGGCTTTTCCAGCATGGGCAGCGATGGTGTGCCGCTGGGATGGTCCTATGGCGACTGGCGAGCGAGCGCGAATGCCAAAGGCGTCAATCTGAATCTTGACTGGTCGGTCAACAAGACCAGTTTCGGGGAGCAGACTTTCTATATGCGCCAGATTGGCCGGGATCCGGTCGACAGCTATCAGGAAATATATCAGTTCGTTAATGTAGCCGCTGGCAAGAACTATAGCTTCTCAGCTTACGTCGGCGCACCTCGCGCCACCAGCGAGGTCCTCATTCAATGGTATGGCGCCAACGGCCAGCCGATCAGCGTCGCTCCTGTCAATTCAGCTTCACAGGACACCGCGCTAGACCAGCTCAGCGGCGGCAGCATGCTGGAAGGGTATAAGCGTGTGTATGCGTCGGGTGTTGCGCCACCGGGAGCGGTGCGCGCGCGCCTGATTCTGCGTAAAGATAATACCGATGTAGGACAAACCGATTCCTGGGTGTTTGCCACCCGCATGCAGTTTGAAGAAATCGCGGCCGGAACTACCGCACCGTCGGCCTGGACACCGACCATCTTGAGCGGCGCCGACGACAAGATAATCCGCAATGTATATGACGCCGCCAATCGGCAGATCTATAGCGTCGACGCCATAGGCGCGGTCACACAGCAGATTTACGACGCCAATGGCCAGGTAACGCAAACCATCAAATACGCGAAGCCGATCGCTGTGCCAGGCGCGGGTGGTACGGATGGGAAGACACTGTCGCTGTCGAGTCCTGTCAACGATGCCGGCCGTCTGGATGGCAGTGTCTATGCGCCTATTGATACAAGCAAACAATACATCGTGCGCGCTCGTGTGCGCCAGGTAAGCGGCGAGGGTGGTTTCTATCTGGGCGTGACTACCAAAGACGCCAATGGCACACCCTTAGCAAACCTGAGCGGAGGAAACTTCTCCTATGCTGGCGCAAACAATGTCAAGCTTACGCCCGATATGGGCTGGCAAGTCTTCGAGGGAGTGATCAGCGGTGAATACACCGCCTCGGCTGGAGTTTACGACGCCCATAAATTTTTTACGGGCAGTAAAAGCGCATCTCCATTGTTGCTTTATAACTACTACGGCAATACCAGCACCGACGCCAATCGGACGATGGAAGTCGATTATGTCCAACTGATTGATGTTGCAACCGGCGCAGTGTTGAATCCGAATGCAGACATGAGTGCCGGTTCTGCATCATGGACCATTGGCAACGCCGGTCAGGTACGCAGTGTTAATAAAACTACGGACATCTTGACTGCAGCGCAAATTCAGGCGCAGCTGGCGACCAATCAGAGCAGCAGCTTAAAAGTGTCGTATGTCGCAGGCACGAACAGTTCTGCCTCGCGGGCTCTGGGAAGCTTCAAAGGTGGCGACACGGTCACCATGTCGGTGCGTTTTAAGGCCGGTGCGCAAAGCGCGGCAGGTATATTTCTAGGGGATGCCGGCGGAGATACGCCATACGATAATTATGTAGCTTCGGCGCCCGTCTATGGCAATGACGGCTGGCAGACCATGACGGTAACGCTGACGTTAAAACACGATGACATGTTGTGGGCTTATGTTTACGGCGATCGCGATGGTGCTTATCACCCGGCTGGCAGTGCGGTGCTGTACGACAATATCACAGTGACCAGCGTTCAACGGGGTGTGGTGCTGCAGGGTGATTCGGATACAGCCAAATTCGGCACCACGGCAGCTGACAATCTGGATACAAGCGTCTGGTTTGTTCAAGGCAAGGCGGAACAGTCTGCAGCTCAAAATGGCACCAGCCAAGTCCCAGGCACCGGGATCGGCGTTAATCAATTGATTAACTCTGGTTTTGCCGATATCGGCAGCGATGGCGTGCCGCTGGGTTGGGCTTATGGCGACTGGAGAGTCAGTGCGGATCAAAAAGGGGCTAATTTAAACGCTGACTGGTCGGTTAACAAAAGTGTCTTTGGCGAAAAAACTGTTTACTTGCATCAATCGGGTAGGGATGCGACTAATAGCTATCAGGAAATCTATCAATTTGTTAATGTAGATGCAGAAAAAAATTACAGCTTTTCTGCATATGTAGGCGCACATCGTGCCACAACGGAAGCCATCATCGAATGGTGGGGTGCCGACGGCAAGCCAATGGGTATCGCGCCAGTCAACGCGGATTCCCAAGATGCCCTCCAAGAGCGTATTGGAGGCAGCACATTAGATGGCTATAAGCGCGTATATGCAGCTGGCAAGGCGCCGCCAGGTGCAGTTCGTGCCCGCCTGATTTTACGCAAGGACAACACCGACGCAGGTCAAGCTGATTCCTGGCTGTTCGCCACCCGCGCGCAGTTTGAAGAAATATCCGCCAATGCTACCGGACCATCCGCCTGGACACCCACTGTCTTGCTCGGCACCGATGACCAGGCGACGCGCAATGTGTACGATGCGGCTGGCCGGCTCATGCAGCAAACCAAAGCCGCCGGCACGGCTGCTGCCGGCACCATCAGCTATGGCTACGATGCCATGGGCAACGCCACCAGCATCACCAACGAACGCGGCTACACCACTACGCAACAGTTCGATTCTCTCGGCAGAAAAACCTCGACTTCCGTACCTGTCAATAGGGTGGATGACACGGGACCGCCGCAGTATGCAGTGACAACCACCCAGTACGATGCTTTTGGCAATGCGGTCAAGGTCATCGATCCGAAGGGTAACGCAGGTTATTTCTATTACGATCAGGACAACCGGGTCGTGCTGCAGATCGATCCGTTGGGATATGCCACCCAGACAAGCTATACCGCATCGGGTAAACCAAGCCTGGTAGTACGTTACGCGACGCCAGTCAGCGGTACTTTGTCGGTATCGGCTCCTCCCGCCTTGACGACCAGTGCAGCTGATGCCCCTACCAAACTTGAATACGACCAGAACGATCGCCTGGTCAAAAGCACCGATGCCGAAGGCAAATTCGAATTGTTCGGTTATGACGGCGCTGGCAATCGCGTCAGTTATCAAAACAAGGTCGAAGGTGTCACTATCAGCACTTACGACGGCCGCGGCCTGCTGCTGAGCGAAACCCTGCCGATCACTTCGCGTAATAGCGCCGGGGTGCTGGTGCCGGTGGTGAAACAATACAGTTACGATGCACGCGGCAACCGTACGCAAATGATTGAAGCAGCGGGGCTGCCGGAGCAACGCACCACCAGCTACATTTACGATCAGAATAACCGCCTGATCACGCAAATCGGCGATGCAGTCGCGATTCGCGATGATAAGGTATGGCAATGGTCGGTTGCCCGTCCTGAACAACATTGGACCTATGATGCGGCGGGCAACAAGACTTCATATACCGATGCCAATGGTAACCGTACTAGCTGGTATTACGACGCCGCCAATCGCAAAGTCGCAGAGCTGAGTGCCGCGGGTACTTTGTCCGAGTGGAAATATGATGCTGCCAGCAACATGGTCAGCGCACGAATCTATGGAGATGTGGTGGGCTTGCCGGTGGGCAGCGCGTTGCCTACGGCAGTCAAACCGAGCAATTATAGAGAAACGGATTACAGCTACGACAAGAACAATCGGCAGATAACGACGCGAGTCGATGGTGCCACGATTGCGGAGCAGGCGGTTAATGGTGTGGTCGCGGGCATTTCCACGGGTTCGATTTTGACGTCCCAGCAGTACGATGCAATGGGGAATGTGGTCGTGCAAACCGATGGCAGGGGCAATCAGATCTTGTCATATTACAATGCGGTCGGTAAAAAAATCGCTCAAGTCGACGCCGAACACTACCTGACGGTCTGGACGCGCGATCAGAATGACAGTGTCACTACGGAATACCGTTATGCCAAAGCCTTGTCGACTCCGGCGAGCGTCACATCGGACGTTAGTCAGCTAATCAAAGACGCCGGCGTCAGCGCTGACGACCGCATCACCATATCCAGCTACGACCGCCAGAATCGCCTGCTGACGCAAAGCCGCCTTAATCTGGTCTCTTCAAGTATCAACGGCAGCGGGGGGCTGGTCACCGCTACCGGCGCTGCGACCACACGCTATGTCTACGATGGCTTGGGCAATGTCACCGAAAAGACCGAGGCCAACGGTGATGTCAGCGACTGGATTTTTGATGCGATGGGTAGACAGACGCGAACGCAAGGCGCCAGTTTTATTGATTTCGAGGGCGTCTTGGTGCGGCCGACAACGGACACGTTGTACGACGGCCTGGGCAACGTCAAGCAATCGATCGTACGCGGCAAGAACAGCGCGGACGACCGCGTCACCAACTTTGTCTATGATGTTGCAGGTCATTTGAGCCGCAAGTCCACGCTCAACGTCGACGGCTGGTATGAGTATTATTCCGATGCGGTGGGAAATATCACAGAGGCGCGCGTCATCAGCAAGAATTCCGATGGCGGGAAACGGCTGGATGCTACAACGGTTATCTATGACGCGGCAAATCGCGAGATATCCCGGCAGTTGAAGTCGGCTCTCAACGGTGATCCAAACGCGAGTGTATGGAGCAGCGGGGACATCCACCAAGTTAGTTATAACGCCTACGGTGAAGTCGTCGGCAAGGGTGTCAACGGCAGTTACGCAGAATTCGCTGAATACGACAACCGAGGATTGCTTTCCAAGACCAATTCCGGCGACGGCGCCACCAAGGTCTATCTGTACGACGCTAACGGCAACGCCACAGTATTGATTCAATCGGCCGGCGCCAATCTGCGCAATATGACGCTGGATCAGATAATGGCCACCAGCCTGACCCAAGGAAGCTCTAGCGATCCGGTCACGCAAGCCGGCATCGATAGCGGCGGCATCCATCTGATGGTAAGCGTGTACGACCGCCGCAATCAGCTGACGGAAACCTATCAGCCGACCATGCGCAGTGCAAAAAACATGATCACGATCGAGCAGTTCCTGACGCAGCAGACAGGCACTAATTTTGCAGGCAGCGGTCTCGTGACTGTGGGCCGACCCGCGCCGACACTGCCGTCGGAACCACCGCGCCGCAATGGCAAGGCGGCGTTTCCATCAATAGTGCTGGCTCGGCAGGCATCACGATCTCACAGGCACGCGAGGTGATCAGGGACGAGAAGCCCTGGTATGCAAATTGGGCGGCGCAAGCCATGGTCTCGCTGCCACCGGGCCCGCGTTACGGTGGCGGACAACTGCACCTTCTCATCAATGGTGTTGACTATGGGAATGTTGCACCTAGTGCCCAGTCCATAGGTTGCAGCCTGGATACGGCGCCGTTTCCAAGCGGGACGTTCCCGATTATCGTCTATCAGGATGTCAATGGAGGACGGCGCGTGATTGTGCAGGCCTCCGTCACGCTGGGAGCGCTATCGCACGATTTGAATACTACCGGTAACGATGAGGTCAGCGCCAGCGCCACTGCTTACTCACAGCAGTTAATGCAGTTCACGAACCAGTCACCGTCAACTAGCCGTATAGTTGCGATGATGCGTCCAGCAGGTTCGTCTGCGGCATGGATACAGTTTACGCCGACCCAAATGACCATGGATTTTGGTGGTGGTCCCATGAGCGGCCAGTATTTCGTAGACTGGACCGGCTGGGGAGAAGGCAGCTGGGAATTGCAATACTTCACTCTGGACACTGCAGGAAATGTTCTGAACGCTGAAACCGGGCTGTTCAACACCAGCAAAACGACGCCAAGCATCAGCCAGACGCCAATGGGCATCAGCGGTACCGGTCAGGCTTATCTAAGCCGGGAAGGCTGGTCCACTGGCGCCACGGCGCTGCAAATTACGCAACAATTGGTGAATGCCCAGTCAGCACGGGTTGTTTACCGACATGCGAATACAGGGGAAGGGTGGGCCACGCAGGTACTCAATCCCGCTTCGCCAGGCTGGTTCACATTGCCGGTCTCCGGTTTCAGCGGGGACTATGAATATTATGTCGAAAGCTATTCGGGCGCCGGTGCAACCGGAACCATGCTCAATCGCGTATATGGAACATTCAATCCGGCTGGTAATGCGTCTGCATTGAAGAAGTCCAGCGATAGCGCGCAAAAAGTCTCCTTTCATAGTCAGCCGGCCAATGCTGCCACTATGCGTGTCACCTATTCGGTGCGCGGCGGGCCAAGCGGCAGCGCTAACTTGACGTGGAACCAAAATAACCAGTTCGACTGGGACGCCAGCAGCCTGGCGCCGGCAGATCGTTTCGCCAGCAGCATTGTTGACTACAGCTTCCAGACGTTTGATGGCAACGGTGTCTTGGTTAACTCTGGTCATAACGGTGTGTTGCGGCTTGGAGATAACCAGGGTGAAATCAGCCCGGCCGTAACAGACATCGCACCCGCCACCATTACATTTGCCCCGCCGGCAAACAACGCGATACGACTGGTGCTGCAGTATCGCAATGCCGGTACTACCGGCGATTACAGTACGGTCACCCTGACCAAGGACGGTGCGGGAAAATATGTGTGGGACGTCGACAGGTTGCGTCCAAGCGCCGGTACCTTGTTGCTGGAATATGTCTACGATTTGTTCGACGCCAGCGGTCAAATCATTGTCTCGTCTGGCGGTGTGCCACGGGCACAGGGGGTGGTGAAGATCAATGCCGATCGCACCGGCGAGATAAGCCAGATGCGATGGGCCATCACTGGCCTGAACAAAACAGGGCCTGCGGACAGCATCAATACCGAATCCGCTATTAACCGCAGCCAGACATACAACGCCTTTGGCGAAGTCGTTTCTGAGAAGGACGGCCTGCAGCATGTCGTCAGGCTGGCTTATGACACTGCCGGGAAACTGGTCAGCAAACAAGCGCCGGAAACCGATGCGACCCTGGAAAACGGTACTATCGTACGCGTCACGCCGACCACTCAGTACTACTACGATGCATCGAGCCAGCTGGTTGGCGTACGTGACGCTAACAATAATCTGAATATACAGGCGCAACTTGCCGGATTCGGCAATCAGGCGGATGGCAGCGCTCACGTCACAAAAGAGTTCCATGCAGACGGCAGCAGCAAGAAAAACGAGTACGACATTTTCGGCGATTTGCGCAAAGCTACCGATGAGTTGACTCGTGTGACCTCGAATGTCTACGACCAGGTAGGGCGGCTGATTCAAGTCACCCATCCTGCGCGCGACGCCGGCAGCATCAGCAATCCCGGAGCGGCAGCAGTGTCGTCGGTAGATAGTTATACGTACGATACGCTGGGCAACCGCATCAGCCACACCAATGCCATGCAGCAGCGTGAGACCACCGATTACGATGCCGACGGACGAGTGACTCGCACCCGCAGCTTCGGCGGCCAGGAAATTACCTATACCTACAGCTATGATCAAAGCATCCTTGGCGTCGGCGGCCTGCCGACCGGCGGCTGGCTAAAAACCACCAGCTATACCGGCTCGCGCAGCGCCAGCGACAAGACCGATTATTTCCAGCATACGACCAGCCATCAGGATTTTGGCGGTCATGTGGTCACGTATAGCTATGATTCCGCCGCTCATCTGAAGAGCCAGACCTCGAACGCGGGTCAAAGCGTTGACTATAGCTATTATGCCAACGGCTATGTCAAAAGCATTACCGACCACGCGCTCAACATGCTTTCGTATTTCGAGTATGACAAGGAAGGCAACAGGACCCGTGAATCCTTTACCACGGCAGATGCGCCAGGCAGCCGGATCACCTACCAGATGGCCGATATTACTTATGACGAGTTGAATCGGGTCAAGACCTATACCGATCCGCTGGCCGCCATTCTTTATCAATACGATGCCAATGGCAATCGCCGCAGGGTGCTGAGCAACTATACCGACGGCATGAACGGCGCCGCGGCCACGCAAGATTTTTGGTACAAATACGATACGCAAAACCGTTTCGTGGTGACCATGGGGCAGCTTAGCAACGGCGCCATCGGTCTTGGCACAACCGGCGTCCAGATCGGCTACGACCTTGCCGGCCAGCGCACCAGCGCCGTCTATGGCAATGATGGCCATAGCGAGACCTACAAGTATACCAAGGACGGATACCTGGAGGACGTGGCGTTCAATGGCGTGCTGCGTTCGCGCCGAGTGAACGACTTGCTCGGCCGGATAGGAAATTATTATGAGTACGCTACCGACGGCAGCACGGTGCTGTATAACAAGACCAGCACGTTTGACGCCGATAACCGGTTATTACGAGAAACGAATGTGAGTACCCCGGTGGGAACTGCCGCCAGCACCTCGGTGACCAAGTACGACTACAGGCTGGACGACGGCAGCGGCCACTATACCGGTGCGGATCAAGGCGTAGTCACGCACACCTTCCAATATGATCCGAATAATCAGGCCGGCACCGGGGTCGATACCGTTACCAGTTATGTCTGGTGGGACGAGGCCAAGCAGAGCAAGATACAAATACGCGGCAATGATCCGGCCAATCCCAATGCCTGGCGCTGGGGCACCGGCCTGTCGGATTTCCAGTACGACGTCAATGGCCACCTGAAGCAGGTCAAGGCGCACGAAGCTGACAACAAGGGCGTCGATATCGGCAATCCGTTAACTTCACGGATCCTGTCCTACACCAGCGATCAATACGGACAGGTGCTGCGGCGCGACGATTTGCGCGCCGGGCGCTTGAATCTGGCGCAGCGTTACTATTACATGAACGGCCAGCTGATAGGCGACGTCAGCAACAACGGCCCGTCGAATATTTCCTATGCGGAAGAGATGGCGCAGCGCGGCACGCAACAGGTCAGCGCCTTCCGTTACGGCAAACCGGTCGCTTCGGCGGATTTCGACCAGAACTACCAGCCAATCAACTCCAGCTATCCGGGTACAGCAGGCAGCAGCTACACCAGCAAGGAAGGCGACACGCTGAGCTCGATCGCCCGCGCTGTATGGGGCGATTCTACCTTGTGGTACCTGATTGCCGACGCCAACGGTCTGACCAACGGCGATCATTTGATAGCTGGGCAAGTGCTGACCGTCCCTAACAAAGTCGGCAATTTCCACAATACGTCTTCGACCTTCCGGGTCTATAACGCAGGGCAAGCGATCGGTGACACCATGCCGATCCTCCCGCCGGAACCGTTGCCGCCGCCGCCACCCACCTCGTCGTCGGGCGGCGGGTGCGGCGGTTTTGTGCAATTTCTTGCCATGGTGGTGGCAATCGTTGTGTCAGCCGTAATAATTTACGCGTCAATGGGAACCGCGACCCCGTATGTAACTGAATTCTGGGGAACTGTTGGAATGGGCGCGGTGGCGGGCGCGGCAGGGGCTGCAGCGTCACAAGTCGTTCTGATTGCCGGTGGTGAGCAAAACGGCTTTGACTGGAAGGGGGTGGCTATGGCCGCCGTTGGTGGTGCAGTAACTGCAGGGGTAACCCAAGGTATGCCGATGGCGGGTAGTGACGCTTTTGTGCGAGGTTTTGCGCAAGGTGCCGTCAGCAGTGTAGTCACTCAGGGGGTTGAAGTGGCGACCGGCTTGCAAAGTCATTTCGACTGGCGCGGTGTCGCTGCCAGCGCCATTGCCCAAGGGGTTGGCAGTAGCGTGGGGCAAACCGAGATTGGAAAAAATCAGACATATGGGAAAATTGTCAGCGGCCTTGCCGCAGGTGGAGCCAGTGCGGTGGTGCGGGCGGAAGTCTTCAGAATCAGATGTCGGGGATTTTGCAGGATGTGATGGCTAGCACTATTGGTAATGCGATTGTGGATCAGATGACAGCAGCTAATACCAAGAAAACCTATGCACAGGATGTGGTTGAGCGGAAAGATGGGGTTGTGATTCCTGTGACGCCCTATGGTATCTCCGACCGAGATATGGCTGATATGGCTGCATCAATGAATGTGCCGGCGCCAGAATATGAGTTGATGGCGGATAATGGTTCAGCAGGGTTGATGCAAAAAAATGTCAATCCAATGAGTTTACGAAATCCAGACAAATCCACCGTCGGTGGCTATGTTGGTAGCATGCTTGACGGTGCTTGGGGATATGCAAAAGAAACAGCGTTGTTTGTAGGGGATGCGTTGGGCGAAATGCCGCAGCTGAAAATTGATTCTAATGGAACGATGCGATTTGAAGAGGTTCCACAGAGCGCGCCGAGATCAAGTTTGGGAAAAATTGTTTATGATGAAAAAGCAACATATGGTGAAAAAGCATTGGGTGTTTTGAAAGGAGTCGGAGATGGGCTCAATGACCTAATTAGTGGGAAACCTGAAGCGGTCGGAGGATTGTTTGCTGGCATAGCCACGGGCGGCTTGATGGGGGTGGGACGCGCTCAAACTGGGGCAAGTAGCACAGGGCCGGCAACGTCGGCGGCAAATCGAGTTGGCTTGCGGGAAAGCTTGGCAATGGATGCAGGCATACCGCGCAACATTGCAGAGAACCCATCGGGAGTATGGGGGTCATCCTTAGACGATTTGAAGCAATCTTTCGTTATGGACGGTGCTACTGTAACGACCAAGACACCGCATGCATCTTCCTCTGGTAACGCACAAATATTTACTGTCGAAAATAGTGCTACCGGTATTAAGGAAGTGCAATTTAGCCCTGCGAGTGACGTTAGTACGCACACGGGCCAATATTATAAGTTGACCAATACCGATGGTAGTAAGATAAAAATTGTCGACCCTAATAGCTATGCTCCATCGTTCAAGCCAAATGGTATGCCGTTATATGATAAAAATACAGTTTATCTAAATCCTCAAGGACAGCAGGTGGTATTTAACCCTGCAACGAATACATGGGTGAGAAAGTAATGAAAAATTTCAAAGGTAGAGTAATCAGCTGGAATGCTCCAATTGTGCCATCCATTTCTATGGCTGGAATAGAATTGGGCATGGATGCTAGTGAATTATTGGATTTGCTGTCAACGTATGCGGTTGATGGTGCGAATAATTTATATCAATTTGAGATGTCTCCAATTCTCCAATTGATGAAGAGTAATTCGAATGCTGATGAAATTTATTTATTCAGCGTTCATGACAAGGATTTAACGAATTGGCGTTTGTATTTTAATACGCCTGACCATCTTGGCGCGAATCCTCGTGCGCTAGGGGTTGTTGTTCGTGACGGAAAGGTGCGTTCCGTTAAAGCTTGGCATTTCGAAAAGCTAAAGGACGGTGACATGCCGAAAAATATTTATCGTGGAAAGTTACCTGAAAATATTGGCTTGGGTGATCAAGTTTGTGATTTGCTTCCATGTGCAAAATTGGTTTATGACGACGCTGAGGAATTGTTCTATTCGGATAGTGAGTATGGTGCGCTTGAGGTCACGGGCTATGGTGATCTCGACGAATATCCTGATCAAGTAATAATGGCAATATCGGTAATTTCTGAGCCTGTTGATCAACAACATGACATGTAATTATTGGGGCAAATAGCTTAGAGCTGGGAGGATCGGGGTCATGGGAGGATCGGGGTCAGATACCGTCTTGAATAGCAAGCCCGTTCGCTAAATAATTGGGATCGAAGGGCTTGCCAGTACGGACCACTCCGTAAATCAGATGTGTCATTTTGTGCATCACGGCCCCGATTACAGCTTTTTTTGCCATACCGGTGGCCAATAGTCGCTCAGCAAAGCGACGTAGTAGCGGGTTGTGTCGACATGCTACTAAGCTAGGCATATAAAGCGCCGCCCGCATAGACATGCTTCCAACTCGGCTAATCATGGTTCGACCTTTGATGGAGGTGCCGGAGCTGCGTTGTTTCGGGGTTACGCCGAGAAATGCGGCGAATGCCTTGGCGCTGTCAAATCTCCGGATGTCACCCAACTGGCCTAAGATCCTCGCCACCGTAGTGCTGCCGATACCTGGGATGCTCGTGATGAGCTCGGCATCATGCTTGAGGCCGGGATGTCGATCGATGTGATCATCGATGTCACCCTCCAATTTTTTGATCTCAGCGCTTAGCCAGGCGATGTGTTGCTTCACATGGTCGGCGACGTCGCTCATACCGGTGAAGGTGTTCGCTTCAAGCCGGTTTTCTTCCTGTTGGCGAATATCCTTTAATGCTTGTACTCGCATCGACCAAGCCCGCAACTGGCGCTGTTCCAGCGGTGGCGGCACCCAAGGCGCGGGCTTCATGGCAGCGCAATAGCGCGCAATGAGTCCGGCATCGGCAGTATCGTTCTTGTTGCGGATATTCTCACTATGGCCGAAGCCTTTGATGCAGGCCGGATTGACCACGCTAACGCTCATTGCTGCGTCATGCAGCGCCAATGCCACCGGTTCATAGTAAATCCCAGTGGCCTCCATGCAGACATGCAGCGTTTCTTTAGCGACTTTCGCCTTGCTTAACCACTCCAGGAGTAATTTGTATCCCTCGGCCGAATTATCCACCACCTTGGCCTTGGTCTTGCCGTTGACCAGCAAGGCAATATCGAGCTTCTTCTTGCTCACATCGATACCAACAACTGCGCACACCGTTTCCATTTTGACCTTTCTCGTATGCGGGCTTACGCGCCAGGCGATGGCCCAAGATACCGTTCGGACTTATAAAATGAAACGGGCAGAGGCACCTATCTGACCCACGTGCTCAACCGCACTCAGTCTAATCGGCATCACTCTGCCCGACCGCTTCGACATCCTGATTATCCAATGGCGATGCGGTAGGTTCAATATACGAGGTCTTGCAATGACATATGCCATGTTCTAGCATGATTGGATTATGTCCAGACCTTTAAGATTAGAACTTGCTGGTGGCGTCTATCATGTTACTTCGCGTGGCGACAGGCGCGAAGATATCTATGTCGACGATCAGGATCGATTACTGTGGCTGGGGATATTAGGGCAAGTCTGCAGGCGCTTCAACTGGACTTGTCATGCCTGGTGCCAAATGTCCAACCATTACCACATCGTAGTGGAGACGGCGGAAGCAAATTTGTCGCAAGGCATGCGCCAACTTAACGGTGTTTACAGGATCGGGGTCAGGTCTTGCAGTGACATATTTCATGTTCTAACATGATTGGACTATGTCCAGACCTTTAAGAATAGAACTTGCTGGTGGTGTCTATCATGTTACTTCGCGTGGCGACAGGCGCGAAGATATCTATATCGATGATCAAGATCGATTACTGTGGCTGGAGATATTGGGACAAGTCTGCAGGCGCTTCAACTGGACTTGTCATGCCTGGTGCCAGATGTCCAACCATTACCACATCGTAGTGGAGACGGCGGAAGCAAATTTGTCGCAAGGCATGCGCCAACTTAACGGTGTTTACAGGATCGGGGTCAGGTCTTGCAGTGACATATTTCATGTTCTAACATGATTGGACTATGTCCAGACCTTTAAGAATAGAACTTGCTGGTGGTGTCTATCATGTTACTTCGCGTGGCGACAGGCGCGAAGATATCTATATCGATGATCAAGATCGATTACTGTGGCTGGAGATATTGGGACAAGTCTGCAGGCGCTTCAACTGGACTTGTCATGCCTGGTGCCAGATGTCCAACCATTACCACATCGTAGTGGAGACGGCGGAAGCAAATTTGTCGCAAGGCATGCGCCAACTTAATGGTGTTTATACTCAAAGCTTCAACCGCCGGCATGGCAGAGTAGGTCATGTTTTCCAAGGGCGTTACAAAGCCATCCTGATCGAAAAAGACAGTTATTTGCTTGAGTTGTCACGCTATGTAGTACTCAATCCCGTGCGGGCACGTATGGTTAAAGATGTCGGCAAATGGCGTTGGAGCTCTTATGCGGCGATGCTTGGAGTGGAGGATCCTCCCGGGTGGTTGCAGACGGATTGGATACTGGGACAGTTCAGTCGTCAGCGAAAAAGAGCGGTCGTCAAATATATCGATTTTGTCAGAGCTGGCATCGGCCTACCCGAGATTTGGGAAAACTTGCGTGGGCAAATCTATCTTGGCAGCGACGCATTCCTACTGCGCATGCAGGATTTGTCGGACCAGGAAATTACAGAAATCCCGCGTACTCAACGCCATCCCACAGCACAGCCACTATCAAGCTACCGTGAACAGTACGATGAGCCTCGGCTGGCGATGGCGGTGGCGTTTGCTACCGGAAATTACACTTTGCGGGAGATTGCCGAGTATTTTGGCGTACATTATTCGACCGTGAGCAGAGCGATAAAGAAGGTCGAAAGAAATGACAGCGATACATAGGGCAGGACGAATTTACGTTTGATTTTTTAATTTGGTATTGCGGCAATGTGCCATTGCAAGACCTTGCCTCGCCCCCGTACTAACCCGACTTTCCGACTTTCCTTTTTCGGCAGCTATCGCCTGGCTTGCTTGGAGCAGTCGCACTATCCGTTACCACTGATCGTCCTCCAGAATGGTTCGCATTCTTGGTTTCACCCAAATTGAATGAGTTAAACATAACAGGCCGAAAGTTATCAGGCTTTGCTGGCAATTAGCCGAAAATTTCTTTTCCGTATGTCAATATTAAATAATACAATAAGTTACAATAAATATTATTAAGACGAAAATTACAAGAAAATCGCTTTATAAATCAAAGCCACAGAAGACAGATATTTCTATGGCGGCATTACTTGGGTTGAGGGATATTTCTCGTGGTTTTTCTTGCAGTTTTTTCGATACACTGAGTTACTTTTTTAATGTCAATATGTCATATATATTTGGTAATTGAATGTTGCCAATTTGTATTGGTACGAGCTGATTCAGTTCGAGCAATGTGGGCTTGCATCAATGGGTAGATGGGTTAGTCATAAAAAAAATGGGGAAAAAAGGGATATGGGATATTGCAGTTTAAAAGGGGTTTTGCCGGCGATCTGCTGTTCGATCATACTTGCAGGTTGCGGCGGAGGGGGCGACAGTGGGGGAGGATCATCGACACCACCGGTAACGACACCGCCGGTAACGACACCACCGGTAACGACACCACCGGTAACGACACCGCCGGTAACGACACCACCGGTAACGACACCGCCGGTAACGACACCACCGGTAACGACACCACCGGTAACGACACCACCGGTAACGGCAATTCCGGATCCTGCCAGCTACACAAAATTGATAGACATGCCGGTGGGGCCGATTGCCAAAGTCCAAAACGTTTTGATAGCAGCGGATTCCAATGGAAATGAACTCAACAGAATCAGCAATCATGTATCTGGCGACATCGCGTTCCGATTGCTGGCTAAAACCCAAAATAAGGGCGGTTATGTATCGCAGCTCGGTATTGCCGGACACAATATAACAAGTCGACTAACTACTAATTTCGAGGAAAGCGTCATACCGCTGTCGAGCATATCGCAAAAAATATCTGGCAAAAGTTATGATCTTTCCGTCAGCCCGGATAGTTGGGGTCAGCGACGTGGGGAGCCGCGAGAAGTCTTGCTGATTACACCTGCTGATGGCGATGGATATGTGGGGATGGGTATCTGGAGACTAGCGGTAGGTCAGGAAATGAGTTTTTTTGGTGTCCAAGTTGTTGCAAATAGTTTTGCCTTTGGCAGCGAAACCGTTGGGCAAGGTCTTAATCAAATTCGATCAGGCGACTATGCTGGCATGACTGCTGGATTTCCTATGACGAAAGGAGATAGCGTATTTTTTCCTTTCAGTCCTATCTTGGCGGGAGCTATCAAATGGACTGTTGACGTCGAATCCCACAAGGTGCGAGCAAGTATTCCGGGTATGGTAGCCAAATCAATGCCTTCTTTTATTGACACCTGGAACGATATCGACTCAGGCACGTCGGCCTCAATAGCCTCGTGCGAGGCCACCATCGATATTGCTAATAATACGTTTTCTTGTGATTTGACGTCGACCAGCAAAAACGACATAAGGGGAAAATTGAGCGGTCGATTCTATGGCCCAAACGGCGAGGAAATGGGTGGTGTGCTGAATTACTACTATGTATCGGTGTTGGGACAGGAGGAGCGCGGTGTAACAGCAGGCTTTTCTCTTAAGCTCCAATAAGTTTCGTGCCGAGCCGGAGGGAGTGATTACATGTCCTCCCTTCCATGCCTTTGCATTCTTGACGGTGCTGCTGCGTTTTCGGTGCAAAATGTTTGGCCAGAGCGCCGCCTAGCCGACTCTCCGTATGGGCGCGGATCGGGGGGCGATACAGTCTTGAATGGTGTTGCCTGTCATGTACCGACCCACCCGCGCGGTGAGCCGGTTGCCCTTTACTACAAATTATTTTTTGTGCTCAACCCGGCGATGGTGTTTCTTCACGACTTTGCCGTGATGCTTGACAGGTTCTTGCTTGTAGGTTTCAACCCTGCGGTCATTGCGTGCATCGGGATGGCCGGCCAGCGGGTCGCCTGAGTTCTGGGCTTGCGCGAACGGTGTCAGCGCGAGGAGGAGAGCGGCGATGCCAAATAGCTTTTTCATATTTATTCCTTCCGGTGATTGGGTTTCACAATCCCTTTTGCAGCGGGATGTCTTATAAACGCCGCGGAAGATATTCGGTTGACAACGGCTGCGCTATTCCCACGTAACTTCGTGTAACATCCAGCGAACCTCTTTCTAGCGGAGCCTCGAATGAAAAAACGCCAGTTTCTGTCGACTGCCGCCGGTTCGCTGGCCGGCGCCCTGGGAATATCCGCCGTACCGGCTTATGCGGCAGCCGCCGCCAAAAGCGCTGCACAAACGGCCGCACCGGCGGTGCTGACGATTGCCGGCGCCATCGAGCGCAGTAACCGCGGCCCGGTCGATCCGGTGGTCGACCAGATGATGCACAAGCAGAATGTGCAGTTCACCCGCGCGTTTGCCTTCGACCTGGCCGCGCTGGCCAAGCTGCCTGCCGTCACCATCAATCCGACCATCGAATACGACAGCAAACCGCACCAGTTGCGCGGTCCGCGCCTGGCCGATGTGCTGGATGCACTGGGAGCCAGCAAGGCGCCGGAGACGCAGATCGTGTTTCACTCGGTCGACGGCTACATGCCGCAGCTGAGTTTTGCCCAGTTGCGGCAATACGGCTACATCCTGGCGACGCATATCGACGGCAAGCCGATGGCGATCGGCGGCTTTGGTCCCATCTTCGCAATCTACGACGCCGACCGTATCGCCGAACAGGCGCAAAAGCCGCTGAACCAGCGTTTCGCTCTTTGTCCATGGGGCTTGTACTGCATAGAAGTGGTCAGCGGGAAATGAAACCCGTATCTGGCTAAATAGTCCATGCTCGGAATGCTGGTTTCCAGTCGTTTTTCGGACATTCGTCAAGAGTATCCGGCGCAACTCCATTCAAAATATTTATTTTGCTAAGGCTTTAAAAACTGGTTACTATTTTGCAATGTGTTTCGCACGACAATATCCGGCTGCTTTAATCGGATGCAGGCAGTGCGAGCTGCAGGGAGCGTCACTGTACATAAGAATAAAACAGGCAAGGGATGCCGGTGAAGTCGTATTTTTCATGCGACCTTCTTCATAAAACATACCCAGTAATCGAGAATGAGCAGCGGCCGGTATTTTCCAGCTAGTTGCTGGCGCAGCCATGTCTGTCGTTGTCATACATAAAAATAATATCGCTGTTTTTTTAACGCAAAGGGGAGGGTTTCAATATGCATTGTTTTCGTGCCGTACTTCTGTCTTTATCCGCAGCTGTCCTGACGACCGGGTGTTCGCTCATGGCGCCGCAATATTCCGCATCGATTGATAACGTACAAAAGCTGAAGGATGCCGGCAATTACACGGCAAAAGTTGGGGATTTCGCTTCCAGCAAGGATAAAGGAAACGTTAACCCCATATCGCTGCGCGGAAGCATGCTGAGCTCTCCTTACGAAAGTTCTTATTCGAAGTACCTGGCGGAAGCTCTTAAGCAAGAGCTTTCCTTGGCCAACAAATTTGCGCCGAATGCCGATGTAGAAGTGTCAGGCACCTTAATGAAAAATGATATCGACGCTTCCGGCTTCAGCACCGGTTCCGGAGAAATAGAAGCGCGCTTCATTGTGAAAAAAAGCGGACAAATTCTATACGATCAAGTGAAATCCGTTCGCCAGGAATGGCCTTCGTCTTTTGCCGGTGCTGTCGCCATTCCGCGCGCGATTCAGGAGTATTCGAATCTTGTGCAGAAATTGCTGACGTCGCTATATGCAGACAATGCTTTCCTTGATGCGTTGAAATAAGTCCGATGCGCCTGAGCACAACCAAACCAACTAAAAAAATGCAAATCACAAAACTACTCAGCGTCGCCGCCATTACCTTCGTTTTAGTCGGATGCGCCCATCCTCTGACCATCAATCCCGATGTGAGCAAGATAGGACTCAGCACAACCGATCAGCCCATCAAGAAAAACGTTGCGTATTACATCCCCGATACGATGCGCAGCAAAGAAGTGACTACGCCAGGCGGAGGAGGAGACAAGGTAACTTACAGCCCTTACCGGGATATCGAAGTGGGATTTTACAAGATGTTGTCGAATACGTTTTCCAGCGTCACCAAGCTGAGCACCAAAAACGACAAGGACGCGATCGAAAAAAACAAGATCGATTACGTTATTACGCCTGATTTGCTCACCAACTCGTCTTCCTCAAGTGCGCTGACCTGGCCGCCTACCCAGTTCAGTGTTGATATGACTTGCGACATAAATGATGCCAGCGGCAATTTGCTTTTCTCGAAAAAGGTGGCGGGGGAAGGGCATGCTGAATATGACGAATTCAAAAAGGATTTTTCGCTGGCAGGCAAACGCGCCACCGAAGATGTGCTCGTGAAGATGCAGCGCACTTTGCTGGATACCCAGGAACTGCGCCAATAAGGCTGGCGACAGGGACGTCGCAAAATAGACGGTGAGAGCCAAGGCTACTCACCGCTGAACAATTCTCCCTGCGTCAGCTCTAGGGATTTATCGCTGGCGTCTTTCCTGGATAAGGCGGTCGCCCGCACGCCCAGCAGCCTCAAACGCTTGTCCAGCATGACGCGACGCAGGCATTCTCCCGCTGCCTGCCGGATCGCGGTCGCATCGTCCGTAGCATCGGGTATGGTCAGGTCCCGAGTGACGATACGGAAGTCGGAGAAGCGCAATTTGATCCCCACCGTGCGGGTGACATAGCCTTTTCTTTGCAGGTCTCCTGCCAGCCTTACGCACAGGTCCGTGAATATGGGCGTGAGCGTGTCGCGGTCCAGCTTGGCGTGCAGGTCCCGCTCGAAAGTCGTTTCGCGGCTGATCGATTTGGTTTCCGAACTGGTGACGACAGGGCGGTCGTCCAGGCCGTGGGAGGCGCGCATCAGCCATTCGCTATACGTCCGGCCGAAATTTTCCTGGAGGACGGCCGGATCGGTGGTTGCCAGTTCGCCGATGGTGTTGACGCCGAGCGCGGTCAGTTTTTCCGCCGCCTTGGGGCCGATGCCGTTGATTTTCCTTGCCGCCAGCGGCCAGATGCGTGACGGGATATCGGCTTCGGTGATCACGGTCAGGCCATTCGGTTTTTCCAGCTCGGAGCTGATCTTGGCCAGCAGCTTGTTTGGCGCGATGCCGATCGAACATGACAATCCGGTAGCCTCGCGTACGGCGTCCTTGATGCGTTGCGCAATCACCCGGATGTCGTCCGGATGCTGGCTCAAGTCCATATAAAAGGCGTATGGCGATAATATAGATGGGTCTTAGGTTGCATGACTGACCGAAAATGCCCTGTATTAAAGGAAATGGCCATTATTGGCAGGTTAGTTAGTTTACATTTTGATTAAGTAATGTAATTTAATATCCAGATTTTGCGCAAATATGGCTATTTTCTTACATTTTCAAACAATGGTAGTTTTGATCGAGCACTCCATGCTTAAAGTGTATTAGCTCAGACTTGACCAGACACGAGCTGTCAGATGAGTTAGAGTTTCATCCGCCCGCCAACGGCCAATTGCCTCCGGTCGAGCATCCCCTGTTGACCGGCCGCTTCAGACTGGTTGCGGTCAATGGGCTTAGATGGAATGTCAAACGGTGTATGCAAAATGCGTTCTGCATCTATATTGGAATGAGCGGCTGCTTAGGTGAGTAGACTTGCCGTTTGCGGGATTTTATCAACGAGCGGCTGGTTTCCAGAAGCCTGACAGACGGCTCACGACCCGGAACGGCCAGTTAGCCAGACTCATTAACGTCTGCAACGCAGCGGTTGCGGACATTGATTTTCCATAACGCTGTTACTAGTGTCGACGGTATTGGCCGTCCTCAGATGCAATTCTGAGCGGCGGTCCCACTTCGCATAGCCGTCGTTCGGCGATTCAAACGACAAATACTTTGGAGTTACTTTCTTGAATGGCCGGTTTATCAATTTTGAGAGACCGGACCCGACCCTTAAGAGACATTCAGCGTTGCTAAAAGCGGACATTGCCAGAGGAATTATTGGCACCCATTCTTCTTATTGCTCACGTATCGATGAATGCCGCAGTGAGGGCACTTACGACCTAACGTGGTGATGAACCACTTATTCATGTAGAAGAAGCCATTGCAACGAGGGCAGCGGAAGAATGCAACGCGTAGCCCCGCCACGGCAAAGGCTAGCAACCATGCGAAAGCGACTGTTATTAGTGGACCTTCGGCGGTCGTTACGAACGACAGTATCCAGGCAATACTTGCCACACCGGGTAGGAACCCCAACCAGAGCCCAACGACGAGCCATTCTCGACGACGTAGTTCTTTCCAAGCTGCTGCGTCGGGTTCTAATTGAGACATAGTTCAACAGTTAATTTACGTTCATCCTGCCATGGATAAAATGGAATAGCGAGCTGAAGTTCCGTTATTGGCCGGTTACCGACTATCGCGATGAATATTTGCCTGTAAAGGCTAAGGCGAACCATATTTCAGATCTGCAGTTGCATCCATGTCGAAAAAATTCGTAACCGTTCGACGAAATCATCCTGGTCGCCACCCAACATTTGCTCCCCGAAAAGGAAATAGGTAATCTGAGGCCTCATTTCTGGGTATGTCACTAGAAAATGATCGACATGATCCTCGAGTGATTCGGGCCACGATAGCGCCTCTACGGAACGAAGTACGTTGGTTGAGCGAATAAGTTTCCTTGATGCCGCTCTCTTGAGACGTTCGATCAAAAGGACGTTCTTCTCAGCTTCTATGCGTTGCGCGTAAGCAGCTAACACATCAGCAAAATCCCCATTCACCGCTCTCGCAATTAGTCTGGATGGCCGAAATAGAGCGAATTGATTCGCAAGATCATTACCGTAGACGCATCGGCAATGATGTTTTAACCAGAAACCCCATTTGTAGAGATTTTCAGGAGCATTGACGTCCGCGAGACACCCAATATCGAAGTCAATCTTTGTAACTTCGGAATGTCGACTTTCTAATGCAAGGCGTACAGACTCAATAGCTTGGGACTCTTGTAAAGTAGGCTCGCGAATCAAAATTAACGTGACGTCCAAGTCTGATTTTCCAGCTTTAGCATCACCCCTCGCGACGCTGCCGTATAAGTACACGCTGTCAATCAACGGTCCCAAGCAATCAAGCAGCATTTCGCACAGATTATCAACCGCCGTTTGGAAGGCGGGCTGGATTGGTCTACACGATATGGCACGGATGAATCCATCGGTATCTACGCCTTTTGATTCAACCAAATCTGTCCTCCCAGTCTACAAATTGTCTGGCATCACGCGATATCTCAAGCTCTTTTGAAAGTCTGCTATTGGCCGGCTGCTGCCTAACGCATTAACAGGGATAATTATTTCCGGTACTCTGCCGCTTGGTGTTCAGTAACGCCCAATTGTTGGTCGGCAAATAAGGTCGATTCTGCATCAGAAATCATGAAATTGGGGCGCGTAGTCAACCCGGTTAGTTGGATGTGCCCATTCAATTCGAGTGAGCCAGACCTAGTTGGAATTTCGTTGGCTAGTTTTCCGGTAAATGGCGGCTCGTGAAGTTGGCTGTCGCTGTCCCAAAGCTCATTAATTCTACTAAAGACCTCTTTGGATACCTCTATCCACGCACCGATGTTATAAGGGGTAGACCGAGCCACAACTTTTATCGGCAATAAGCCTCGCACAAAAAAACGATGCGAATCGTCGTCTTCGCCCCATATTGCGCAGAGGTCTTCAGTCTCTTTACAGAACTTTTCTCTGTCAATCGCCGAAAGTGCTGCAATCGCATCCGGGCGCTTGAAGGCGAGTTCTATTTCATCAGGCGAATGCAGTTCACCACAGACTGAACAGGCGACAAGTTCCAACATGTAAATCCCTTCGGGTAGAAAATCTCTTAAACGCGGTATATCGAGTGAAACGACTGCTTATGGCCGGTATGGCACGTTGGTCTAGCATTTTGCGTCAACGTCGCCCTCTCCTGGAACTTTTGATGACCAAGTATCCAACTCCCCATTGCAATGCATCCTCAAATGGCGATTGCGAACGGAGAATTCCCATAATAAATCATTGTCTTCGGCGTCAGCTGCGGGCCATACGAGCAGGTGGCCGCCGAGGTCGAATTCGAATACTGTTCCTGCTGGTTGCTCTCCCAGTCGAACTCGCGTCAAGCATTGCGACTGCAATCGCTGCGCGAATCGGCTAAAATCCTCACGAGATTGACCCGCATGAAACTGCTCTTGTCCATTCTCACAATATACCCATTGCCCCAACTCGAAAAATAGTTGGAAATCTCCACGAACACTTACACGGCGGCGCCTGCCACGTTCGGAGTCGCTTTCCAGATTTCCGTCACGAACGACAATAGTGGGTTGCCCAAACCTAAGAGTTAGCCAACACGTGAACTCGGTACTCGATTCCCAGCAAGGCAAACCATAGACTTGCCCAAAATACTCATCCAGCAATTTCAACTTGCCTGTCGCCATAAACACCTAAATTGAGTGCAAAAAAATGGACAGCGTGGGCGGTTTTTTCCCCAAACTGGATATTGGTCTTGAAGGACCGCTATTGGCCGATTGTACGCATTCGGCATCAATCCAAAAAGCGGCCATCAGGGGATTCATTCCGCGAGATAACATCCTGGCATAGACAAAGTAACACAATCAGACTTCGACCAACCACGAAGGAGTCCGACATGGAATCAACTCACACTCGGGAACCCTGGAACAAAGGCAAGCTGATCGGGCAAAAGCCGCCACTCAAGCCAAAGGATATCTGGGCAATCCGAATCCACCTTCAAAACAGCCAGCAAATTCGAGACCTGGCGATGTTCAACCTTGCAATCGACAGCAAGTTGCGCGGCTGTGATCTCGTCAATCTAAGTGTTCGCGATGTTATGCACGGCAATCAGATTTTAAACCGGACGATGGTCGTGCAGCGGAAGACCCAACGGCCAGTGCAATTTGAATTGACGGAACCAACCAGAACCGCGGTCGCAGCTTGGATAAATAAGGCGAACCTGATGCCGTCGCAGTACCTATTTTCAAGCCGTCTCACGAAGTCGCCCCATGTTTCAACGCGGCAGTATGCCCGGATCGTGCATCAGTGGATTTCAGCCATCGGCCTCGATTCAACAATCTATGGCACGCACACCATGCGGCGAACCAAAGCGACATTGATCTACAGGCGGACAAAAAATCTACGTGCCGTCCAGCTTTTGCTTGGCCACACGAAACTGGAAAGCACGGTTCGTTACCTGGGTATCGAAGTAGATGACGCTCTGGAAATTTCCGAACAGACCGAAATATAGCAAGAGCCGTCTATGCCGGTCATGCTGGCGTCGTTTCGCGCGAAGCCGTATGGCCGCTTTCTGCCATAATGCTGAACGCGTACAATCGGCCAATAGCTGCCTCTCACTTACATAGGAAAGATTGGCTATGGAACATCTCGTTATCTACTTTAGGCATGGAATGCGCGACATCATTCCGTACTCTGAGTTCATCTCCAAGTATCGCATTTCGATGGTTGAATGTGGAATAGGAGAGTACCTCGGCGATGATATGGCGATTGATGGCGGTGATGCCGAAGGCATCTTTGCTGGTCCATCTTCGAAGGAGCTATTTGCGTTCATTAAGCAAGACCTGTGCGCTTTGTCGTTTATGAAGGGAGCAAAAGTCACTTTAGTTTTCGGCGAGCTCGAAGAAGACAATCCAAAAGAGGAATTTTTTATCTGATGATGCGATATGAGGCCGCGTTCGGCCAGCAACGGTCTTTCGTTTTTACTTCCTATTTGATATTTCTTTGTTAATTTTTGTGTGGCAAGATTAACCTATTTTTGACCTCAACAAACTATGCAAATCTTTGCTCGGCTTCGTTCATGGTGGGCAGCGCGTGAGCCAAATCCCTTATGGTCCGGCGCAATAATGGAGGCGGGGGGAGCACGGCGCTGTTCGCCACAG